>JANQLR010000260.1 GCA_028280525.1 Longimicrobiales bacterium
CACGATCGCAGTATCTTCCGGCGCGCGGCGAAGGCGGAGACGATCGCGCCCCCGATCTCCCCGTCCGTGGCGATCAGATCGGGCAGCTCCGCCTGCCGCACCATCAGAAGCTCCGTCTCCCCGACCGTCTCCCCGGCCAGGAAGGCGCGCTGCCCCATCAGCATCCCGAGTTCACCGACGAAGTTGCCGGCCTCGATCCGGACGACCTCCCGGTTCCCGTCGCGATCGACGATCGAGACCTGCCCGGATCGGATGTAGTAGAAGTCGTACCCGCGATCCCCCGGCTCCCACAGTACGTGACCGCCGCGGAGTCGCTGGCGCTCGGCGACCGCCTCGAGCCGCGCGACGGCGGCCGGGTCGAGCCGCGGCCAGGCGCGCTCTTCGAGGGCGTTCGTCGGCTTGGAGGTGCGGGTCGGGAGCGCGTCGGGCATGGGCGTGGCTCGGAAGGAGGGCGGTGCCGCGGCACGCGCCGAAGATAGCGGAGGCCGGATGAGTCCGAGAGGGAGGCTCAGCCCGCCTTACGCCTCACTCCGGGAGCGGGGGCCGGGCGGAGAAGCTCACCCCAACCAGCACACGGAGAACCGACGTTTGGCCCCCTATCGATCGCCGCGCCGAATGCGGAAGACGAGGACGTACGTGACACCGAGGTCGTCCCTGCTCCGCCCGAAGAGGTGTTCACCCTCCACCGCGATCGGGGTCACGCCCTCCGGCATCTGAACGACGGAGACCAGCGTTCCGTCGAGGTCGAACACGTGCCATCGCCCCCCGGCTCCCCCGGCCCACCCACCCAGCCAGTGGGAGTCCACGGATGGATCGTACGGCTTCGTCCAGAGCTCGCCCTCGGCGGTGACCATCAACGCGGCGATGCTCGGAGTCCGACCGCCGAGCGGCGCATCGGACAGATCGAGGATGCGGTCGCTCGATCCGCGGGCTTCGAGCTCCCTACGGACGATCTCCGCCGCCTCGCGCTGGCGCGGTCCCTCGGGCAGGTCGAGCCCAATCCGCCGTCGCTCCTGCCGCGGCGAGAAGATGTGGATCAGGGGGAGGAGGTCGTCCGCCACGACGAGTGCGCCGTCGTGAACGACCGGCTGGGCTACGGGGGAGAAGGGGTGCATCCGGCCGCTCGCGCGCAGGTTGGTCCCCGGAAGGGTGTCGACCCGAGCCAGAACGTTCCCTTCGGCGTCGAGGAGCTCCGCGGAGACCCGGTCCGAGCGGACCGTCGCACCAAGCGAAGAGGGGCGGGTCCCGCGGACACCGGTCACCCAGCTCCGTCGCGCATCGTCGATGTCGAGGACGTTGACCCCGGCCCGCGGCACGCGGAAGGCCTCAACCAGCTCTCCCTCCGCCGAGAACCGATTCACCTGCCCCCGAATGTCGTTGACCCAGATCTCCTCGCCCACGCGCCAGCCGTACCCGATGAAGCCGAACTCCCCGGGGCCCTCGCCCTCCCGACCCACATCGAAGAGGAGGCGTCCGTCGAAGTCGAAGGCGCGCACGGCGTATTCGTTTCGGTCCACCAGGTAGAAGGCGTCCGCTCCGAGAAGACCCGCCGACACCGGCCACTGGAAGATCTCCGCGTCCGGTCCGTCCAGCGCACCGACGGACACGACCTCCTCGAGTCGCCACTCGACCTGCGGCGCGCTCGCCGCCGCACTCCGCGCGACTCCCAGCGGAAGCAGGCACACTGCCGCAAAGACCGCGGTCCCCGGCATCCGACGCATCATCGCACCCCACTCCAGCGGAACACCGCCACCGACTGCTCGTCGAACGGGGACCAGGTGACCCCTACGATCCGATCCCCCGCGACCACCATGGGCGCGAAGTCGTCGGGCATCTCCACGGAGGCCACGAACTCACCCCCCGGCGTGTAGACCGTCCAGCTCCCCCCGGGCGGCACCCCACTCCGACGCATCGGGAGCGCGTCGCGCGTCGGGGCGTACGCCTTCACCCAGAGGTGACCCTCGTCGGAGACGAAGATGCGCCCGAGCGCGGGGACCGATCCCTTTCGCCGATCGTCCGCCCTCAGATACCGGTACCCTCGCTCTCCGAGGTCCCCGGCCACCTCGTCGAGTCGATCCCACGCGTCCGCCAGCTCGATCGACTCGCCCTTCACCGGGATGGAGGTCTCCGACCCCGCTCGATCGAAGCGCCGCACGTCGGCGAAGTAGCCGTTCGTGAAGAGGAGGTCGTCCTCCAGCGCTGCGCCCCACGGGTAGGGGGAGAATGGCAGGGGTCCGCCGCCGGCCTCGGAGAAGACGCGGAGAAAACCGAAGTCCTCACCCAGCGCGCGTACGAACTCCCCGTCGGGACCAAAGAGCTCCAGCACGACCCGGTCCGCCCGGATTCCCTCGGCGCCCTCGGGTCCGGGCCCCATCGAAGCGAGAACGAAGTGCCCGTCGGCGAACCCCGCCAGGAGCCTGTCGGGATGGACGCCCTCCGTCGCCGCCCCGAAGTCCGGGCTGAAGGTCCGGCCGGTCTCACCCCAGCCGTCCAGGATCGTGACGCGCCCGTTCCGCGAATCCCACACCCCGACGGAGTCTCCCGCCATCACCCAGATGCCGCCGATCGACCGGTACTCACCTGGACCCGTGCCCTCGCGACCGACCCGGGCCAAGTAGCTCCCGTCGCCATCGAAGAAGGTGAGCCGGCTCTCGCTGGGGTCGACCGCGATGATCCGACCGCTCGAGAGTTGGACGATGTCGCCGATCCGGGTGAAGAGGACATCCGGCGAGGCCGCGAAGAGCTCCTCGGGCACCACCCCCTGACCCGAGAGCGGTACGGCCGGGAGGAGAGCCAACAGGAGCAGGAGCACGCGTCGCATCAGTCGATCTCCGTCACGCGCGCGACCCGAACTCGTTGAATCCCGAGGTCGTCCTGCTCGACCCAGGCGATCTCCCTCCCTCGGATGTGCGGGGCGACACGGTCGTCGTAGTCGAAGCCCGGGACGGTCCCGATCCGGCGCCCCGACGGAGCGAAGATGTCCCAGCGCGTCCCCTCGACCTCCTCGACCTCGACCCACAGCTCACGCGTCGTCGACTGCAGGATGGATCGGAAGGCAGTCTTGAACTCCGCCCGCGGCAGAGTACGCGGGTCGCACGACGCCCCCGCCAGCTCCCCCGCATCGCGCGCCTCCCGATAGTCGGCGGACCCGACCTCCCACGCGTCGTCATCGATCGGGACGGGGCTCCAGTCCGCGACTTCGATCGCGCGCACGGTGTCCTCCGCCGCATCCAGCTCGACGATGCGGTAGGCCGCGGTCCACGCCGTCCAGATGGTGGAGTCGGTCGCGGGGGCCTGCTGGAAGCTCGGGGCGAAGGGCGAATTGAAGAACCGGATCATCTGCGGGCTCTCGCACGTCATCGAGAAGCTCTCGGGCGCCTCGAATTCGACCTGGGCCCGCGTCCCCGTCACACCGCCCGGAGTGTGGTGGATCCAGACCCGACGAAAGTCGTCCGATGAACTGTCGAACGACCACTGCGAGACCCGCGTCGAGTCGAGAACGAAGAGCCGGAGTCGGGCGGGGGAGCCGGACAGCCCACCGGCCGCCGGACGCTGACCGAGCCACTCCCCGTCGAGCGAGAGCTCTCCGACACGGCCGTTTCCGAAATCGAGGGCGAGCGCGGTGTCGCCGACGAAGGCGACGGAGTAGAGCCGGTCGAACTCCCCCGGGCCCTCCCCGTTTCTCCCGATCTGCCGCACGAAGGAGCCATCGCGCGAGAAGACCTTGATCGCGCTCGCCAGCGCATCCGAGGTCCAGACGGTCCCGTCGGGCGCGAGCGCGACGCTGGTCAGGCGCCCGAACTCGTCCGGTGCCGCCTCTCCCGCGCCCCCCGTCGACCCGACCTCGAGGATCGGCTCGAGCATCCACCGCGGGGCGTCGCCCCGATTGACCGCGACGGGGTAGGCGCCCGACGCGTCGACCTCGAAGCGCACTCCGTCTTCGTCGCTCGTCGAGACGGTCCCCGCCCCGCACCCGTGCAGCACGAGGAGGGCGACGGGGAGGGCGACGTACCAGCGGGGCGCGGTTGCGGGGAGGCGCGGGTTCATGGCGTGTCGAGAGGTGGGATTCGGGCACCGGTACCTCCCCCGGTACCGGGGGGGGCGTGCGTTTCCGTCGAATGTGCACCCCGCCCGCTACGAGCGCGAGCCGCGAGCTGCGTTCTTGCTGCGGGGGGAGCACCCCCGCACCTTGCGCTCCGCACTTCCCGCCCCATCGAAGGAATCGACATGCGCGGCCTCATCTTCGTCCACGGGACGAGTCAGGACCGGACGAGCCTGAACGAACTCACGGTTCGGATGGCCGCGGTCGCGCGGGGACAGAGCTACCTGACAATCGACATCGGGGGGCCCGGCAGCACGGAGCGCTCCGTCCTGCGGATGCTCGAGTTCGACCCGGAGGCCGCCTCCCCGTCATCCTTCGAGGAGCTGAGCGTGCCGCTGGACTACGCCATGTTCGTGGCGACCGGAACGGCGACGGGCCGAGGGATCGACGGAATCGTCGAGGATGTGATCGCCAAGGCCCGCATGATGCTCGAGAGTGGGGTCACGCGGATCGACATCGTGGGGTTCAGTCGTGGCGCGGTCGCCGCGGCGATGGCGCTGGAACGGATCGACCGGATCCTCCTCGCGCCCCCGAGAATCGAGGTCAACGCCTGCCTCCTCGACCCGGTTCCGGGGCCCATCCTGGTCCCCAAGCTCATCCGGCTGCCTCCGTGGCTCCGCCGTTGTGGAGTCTTCTCCTCCGTACACGAGAGTCGTCCGGGCTTCAACATCCTCGGCCTCGTGATCCCTCCGGAGGTAGAGCTGACCTCCGTCTCCGTGATCGGCGTACACGGCGATATCGGCGGGAGCACGAGGAGCAAGGTCCACCGGCTCGTGGCGGACCGGGTCGCAGAGTTCCTGGATCTTCCGGGCTTCTCGCTGGATTCTCTGGCCCGCGTCGAGCTGATCGTCGATGCGATGGAGGACCCGAGCCCGTACGTCCTCCCGGCCCTTCCTCAGGGAGTCATCTCCCGGCCGTACGCGCGCCGGTCGCTGGCCTGGGGTGCCCACGACGAACCGCTGGTGCCTCTCTCGGGGGACGACGACTTCCTCGCCCAGGCCCTTGCGCAGGAGCTGCGTCGACGGGAGGAGGAGCGAGAGCGGACCCGTCTCATGGCAGAGCGCCTGGAGCGGATGCGATTCCAGGCGATGGCGGACGAAGCCGATCGGCAGAGGCGCGAGATGATGCGGCGGTTCGAGATGATGCGGCGGATCCCGCGGGACCTGCCGGATCCCGCCGAACGCCTCGCAGCTCTCTTCCGCCGCCAGGCGGAGCGGGAGAATCCGAGACTGGAGTGGCGGGTTCCGCAGGCGGCCGTCCGCAGGGCCGAGGGCCAGCTCGCCTTCCGGCCGCCCGATCGGCGACCCGTCGCGGAGGGGTTCGGGAAGGGGCTGATGCAGCTCATCCGGAAGCTGCCGAAGTAGCGGCCCCGCGGAGGCGCCCCCCCTGCCGCGCTTCTTCCGTACAAGACCGTCCCTCGCCCCTCCCGCTAGAGTGAAACCTCCGGCGCGAGGCCGGCGGAAGGGGGACGAATCCAGCGGAGAACGGCATGGGGTTCAGGGAGTGGATGGGGGGTGGTCTGGCCGTTGTCGTGGCAGGTGTCGCGCCTCACCGGACGGCGGCTCAGGTCGACTTCGCCCGCGACCTCCGCGGCGAGATCGAAGTCGTCGTCGATCGCTTCCACGAGGTGGGCGGCTTCCACGGACAGGTCGTCGTCTCGGTCGGGGACTCGATCGTGGTGGACGGCGCGTGGGGAATGGCCTCGCACGAGCTCCAGGTCCCGATGCGGACCGACCACCGACTCCTCCTGGCCTCGGTGTCGAAGAGCTTCACCGCCGCGGCGATCCTGCGACTGGTCGACCGAGGTGACCTGCAGCTCGACGCCCCGGCCGAGCGGTACCTGCCCGACTCCGGAATCGACCCGCGCATCACCGTCCACCACCTCCTGACGCACACCTCGGGCCTTGCGCGCGACCTGCTGCCGGGTACGGGCCGGACGCGGCGCGAGCACTTCCCCACGCCGGACCGGCTCCGCATCGCACTCTCCCACGGCCTCCGCTTCGAACCGGGTGCCCGATACGCCTACTCCAGCTGCGGCTACGTCGTCCTCGGTGCGATCCTGGAGGCGGTCACCGAGCGCCCGCTGGATCGCGCGCTCGACGACCTCGTCTTCGAGCCCCTGGGCATGACCTCCACTGGACTCGAGGTCGACGGCGCGCTGATCGCGGGTCGAGCCGGCCGGTACGAACGGCTGCTCGGACAGATCGTCCCGGCGCCCTTCGAGGACCCCACCTTCGCCTGGGGCTCCGGATCGGTCAGCGGGACGGCGGGCGACGTGGCGAGGTTCGCGCGCGGCCTCCTCGGCGACGACTTCCTCTCCACCGAGCTGCGGGCCGCAGTGTGGACGGATCACCAGCAGGGCCAGGGATACGGCGTGCGCCCCTTCACCTACGGAACCGGGCCTCGCCTTCCCTCCAATGGGGGAACGGGCTTCGGGTACGACGGCGGCACGGCGGGGGTCTCGACGATCTTCAACGTCCTGGTCGATCATGAGGCGGTGGTGGTCATCCTCGCCAATCACACGCCCTTCCAGATGAACCGGCTGTCGAATCCGGTCATGAATCTCGCGCTCGGGTACGAGCCGGACCCGATTCGCCCGCCCGACACCTCCGAGGTGTGGAGCGCCTTCGTCGAGGGGGGCGCGGCGGCCGCCGCGCAGGCCGCCAGCCGCATGCGCTCGCAGGGTCGCCGGAGTGCGCTTCCCTCCGCGCTCGAGGTGTATCAGGTGGGGTACGGTCTGTACCGGCATCACGACCTCGACCGCGCGGAGGCGGTCCTCCGGATGCGGGTGGCGATGTCGCCCTTCGAGCCCGCATGGACCATTATCGGGAGGATCGAGCTGCTGCGCGGAGACGTCGACGCGGCCTGCGCCGCCTTCGGCGAAGCCAACGCGTTGCGGTCCGGCGGCGTCCACCCGGCATGGAGAGAGCACTGCGAAGCGGATCGTCCGAGCTCCGGAGGCCTCCTCCCCCGGTGAGGAGCACCCCCCTCGGCGAGTACCTCGGGCGGGTCGAGGCGTCTGCCTCCTCCGGCGGTGTCCGGGCGACGCGGCTGCGCGATCACCCCGATCACCCCGTGGGTCGCCACACGCACGAGCGACCGCACCTCTGCGTCGTCCTGCGGTCGCGGTATGTGACCGGCGCGGGAGCTGCTGCGCACGGGGTCGAAGAGGTCCCCGCCGAGCCGGGGAGCGTCCTCTTCCATCCGGCCGGCACGACGCACGCGGATCGCTTCCTCGAGCCCGGCGGGCGCTTCCTCGCGCTCGATGTGGAGCCGGGCTGCATCGGGATGGAGGAGGCGCCGCCGCGCTCCATTCAGCTGACCGATCCGCAGGCGCTCCTCCTCTCGCTTCGGATCGAGGAGGAGCTCGCGGCGGACGGCTCCACGCCCGCCCCCGGGCTGCCCGATCTGGCCACCGAACTCTTCTCGCTCGCCGCTCAGGACGGGGAGGCGAGGAGCGAACCGGGGTGGCTTCCCCGCGCCGAGGAGGCGCTGCGGGACTCGATACGCGGGGGCATCGGACTCTCGGAGCTCGCGAGGGCCCTCGGGATCCACCCCGTTACGCTGACCCGCGGCTTTCGGCGGTACCGAGGCGCGGTCCCCTCCCTCTACCTCGGTCGTCTCCGGGTAGTTCGGGCAATCGAGATCCTCGAATCCTCGCCGGACGCGCGACTCTCCGAGGTGGCGTTGGAAGCCGGGTTCGCAGATCAGGCGCACCTCACCCGCCGGTTCCGCGAGGCGATCGGGGTGCCGCCCGGAAGGTGGCGCCACCGCAGGAGATAGAGCGGGGCCCGTAGCCGCGGGGCCTTCGGGCCCGTGCGCCGAAGCTGTCTCGACCCGTGCACGCCCTCCATGCACGCCGTCGAAGAAGAGTATTGCACAGCCAAAACGTACCGCTCAATCTTGCGGATCCGCTGTCGTGATCGCGACGGCGACCCCTCCGGTTCCCGCCCGGAACGCCGGGCCACGACGGGGATCGGTATCACCCCCGACCCACGGGAGGCCACATGTGCAACCCAGGCGCGTCCGACTCGTTGCATCCGGAGCCCCACCTCTCCGCCGAGATCCCCGACGACCTCCGCGTACCTTCGAGGCGCGAAGAGCTGATCAGGGTGCCCTTCCCATCGGACTTCGAACGATGGCGCTGTCTCCGGAAGGGTCCCGTCAGCGGCCGCTACTACGGTCCCCTCGTGGGTTTGAAACGTGCCCGGTACGAGCTGGACCTGCGGGTGGACATCGACCCGATCCACGCAAACGCGCCGGTCATGGATCGGGTCAGCGGCGACGTGTATCGGGTCAACGAGTTCCGCTGGATCCATCGGACCCTCCGGTGGAGGGTGTACGAGTTCTCCTGGATCATCGAGTCGCCGCAGGTAACGTGGTCCCGCTGCCAGGTCGAGATCGAGGGTCGAGTCTCCTTCTTCGGCGACCCGCGTCCCGCGACGACGGCGGTCATCACGATCCCCTGGGACACCTTCAAGGCGGCCGGGCCGGCCGTGGTGGAGTTCACCTCCCGAGGTGTGGCCACCTACCACTGCGAGCGGAGATCGCGGTTCTTCCGCGACGTCCAGCTCGAGGTCGACGTGGCGCAGTCGGTCAACGGCGGGGTCGTCCTCCCCGTCTACGACACGCACGCCCACGACGATCGGCCCGGGACGCTGGACCGACGGAACCTGGACGTGCGTTCGTCCTTCGCCGAAGCCGGGCTCGACCTCCAGGTCGTTCACCCCTCCACCGTCATCGACGATAGTGCGGCCGACTTCAACACCTGGTCGCCCGCGGAGCTGCACGACGCCATGGAGGGCGCCTTCAGCCAGATCTCGGGCGGGTGGCCGAAGTGGCACCTCTGGGGACTCATGTGCGGGAGCTACCAGTCCTCCAGCGTGGCCGGGATCATGTTCGATGCCGCGGCCGTGTACGGCGGCGCCGGAGAGGCCCCGGAACGTCAGGGGTTCGCCGTCTTCCGGGATCACGTCTGGTTCGACGACCTCCCCGCCGGCGCGCCCGCCGACCAGACCGAGGCGTGGGCGCTTCGGCAGTTCCTCTACACCTGGGTCCACGAGGCCGGCCACGCCTTCAACTTCGTGCACTCCTGGAACAAGGGCCGGGCCGACTCGCTCTCATGGATGAACTACCCGCAGAACGTCACCGACTTCTGGGACGACTTCGAGTTCCGGTTCGACGACGAGGAGCTCATTCACCTGCGGCACGGCGACCGTCCCAGCGTGATCATGGGCGGGGACCCCTGGGCGACGGGGCTGCACTTTCACGGCCAGTCCCGGCTCGGCGTCGCCGAGGGGGAGCCCCCGCTCGAACTGCTCGTTCGGTCCAAGGGCTACTTCGAGCTGATGGAGGACGTCCGCGTGGAGCTGCGCCTCCGCAACCTGCTGCGGGACTTCGATGTGCCGATCGATGCGCGCCTGGAGCCGCGCTGGGGCACCGTCGCCATCTTCGTCATGAAGCCCGATGGCTCGATCGAGGAGTTCCACCCCGTCTTCTGCGAGGTGGGGGAGCCGGAGATCCGTTGGCTGAAGGCCGGAGGGTCCGCGGGCGAGGACCGCTTCAGCCACGAGGTGTCGCTCACCTTCGGACGGAACGGTCACGTCTTCTCGGCCCCCGGTGAGTACCGGATTCGCGCGGTGTACGCCATGGCGGGCATGACGGTGATCCCGTCGGCCGTCCATCGAGTCCGCGTGGGTGTGCCGCAGAATCGCGACGAAGACCGCCTGGCGCAGGACTTCTTCTCCTTCGACGCGGGGCTCTGCCTTGCGCTGGGCGGCTCCCGTTCGACCCACGTCCAACGCGGCCACGAGACGCTCACGACCGTCGCGGACCGCCTCTCCACGACGATGGCCGGGGCGCGCGCGGCGGAGGTTCTGGCCAACGGGCTCGGGCGCTCCTTCTTCGCGGCAGACCGGACCAACGACGAGGTCGTCCTTCGGGAGCAGGCGCCCCGGGAGACGGAATCGGCCGTCGAGCTGCTCGACGGTGCGATCGAAGTCATCCAGGGCGACGAGGCGAAACGGTCGCTCAACGTCAGTCTCCACTCGGCGGTGGGTCGAAAGGCGGAGATTCTGGCCGAGGCGGGGGGTGAGAAGGAGGCGAAGGCCGCGGTCACCGCACTCGTGAAGGACCTCGAGAAGAGAGGGGTGAATCCTCCCGTTCTCGACTCCATTCGGAGCTTCGGGAAGTCGCTGTAGCGCCGACGGCACGCGGTGGGCCGCGTCTGGCTCGCCGCGTGCTCCGGCGGGAGGGGTCCCTGGCGGCCAACCCGGGCGTCCGTCGCCGCATCCCACTGTGCGACCCTCACGTACACACGGAGACTTCCCGATGAAGCTCGCTCCCGCCCTCCTGGCCTTCGCCCTCGCCTCGACCACGCCACTCCAGGCGCAGTCCACCGTCGACTTCGCCTCGATCGACGCCGTGATGGACGAGCTCTACGCCTCGGTGACCCGAGAGCCCGGGGCACCCTTCGAATGGGACCGGCTGCGCGCGGTCATGCTGCCCGGTGCGATCATGCTCCCGCAGCGGGCGCAGACGCAGGGCGCCCACACCATGATGGGCGTGGAGGACTTCATCTCGTGGGTCGACGGCGCGTGGGACGGCCTCATCGGAACCGAGCAGGACCTCGGGTTCTACGAGCGCCAGACGAACCTCATCGTCGAGGAGTTCGGGGACGTCGCCCACGTCTGGACGACGTACGAGAAGGGCCCGTGGGAGCCGCGTCAGATCACCGGGCGGGGCATCAATTCGGTACAGCTCGTCAAGCGGGACGAGCGGTGGTACGTCCTCAGCATCACCTGGGACGAGGAGAACACCGCGGGGCCGATGCCGGAGCGGTACCGGGGGAGCTGAGGGGGCGCGGGAGGTATCGCCTCACCGGTTACCGCATCAGCGGCAGCATCTGGACGTGTTCCACGTCCAGCTCGTCCTCCTGCACACCCAGGACGTAGTCCGCGCCGATCTCGTGAACGGTGAACCGGCCCGGGGTGCGGAGCTGGCCGAGCCAGACGCCGTCGGACGCGAAGACCTCCCAGCTCAGCGGCTCCCGTGACGTGTAGTGGGCTCGGACCCCCCGGTGCTCGGCGAGCCAGACGGCGCCGGTCGCGTCGACCTGAAGATCGATGTAGGCGGGCCTCCGCTCCGGAGCAGGGAGGCCCTCCCAGTAGGCCCTTCGCGACGGCGACGGCTCGGGCCCGAGCGTCGCCTCCTTCTCGGCCTGCAACACCTCGTCGGTCATCGCGAAGTCGGCCATTCCTCGAACCACCCGCCGCACCTCCCCGTTCTCCGCGACGAGTCGGAATTCCAGGTCGACGGCATCCCCCACCACGACCCCATCGGGGTGGACCGCCACGTAGGACTGCCGAGCGAAGGGCAGGAAGATGTCGGCGGGGCCACCTTCACCGATCGCGCGGAACGACTCGGTCCCCGCGACCACCGCCAGCGTGTCGAGGATCGCGCCCTCCGCGGAGATGGAGAGGACGGCCGTCGGCGTGCGGGAGAGACCGGGCGGAGTGTCTTGGATGAGCGCGGTGGGCACGAGCTCCATCGCCGTGAACCCCTGCTCCGTGACGCCGAAGCTCCCGGGGGCGAGAAAGTCCTCCGGGACGGA
>JANQLR010000267.1 GCA_028280525.1 Longimicrobiales bacterium
CTCCTCGATCCGGGCGTCACTCCGGACGAAGACGACGGTCCGCTCGACCGCCGCCGCGGCGGGGGCGGTCAGTGCACGCACGAGGACCTCGTCGCGGGAGCCCTCGAGGGGGGTGAGCGCGAGCTGACCGCGGTCGGGGCCGCTCGAGTCGACGTCGGTAGGGATCCGAACCGCGCGCCCGAAGTGCTTCTCGATCACCGCGTCGACGGCGGGGGTCAGCGGAAGCGCGACCATGACGCGCTGCGCCGCGGTCGGGAGGGAGTCGAGGAGGGCGCCGATCGGCTCCGCGCCATCGACCCGGACCATCACCGCGGCGTCGTCGACCACGATTCCCCCGACCGACTCGATGGAGAGGTGGCCGCCACGGATCCGCTCGAGGAGCGCGCCGGGCGTCCCGCAGAGGACGGAGGCGGACTCGGGGTCGCGGAATCCTCCGCCGAGCGCGGCGACGCGGTGTGCCGAGCCCCGTGCGAGCCGGGAGAGGGCCTCGGAGAGGGCGCGGGCGCGGTCCGCGGTCGCGGTCGCGAGGAGGATGACGGGGCCACCCTCGGGGGCGGGTGCGAGTCGAGCGAGGAGGGGGACGGCGGTCGCGACGAGCACGCCTGAACCGGGTCCCGAGACGGCCACGAGGTTGTTGCCACGGTTCACGACCGGCATCGCCTGCTCCTGCAGCGCAGTCGGCGCGGTCAGCCCCGCCTCCGCGAGTGCGGCCACCCACTCCTGGGGAAGGCCGGTCTCCTGAAACGTCTCCATCGATCCTCGCATTCGGACCGGGCCGCCCCCGATCCACCGTCGATTCGCTCGTCGCGAGAGGGCGGCCCTCCCGCGATGCACCCGTGCTGTCAATTCGCTCCTCGGCGTCGAGGAGCGATCACAAGGTCGCCAATCGAAGGCCCGGGGTGAACTCCCGCCTTGATGGCGAACGGCTCGACCGGGATATTGGCCGCCCGAATCCGACCCCTGCCCGGAGCCCCCCGTGGAACGCAGCGCCAACATCGCCGAACTCCGTCCCTCGGCCACCATTGCGGTGAGCACCCTCGCCAAGAAGCTGAAGGCGGAGGGGCGGGACATCCTGAACCTGAGCGCCGGCGAGCCCGACTTCGACACGCCGGCCTGGATCTCGGAGGCGGCCATCCAGGGGATCCGCGACGGCCGCACTCGCTACACTCCGGCCTCGGGGATGCCGGAGCTGCGCAAGGCGATCGCCGGGTACCTGGGAGGGACCTTCGACCGCGAGATCGACTGGCAGGGAATCGTCGTCTCGAGCGGCGCGAAGCAGTCGCTCTTCAACGCCTGCTTCTCCCTCTTCGGACCGGGCGACGAGGTGCTGATCGGGTCCCCGTACTGGACCAGCTACCCGGAGATGATCACGCTGGCCCGGGCCACCTCCGTGCCGGTTGCGGGCGACGAGGCGAACGGCTTCCGCCTGACCCCCGCCGATCTGGACCGGGTGCGCACCGAGCGGACGAAGGGGCTGGTCTTCTCCACCCCCGGGAATCCGACCGGCTCCGTCTACACCCGGGACGAGTTGCAGGCGGTCGCCGAGTGGTGCCGTGACCACGGCGTCTGGATGCTCGTCGACGAGATCTACCGGGACATCTACTTCTCCGACGAGACGGACCGCGCCGCGAGCCTCCTCGACCTGCCCGAGAGTTCGGTCGGAGACGCCGTCCTCATCGACGGCGCCTCGAAGAGCTTCGCGATGACCGGATGGAGGATCGGCTTCGCCCTCTCCTCGGTCGACCTCGCGAAGAACATGACGGCGCTGCAGAGCCACGTGAGTTCGAACGCGGCCACGCCGTCGCAGATGGCCGCCCTCGCCGCGTACACGGACCGCGAGCGCACCGCCGCATCGGTGGCGGAGATGCGGGTCGCCTTTCGCCGCCGGCGGGACCTCGTGACCCGGCTCTTCGACGAGAAGCTGCCGGACTTCCCCTACCTGACCCCGGACGGCGCCTTCTACCTCTTCTTCCGGGTCGACTCCGCCTTCGAGCCGGGGCGGGAGACGGCGCAGCAGCTCTGCTCGTGGCTCCTGGAGACGTGCGGCGTGGCGGTCGTGCCGGGGGAGGCCTTCGGGGACCCGCGCTACGTCCGCCTCTCCTACGCGACCTCGGACGAGGTTCTGGAGGACGCCGTCGACCGTCTGGAGCGGACGATCGGCCGGAGCCATCCCACCCCGGTCTAGCGGCTCCCCATACCGGCGACATGGGGCGGTGCCCACGTGGCGAGGCAGCTCCGAATCGGGACGACTACCCCCCGACCGCCTCCTCTTCCTCCAGCGCGGCCAGCATCCGTTCGCTCGAGCGAAGGACCATCTGGAAGACCACCTCGAAGCCGGTGGGGCCGCCGTAGTAGGGGTCCGGCACCTGGCCGTCGCCGGGGTCGGGGTCGAAGTCGCGCAGGAGCATCAGCCGGGCCTCGCCCCCGTGCTCCCGTTGCATTCGCTGTAGGTCGGTGAGGTTCCTTCGGTCCATCGCGACCACGTAGTCGAAGTCGCGGAAGTCGTCGGGACGAACCTGTCGCGCGCGGCTGTCGAGACTGAGGCCCGCTGCTCTGCGAGCGATCTCCCTCGAACGGGGGTCCGGGAGCTCTCCGACGTGCCACGCACCGGTTCCCGCGGAGTCGACCTCCCATCGGTCGACGGCCCCGGCCTCCGCGACCAGATGCTGGAAGACCCCCTCGGCGAGGGGGGAGCGGCAGATGTTGCCCAGGCAGACGAAGAGGATTCGACGTGTGTTCATGGGGGCAAGGTACACCGGGGTACGACTCCGCCGTAGATTACAGGTCTACGCATCCGAGCAAGAACCGAGAGGAGTACGCCACGCCGTGAGCGAAGCACCCGCACCGAAGACCTTCGGGGAGCTGGGGTTGTCCGAGCGCATCCTGGCCGCCATCGAGGCGCAGGGATGGACCCGCCCGACCCCGATTCAGCAGAAGACGATCCCGACATCGATGGCGGGGAAGGACGTGGTCGGCATCGCCCAGACCGGGACGGGCAAGACCGGCGCCTTCATGATCCCCTCCCTGGAGCGGATCGAGGCCGGGAAGGGGCTGCAGATCCTCGTCCTGGCGCCGACGCGTGAACTCGCCCAGCAGGTCTCGGAGGACACCGAACTCCTGTGCAAGGGAAGCAGTCTGCGGGTCGCCGCGATCTACGGCGGGGTGAAGTACGGCCCGCAGCTCGACGCGCTGGAGCAGGGATACGAGATCATCGCGGCAACGCCGGGTCGCTTCATCGACCACCTGCAGCGGGGCACCGCGAAGATCGACAACGTCCGCTTCTTCATCCTCGACGAGGCGGACCGGATGCTCGACATGGGCTTCCGGCCGCAGATCGAGGAGGTCATGCGCAAGCTGCGGAAGGACCGGCAGACGCTCCTCTTCTCGGCGACGATGCCCCACGGTGTGCACGACCTCGCCCTCCGGCTCACGAAGGACGCCGAGTGGATCGAGGCGACGCCCCCCGGCACGACGGCGGACGGGATCGAGGAGCGGGTCTACTCGGTGAAGCCCGAGAAGAAGCCCGATCTGCTCCTCAAGCTCCTGGCCGACGCGGGGTGGGATCAGGTGCTCGTCTTCTCCCGCACCAAGGCGGGTGCGGATGTTCTGGAGACCCGTCTCGGGCGCGAGGGGATCAAGACCGCGGTCATGCACTCCGACCGGGGGATGAAGGAGCGCCAGCGTGCGCTCGAACTCTTCGCCGAGGGGAAGGTCCGGGTGCTGGTGGCGACGGACGTCGCGCAGCGCGGGCTCGACGTCGACGGCATCACGCACGTGGTCAACTACGACGTGCCGATGGACCCCGAGGACTACGTGCACCGGATCGGCCGCACCGGACGCGCCGGAGCGACCGGCGTGGCGGTGACCTTCGTGACCGCCGGCGACCTCGGGCACCTCAAGTCGGTGGAGCACCACCTCGGACGCCCCATCGAGCGCATCCACGAGCCGGACTTCGACTACGCCGGTGCCCCCCGCGAGGACCACTCCCGCGGCCAGCGGGGCCGGCACTCGCGCTCCCCGCGCGGGATGGGGTCGAAGAAGGCGGGGGATCTCTCGCCGGAGGAGCTCGCCGCACTGCTGAACTTCGACTGAGGCACCGCGGTGATCCTGAAGCGATACGGCTCCAAGGTGGAGTCCGTCGAGATGAATTTCCGTGGATCCGCCATGACCGAGGTCGGCTTTCGCCGCACGCGGGAGACCACGATCCCGTGGGACGAGTTCCAGGCGGGGTGGACGAAGGTCGAGGAGCGAACCTTCGCCTCGCTGAAGCGGGGTGACGTCCAGGTCGAAGTCGAGCAGGCGATGCTGGACGAGATGGCGGCCGAGATCCAGTACTTCGACGAGATGCTCCCGATCACGGAGGCGCTCTTCGTCGAGAGCGAGTCCGGGGTCGACTACCCGAAGGTCCACCTGGAGTCGCGCGGGGTGATCATCGACGGTGAGAACCGGCTCGAGTTCCACGGGCGGATCGATCCGGGCCTCCGGCTCGGCCGCTACCGCCAGCGCTGACGCCTCGATGCCGACGACTCCCGAACTCCCGGTCGGGCTCGACGACATCCGTGCTGCGCGCGAGCGGATCGCGGAGAGCGTCGTCCTCACTCCGTGTACGCGCGCCCCGTCCTTCGACGATCTGACCCCGGCCCGGGTCTGCTTCAAGCTCGAGAACCTGCAGCGCACCGGGTCCTTCAAGGACCGCGGCTCGCTCAATCGACTCCTTCACCTGACCGAGGAGGAGCGCGCGCGGGGCGTCGTGACGGCGTCGGCCGGGAATCACGCGCAGGCGGTCGCGTACCACGCCGCCCGCCTCGGCATTCCGTGCACCGTGGTGATGCCCGAGGTGGCCCCCCTCATCAAGGTCATGAACACCCAGCGCTTCGGCGCGAAGGTGCGGCAGTTCGGGGAGGTGCTCGACGACTCCGCGATCGAGGCGAACCGACTGGTGGGGGAGGAGGGCCGGATCATGATCCACCCCTTCGACGATCCGCTGGTGATCGCGGGGCAGGGGACGATCGGGCTCGAACTGCTGGAGCAGATCCCGGACGTCGAGACGGTGATCGTACCGATCGGAGGGGGCGGTCTGATCTCCGGCATCGCGGCCGCGATGAAGGCGACGCGCCCCGATCTGCGGGTCATCGGGGTGGAGACGGAGGCGGCGCCTTCCGCCTACGCGTCGCGACGGGCCGGAGAGATCGTGCGGATCACCAGCGCGCAGACCATCGCCGACGGGATCGCGGTGAAGCGGATCGGGGAGCACACCTTCCCGATGATCGAATCGCTCGTTGACGAGCTCGTCGTCGTGCCCGAGGAGGAGATCGCCCGCGCGA
Organism: Longimicrobiales bacterium; assembly: GCA_028280525.1. Taxonomy (GTDB): domain Bacteria; phylum Gemmatimonadota; class Gemmatimonadetes; order Longimicrobiales; family Gaopeijiaceae; genus Gaopeijia. The sequence continues at coordinate 5,325 of JANQLR010000267.1, forward strand.
TCCTCCTCCTGCTCGAGCGCAAGAAGGCGGTCGTGGAGGGCGCCGGCGCAGCCGGCCTGGCCGCGCTGGTGCACGACCGGGTGTCGATGCGGAAGAACGAGAAGACCGTCGTGGTTCTGTGCGGCGGCAACATCGACATCAATCAGGTCTCCCGGATCATCGATCGGGGACTGGTGGTGGACGGGCGCGCCGTCCGGCTGCGGGTACGGGTACCGGATCGCCCGGGGAACCTCTCCCGCCTGACCCGGATCGTCGCCTCGATGGGGGCGAACGTACACGAGACGATCCACCGCCGGGCCTTCGCCGACATCTCGGTCGGTGAGGTCGAGATCGCGATGCACCTGGAGACCCGCGGCCGGGAGCATGTGCTCGAGATCGTCGAGCGTCTCGAGTCCGAGGGGCTGCCGGTCCACGAGGAGAGCTGACGCGCCAAGTTTGGGCAGCGCGTGGAGTTACGGATCTCGCCGGGGCGTTCCCCTACGTGGGTCGGGGACCCGGCCCGACAGACCTTTCCCCCCCTCTCTGGCACATTGGAAGTAGACCGGGGCCGTGGGTGTCCTCGTGAACGACAGTTCCGATGGAGGGAGGGTAAATCGGGCTGACCGAAGCGAGGCACCCACCCTCAATCGTGGCTTCGCCGAGTCGTCCGTTGCCGCGCCTTCGATCCCGCGCGACCTTCCGCCCATGGATGGTTGGCGCGGATTTCGTTTGGGGTGGGGGCGCGGGGTGATCGCAGGCCTCCTGGTGCTCTCGTCCTCCGCCTGCACCCTCGTGGGGTATCCGAGTGGGCGCGCTCCGGACGTCGACCTTCCTCCCCCGGGGCCGTTCGGCGGCGAGTCTCCTGCCGCGCCCACGCCGCGATCGGAGGCCCCGGACGACGGCGGCGGGACACCGCGGGTCTCCGACGACGATGCCGACCGCCGGACGTCTCGGGCGCGTCCTCTCCGTCGGGAGCCCGAACGCACCGACAACGGTCGGAGCTACACCGTCTTCGGCGTCCAGTATCGGGTGCTCGACTCCGCCGTCGGCTACGACGAAGTGGGCGTCGCCTCCTGGTACGGCGAGGCCTTCAACGGGCGGCCGACCGCGAGCGGGGAGATCTTCGACATGAACGGTCTCACCGCCGCCCACCGCAGCCTCCCCCTCCACACCTGGGTCGAGGTGCACAACCTCGAGAACGACGAACGACTCGTGCTGAAGGTCAACGACCGCGGGCCCTTCGTGGATACCGGCGACCGGATCATCGACCTGTCGCTCGGCGCTGCGCGTCGGCTCGGGGTCGTGGGACCGGGGCTGGCGCGGGTGCGGATCCGGTCGGTCGAGCCCCCGAACGGGGAGTAGCGCTCAGTTCCAGAAGGGAATGCGGAAGACCATCGGCAGCTCTCCGGCCGCCTCCTCCCGCTCCTCCTCGCTCCACTCCGGATCCTCGTCGACCCCCGGCGTTCGCCGGACCTCCACCAGGTGCCGCCCGGTCGGGATGGTACGGAGGTCGAAGTACCACGCCAGACCCCGGAGACCCGCCTCGGCCTGATCGTAGAAGACCGGGTCGGAGACGGGACGCCCGTCGACGGAGACCTGCCAGAGTTCGGCGGTGCACTCGAGTACGCGCTGGATCCGTGGCGCGACCGAGTCGGCTGGAGCGAAGGACCGTTGACGTCCCCGGTTCAGCCCCACCGACGCCAGCGGTTCGGCGTCGGGGCACCGACGCGCGAGGGCGGGATCGTCCATCTCCGGATTCGCCGGGACGAAGATCCGGAGCCAGAAGGTCTCGGCGTCGACGACCTCGCTCGGGATGGTCGGGATGAGACGGCGTCGGGGCTCCGGCGACTCTCGGTCCTCGTAGTGCCTGGGGTTCACCCCCGCCGCTCCGACCTGAATCGGTTGCCACGGGCTCGTCGCGATCACTCCTCCCCCGCTTCGAGAGAGGACGTCCCAGCTCAGGAAGAAGCCGAGGACCAGGGTGATCACGGTCATCACTCCGGCGGTGTACGCTCTGTTGCCGAGCTGAGAGGAGAGGGTCAGCTGGACGGGACCGAAGAGCCGGAACCCCATCATGGTCGCCGATACCCGGACGAGCCGCGCCAGGAGGCGTCGGGCCCACTCCCGACCCGGTACGTCGACCAGGAAGCGCCCGAAGAACTGGTCGATGATCATCGGCGCGGTCGCCAGGATGGCGAGGCTGATCGCCAGCCAGGCGAAGACCGCTCCCACGGGGATGTCGAAGGGGAGGACGGCGGCGGCCAGGACGACGAAGAGCCCGACCGCGCCGGCGCCGATCACCGAGACGAGGAAGACGGAGACCAGCGAGAAGCCGGCGGCGAAGGTCACCGAGGCGACGCCGTCGGCGTAGACGATGAGCTCCCGCGTCGAAGGGAGGATCCGCCGGAAGTAGGCCTTCGAGATCGGCCCGTTCGACAGCCGATTCCAGCGGATGCCGCGCGGGAAGACGGAGTCGAGGCCGATCAGCGCCACCCAGAAGGCGCGGACCGCCAGGTGAATCCCGAAGGTGACGATGAGGATGTAGAGGATCAGCTTCAGGTAGTAGAAGCCGAAGAAGGTCAGGACTTCCGCAGCCCCCACGAGTTGCTGGGACGCCCGATAGTAGATCCGATCGACCTGGGCGGGGACGAGGGCGAGGAGGAGGGCCACGGCCCCGGAGATCAGCAGCTCGAGTTCGCCGGTTCTCTGGTGCAGATCGCGCAGGAGGCGCCGGGTGCGGCGGGATCCGCGCAGCCCCGGCCGTCCGTCGCTGGAGGCGGCGTTGTCGTCGCGCGTGGGCTCTGGCGTCATCGGTGTCCGTGATACGGGCGTCGGGTCGGGGTCGGCACGCTATATTCCCGCGTCGCCGTCACCACCGAACATCCAGACAGAGTACGACGTGAAGCGAATTCTCGTCACCGGGGCCGGGGGACAGATCGGCTCCGAGCTGGTTCCGCTCCTCCGCGAGATGAAGGGCACGGAGACGGTCCTGGCCAGCGACATCCGGACGCCTCGGGGCTCCGATCTGCTCGACGGACCCTTCCAGAACCTCGACTGCACCGACGCCCGCGCCATCGGGGCGGCCGCGGTCCGATTCGGGGCCGACACCATCTTTCACCTCGCCGCCATCCTGTCGGCGGTCGGAGAGCGGGACCCGCGGCTCGCCTACGAGGTCAACATGGGGGGGCTGCACGCCGTCCTGGAGGTGGCGCGCGACCAGGAACTCGCCGTCTTCGTTCCCTCCTCGATTGCAGCCTTCGGTCCGAACACTCCCCCCGACCCGGCGCCGCAGGACACGATCCAGCGGCCGACCTCGATGTACGGGGTGACGAAGGTCTCCGGCGAACTCCTCTGCGACTACTACCACCTGCGCTACGGGGTGGACGTCCGCGGGGTTCGCTACCCGGGGATCATCTCGTGGAAGACTCCGCCGGGCGGGGGACCACCGACTGGGCCGTCGACATCTACCACCACGCCGCTCGCGGTGAGCCCTACACCTGCTTCCTCGCCGAGGACGCGCAGCTCGACATGATGTACATGCCGGATGCGGTCCGGGCGGCCATCGAGGTGATGGAGGCGGACCCGGCCCGGCTCCGACACCGCAACGCCTTCAACGTGACGGCGATGCAGCTCGCGCCCCGCGATCTGGCGGCACACCTCGCCGAGCGGGTGCCGGGCTTCACGGTCCGATACGATGTCGATCCGGTACGGCAGGCGATCGCCGAGTCGTGGCCGCGTCGCATCGACGACACGGCGGCTCGCGAGGAGTGGGGGTGGGCGCCGGAGTACGGGGTCGAGGCGATGACAGACGATATGCTCACCAACCTTCGCGCCGGACTCGACCGATGACGACCGACGAGCGTCCCGCCCGGGACGTCCAGCTCCTGATGCACCTGCTCGCCTCGATCGCCTACCGGACGCAGAAGGCGGTCCGCGACGCCCCTGCCGACTACTGGGAGTTCGACCCGGGGCATCGCGCCCGAACGCCGATTCGGATCCTCCGGCACATGACGAGCCTGATGGGATACGCCTGCACCTACTGGGACGGTGGCAGCTACCCGATCGAGCCCGAGCCGCTCGACGGACCGGGGCAGGAGGTCGCCCGCTTCCACGCGATGCTCGAGCAGCTCGGCGAGCGGATCAGCTCCGGGCTGGTGGGCGGGCTGAGCACCGAGCAGCTGGTCCAGGGCCCGCTCGCGGACACGCTGACCCACGTCGGTCAGCTCGCCTACCTCCGCCGCCTCGCCGAGTCCCCGGTCGCTCCGGAGAACTTCATCCACGCCGAGGTGCGCGCCGACCACCTCGGCCCCGACCAGGCCCCGCCCGCCGCGCCGGACGCCGAGTGGCCGGATGCGCCCGCAGGCGATGCGGACGAACCCTCCGTCTCCTCCTCCTCCAACGACTGACTCCGACATGCCCCTCGATCGCCTGAACCCCGTCCTCGAGCGCCACGTCGCCGACCTCGAATCCGCCGGCACCGCGAAGGGGGCCGAAGCCGTCGTCGTCGGGGTGAGGCGCCCCGAGGGCGATCGCGGCCCCCGCTTCCTCCTGGAGGGCGAGGGCGACGCGGAGTTCATTCGGATGAACTCGAACTCGTACCTGGGGCTCTCGCTCCGGGACGACGTCATCGAGGCGGAGGAGGAGGGCTCCCGTCGCTACGGCGCCGGGCCCGGGGCGGTGCGCTTCATCAGTGGGACGTACGACGTGCACACGCGGCTCGAGGAGCGGCTCGCGGCCTTCCACGGTCGGGGGGCGGCGATGGCCTTCTCGAGCGCCTACGCGACGATCGTCTCGACGATGGTGCCGCTGGTGACGAAGGAGACGGTCCTCGTCTCCGACGAGCTCAACCACAACTGCATCATCAACGCGATGAAGCTCGCGCGACCGGCCGGGAAGGCGGTCTACGCCCACAACGACGTCGCCGACCTCGAAGCCAAGCTCCAGGAGTGGGTCGGGAAGGCGGCACGGGCGATCGTCTGCACCGACGGGATCTTCTCGATGCGTGGGGATCACGCCCCGCTCGACGAGATCGTCGAGGTCTGCCGCCGCTTCGACGCGCACTTCCCCGAGAACGTCGTCCTCATCGTCGACGACTCCCACGGAGTCGGGGCCTTCGGGAACACCGGGCGCGGCGTCGAGGAGTACGTCGGTGCCGAGGGCGTCGACATCCTCGTCGGCACCCTGGGGAAGGCCTTCGGGGTGAACGGGGGCTACGTCGTCTCCGACGCCTCGGTGATCCGCTTCCTGCGCGAGAACTCGCCGATGTACATCTACTCGAACCCGATCACTCCCGGGGAGGCGAACGCCTGCATCCGCGCGATCGACGTCGTCGACTCCGAGGAGGGCGTCGCGATGCTCGCGCGACTCCGCGGGCTCACGAAGCGCTTCGAGGAGGGGCTCGGGAGGATTGGGATCGAGACGATCCCGGGCGACCACCCGGTCGTGCCGCTCATGATCCGGGATACCGCCCGGACGAAGGCGATGGTCCGGTACCTCTACGACCACGGCGTCCTCGTGACCGGCCTCGCCTACCCGGTGGTGCCACGCGGCGACGAGGAGATCCGCTGCCAGGTGAACGCCGACCACACCGAGGCGGACATCGACCGGGTGCTGGAGATCCTCGCGGGGTTCGAGGGGTGAGGGTGCGGGTGGGGGGCAGAGGGCGTCCAGCCCTCCTCGCCGTCCTCTCGGCCGTTGGGGCGGAGATGGTCGCCGGCGGGGCGGCGGGCTCGACCGCCCTCGGTGCACAGGAGGTCGGTCCGGAGAATGGGTCGCTCGTGATCGTCGGCGGCGCGCTTCGCGACCCGGAGATCGTCCGCCGCTTCATCGAGCTGGCCGGTGGGCCGGAGGCGCCCATCGTGGTGATCCCCACCGCCGGCGGTGCCGAGGCGTACGGTCCCGATTGCCGCTGCCTCGAACTCCTGCGCGCCTCGGGCGCGGTCGACCTGACCGTCCTCCACAGCTATGACCCCGCGGAGGCCGACACGGAGGCGTTCGTCGAGCCGCTCCGCCGCGCCGGGGGCGTCTGGTTCCCCGGAGGGCGACAGTGGCGGCTCGCCGACGCCTACCTGGGGACCCGGACCGAGCGGGAGCTGTGGGGTGTCCTCGAGCGGGGTGGAGCGATCGGAGGCACCTCGGCGGGCGCATCGATCCAGGGTTCGCTCCTGGTCCGCGGCGACTCCCGCACGAACACCATCATGCTGGGTGACCACCTCGAGGGCTTCGGCTACCTGAGGGGCGTCGGGATCGACCAGCACCTGATCCGGCGCAACCGGCAGTTCGACATGCTCGAGGTCATCGAGGCGTACCCGGAGGTCCTCGGAATCGGGATCGACGAGAACACCGCCGTCATCGTCGAGGGCGACGACATGACCGTTCTGGGCGCCGGCGTGGTCGCGATCTACGACGCCGGCGCCGGGATCGACTCCGGGGGCGACTTCTACTTCCTCTCCGGGGGCGACCGGTTCGACCTCTCGACGCGGACGCCGTACCGCGAGGGACGGTCGGGGTGGGTCGAACTCGAACGGGTCGAGCGGAGAGACGAGTCGGGCGGGGGACGCTGAGCGGCCACGGCCTCAATCGCCCCGCAGGACCTCGGCGGGCTCGATTCTCGCCGCGGTTCGAGCGGGCAGGAGCGCGGCGAGCGCCGTCACCGCGAGGAGCCCGACCGCGGCTAGGAGATAGGTGAACGGATCGGTCGGCGCGACGCCGAAGAGGAAGCTGCGGATCCACCCTGAGAGGACCCAGGCGAGCGCCAGCCCGATCGCGACGCCGGCGCCCCCAAGCCGCAGACCACGGCCCACGACCCGTCGAATCTCCTGGAGGGCGTCCGCTCCGAGAGCGAGGCGCACGCCGATCTCCCGCCGGCTGTGGGCGACCGTCTGCGCGATCACGCCGTAGACTCCGAAGAGGGTCAGGACGAGCGCGAGGCCCGCGAGTCCGATCAGGAGGCTCGCCCGGTACCGGGGGATCGCGATCGAGTCGGCGATCGACTGGTCGATGAGGGTGACGCGCCGGACTGGCGTGGCGGGAGAGAGGCGCCGCACCGCCTCGCGTACGCCATCGATGGCCGCGTCGAGGCCGCGCGCGCTGCGGACGACGACCTCGTTCGTGTCTCGATCGGACTGCCGGTGCGGGATGTAGACGCTCGGGGCA
>JANQLR010000344.1 GCA_028280525.1 Longimicrobiales bacterium
GTCGGTCGGGCTGCTCCTGACGCTCGCAACGGGGTGGCTCCTGGAGGGATTGCTCTTTCAGGTCCGGCCGACCGACCCACCCGGCGAAGACCACCGCGAGCCCCTCGCGGAGGACCAGCCGCTCGGCCTGCCGGTCGCTGGCCCCCAGGGCCCGGCGAATCCCGATCTCCCGACTGCGCGCGGCGACCGCGAGCGACGTCACCCCGAACACGCCGGTCAGAGCCAGGCCGGCCGCGACCGCGCCAAAGGCGAGGAGGAGGCCGGCGAGGAAGCGCCGCGGGGCCACCGTCTCCCGCCGGAACTCTTCGAGCGTGCCTGCGTCGCGGACGGCGAGCTCCGGATCGTACGACTGCGCCAGCTCCACGATCCGCGCCAGCGCGGCGTCGGGAGACCCGGTCACCCGTGCGACGAGGACGGTCGCCACCCGATCCGTCTGGTTGAGGGCGAGGTAGACCTCGGGAAGTACGTCGAACTCGGCGCCGTTCAGCCGGACGTCCTCCACCACACCGACGATCCGAGCCGGCGGCGCACAGGGTCGTTCGGGGTCGCACGCGCGGATGATGGCGCCGAGCCCGGCGACCCCCTCGACGTAGCGCTCGAAGAAGGTCCGGTTGACCACCACGACCCGCGGGGCGTCGGGTCCGTCGTCCTCGGTGAGGAGGCGACCGGCCACCCGCTCGATCCCGAGCGTCTCGAAGTACTCGACGTCGAGGGCGCGCGCGTCGCCGACGGCGGCGTGCCACTCGCCGTCCGTCCCCTGCACCCAGTACCCATCGCGGTGCACGTGGGGGTCGGCGAGCGGGGCGAAGGGGACGCGGGCCGAGGAGAGGACGTGCTCATCCTCCGCGAGGCGGTCGCGGACGCGGTCGAGCAGTCGGTTCATCTCGAGCCCGGTCGGGTACCGGTCACTCCCGCCCGCGAAGCGCGCGGAGACCACCGACTCGGTATCGATCCCGATCGCGACGGAGTCGGCGGCCCAGAACGACCGAAGCAGGAGTCCGGCACCCGCGACGACGGCGAAGGCGACGGCCACCTGCATCCCCACGAGGGCGTGCTGGACCCGGCGAGTCGTCCGTCCGGTGGAGGCGCGACCGGCGCGACCGAGTCGGCCCGACAGTCGCGAGGTGAGCGTGACCGGGGCGAGGCCGAAGGCGATCCCCGACGCCAGCGAGGTCAGCGCGGCGAATCCGAGGACGACGCCGTCCACGCGGACCTCCTGAGCGCGACTCGTGAAGCGCTCGGCGAAGGTCGCCAGCAGGTCGGAGCCCACCACGGCGATCCCGATCCCGACGAGGCCGCCGACGACTCCGAGGAGCGCGGTCTCGGTCAGCAGCTGCCGGGCGAGCCGCCCTCGCCCGGCCCCCATCGCGGACCGCACGGCGAGCGACTCGACCCGTCGGCTCGCCCGGGTGAGCGCGAATCCGCCGGCGTTGGCGCAGGCGACGAAGAGGAGGAGGAGCGACACCCCGATCAGCGGCCACATCACCGGTCGGGCGCCCGCGACGAGCTCCTCTCGGACCGTCGCCATCCGCAGCTCGTGCCCCCCGGGGATCTCGGCGTATCCGGGGTGGGCGGCGTGCATGGCGTGCATCGCCGAGTCCACGGCGGCGCGTCCGTCGCGGTGCGTGGCCCCGTCCTCGAGTCGCGCGTATGCGGTGAGGAGTCGCCCGTCGCGATCGGCCATGAAGGCCGGATCCGACCGGAGCGGGCACATCGAGATCGGGAGGTAGATGTCGTTGACGGAGGGGAACTGCGGGATGCGAGGAAGCACGCCGACGACTTCGTGCATCGTGCCGTTCATCCGCACCGTCGAGCCCACCACCTCGGCATCGCCGGCGAACGCGTCCAGCCAGTACGGGTGGCTGAGGACGATGACCGGGTGCGCGCCGAGCGAGTCCTCGACCGGATCGAAGAGCCGTCCGAGCATCGGCTCCATCCCGAGGAAGTCGAAGTAGTTCGACGAGACCACGGCCGAGCTGACGATGGTCGGCCCGCCCGGACCGACCAGGGTGAACTGCATCCGGTGGTATTCGGCGACATCCTCGAAGACCGGGATCGCGCGCAGCTCCTCCAGTTCGGGCACGGAGATCGAGAGCTCGGCGTCCCCCGTCATCCCCTCGGTCCACCCCGGGCGGACGGACGCCACCCGGACGAGCTCGTTCCCGTCCGCGAAGGGGAGTGGCCGGCCGAAGACCCCCCAGACGACGCTGAAGAGCGCCGTGTTCGCCCCGATTCCGAGCGCGAGGGTCAGCGTCACACCGGCCACGTAGCCGGGGCTCGCACCGAGGGTGCGGAGGGCGTAGCGCAGGTCGATCCGGAGGTCTCGCAGCCACACCCTCGCCCCGCGCCCCGGCAGCCGCACGCCGGAGGTGCCCAGCCGGTACCCGCGCGTCGACAGCCGCTCCCGCGCGCCGCTGCGCAGGATGTCGAACCCGGCGCGCAGCCAGAAGCGGACCCGAGCGACCACGCCGTCTCCCGCCGCCTCCATCCGGAGCGCCTCCCACCCCTCTGCCAGGTCGTCCCCGTAGCGCTCCCGGAAGGGCCGAGGGTAGGCGAGGAGGAGGAGGCGAAGGAGGCGGTGGCTCACGGGTCAGCCGTCGGTCAGGAGGTCCCTGCGCGCGACGTCCATCAACACGGACATGCGCTGCATCTCCGCTCCCACCACCTCCCTGCCGAGGTCCGTGGAGCGGTAGTACTTCCGCCGGGCGTCCGCGCCCTCGGGCCGATCGACCTCGACGATCAGACCGTCGTCGACCATCCGGTTCAGCGTCACGTAGAGCGTCCCGGGGAGGATCACCGCCCGACCCTCGGACTTGGCGCGGATCGCGTCCATGATCCCGAGGCCGTGGAGGCGCTCGCTCCCGAGGGCGAGGAGGATGTGGAGGACCGGGGTGCTCAGCGGGAGGAATTCGTCGATTCGGCTCATGCCCGAAGGATCCCGACACAACCCTTGCAGGACAAGACGTGCTACTCCGTGCGGAGGGTTCGCATGGGGGAGATCCGCGTCGCCGAGAGGGCCGGTCCGCCGATCGCGAGCACCGAGACGAGCAGGAGGACCGCCGAGACCGCGATCCAAGTCACCGGATCGGTCCCCTGCACGCCGAAGAGAAGCCGCTCGAGCACCCGTACGGACAGCGCCGCAACGGCGAGCCCTCCGAGCCACCCGATCCCGACCAGGACCAGGCCCCGCCGCAGGATCCGTCGCACGATCGAGGCCCGTTCCTCGCCGAGCGCCAGGCGGATCCCGGTCTCGCGCTGCCGCTGCTGAACCGAGAATGCGATCACGCTGAAGAGCCCCGCGCCGGCCGTGACCAGGGCCACGATCGAGAAGAGCGTAAGGAGCCCGGTGACCGTGCGGGGTGACGCCACGCGGTCGGCCTGCGCCTCCTCCAGCGTCTGTACGAAGGAGACCGGCTGTCTCGGATCGAGGGCGAGGACGTCCTCGGTGATGGGGCGCGCCAGGCCCGACGCGTTGCCGCCCCGGGTCTTCACGAGGAGCCGGCGGACGTTCGGCGACTGCAGGAAGGGGCGGTAGAGATCGACGCCGGGCTCCGCGTCGAAGCCGCCCTGGCGAACGTCGTCGACCACTCCGACCACGGTGATCCAGCTCTGTCCCCCGTCGGTCGAGATCCGCCGGCCGATCGCATTCCCCTGCCCGAGGTGACGCTCGGCGAGCGATCGACTGACGATGCCGACGGGTGCCGAGGTCGAGAGGTCCCCGGTCTCGAAGGCGCGGCCGGCGAGCAGCTCGATCCCCAGCGTCTCGAAGTAGGCGCCCGACACCGAGCGCAGACCGACCGTCGGCGCCTGGGCCCCCGCCGCCCGCGGACTGCCCTCCACGTCGAGTCCCGCCTGGTTCTGGAAGGTGGCGCCGCTCATCGGGAAGTCGTTCGCCAGCGCCGCGGACACCACACCGGGCCGGTCTTCGACGCGGTCGAGGAGCTGGACGAAGAAGTCGCGTCGCTCCGCGGCGGTGGTGTAGCGCGCCCAGTCGAGGTCGAGCGTGACGGTGAGCACGTCCTCGGACTCGAACCCGGGGTCGACGGCGGTCAGCGCGGCGAAGGAGCGGACCATCAGCCCCGCTCCGAGGAGGAGCACCACGGCGAAGCCGACCTGGAGCGAAACGAGGGCGCCCCTCACCCGGGTCACGCCCACGCCGGACGAGCCCTTCCCCTCGCGGAGGGTCGTGCCCATCCGCCGGTCGAGCGCGAGCGGGGCGAGACCGAGGAGGACGCCCGTCGCGAGTGCGACCAGCGCGGTGAAGCCGAGCACCCAGCCGTCTACGCCAACCTCGGCGAAGCGGGGCGTCAGATCCGCCGCGAAGTTCGACAGGATCCCGACCGTGCCCCACGCGACCCCGGCAGCCACCACGGCGCCCACCAGGGAGAGCACCACGCTCTCCGTGACGAACTGCCTCGCCAAGCGCATCCGCCCCGCACCGAGCGCCGCTCGCACGGCGATCTCGTGTCGCCTCCGGTTCATGCGGGTGAGCGTCAGGTTCGCGACGTTGGCGCAGGCGATCAGGAGCACGAGCCCCGCCATCGACATGAGGATCAGGAAGGTCGGGCGCGCGTCCCGGGTCAGGAGCTCCTTGAGCGGGATCACCGACGCGGCGACCTCGGCCTCCGCCGGGTAGGTGTCGGCGAACTCGTCGTGGAGGTCGTGCGCGATCTGCTCGACGTCCGCGTGGGCCATGTCGTGGTCCGCGCCTTCGCGGAATCGACCCACCGTAAGGAGATTCCGGGCCGCCCGGTTCTCGTGCCACCCCGGCCCGACGCGGAAGGGACAGGCGTACCACGGCATCCAGACGTCGTTCTGGTTCGGGTAGGTCGGGACCTGGGGGAGGACGCCGACGATGCGGTGCGGGCGATTGTTCATCTCCACCATCCGCCCCACGACCGAGGGATCGGCGCCGTACCTGCGTACCCAGGTGTCGTACCCGAGGAGGAGCACCGGCTCGGCGTCGACGTGGTCCTCCTCCGGCGAGAAGAGCCGACCGTGCAGCGGGGGGACGCCCATGACCTGGAAGAAGTCCCACGAGACGACCCCCACCTGCATCCGCTCGGGGTCCGCACCCTCCTCGAGGAGGTTGAAGAACATGGTGTGGTACTCGACGAGGTCGGTCACCACGTTCGAGCGCTCGCGGTAGTCGACGAGCTCCATCGGCGATAGACCGGTGGGGGTGCCCGCCGGCGTCACGGGGCCCGCCTGCACCCGCACGAGGCGGTCGCCGTGCTCGTAGGGGAGCGGCTGGAGGAGCACCCCGTTGATCGCCGAGAAGATCGCGCTGTTCGCCCCGATCCCGAGGCCGAGCGTCAGCACGATCACCGCCGCGTACCCCGGCGCTCGGCGGAACACTCTCCACGCCGAGATCCACTCCCTCGTCCACTCGCCCATCCGTCCCTCCCGTCGTCCGCCCGTGGTGTCCCCAGACATCCTGCCACGTAAGACTTACGACAAAAGACTTACAGGACAAGGGTGGAGCGGTGAGCGTCCTGCCCGTCGCCGCTCCCTGCTCGGTCCCCGCCCGGCGGGGGACCGGGTCAACGCTCTCCGGTCGGCGCGGCCCCGTCGAAGACGTCGAGCAGGCGTTCGACGGCCCCGGTCGGCGGGAGGCGCCCCGCGAGGACCTCCGCTTCCACCTGGGCTCGGATCGAGGCAACTCCCGCGTGCCCGAGGAAGCGGGCGATCAGGCGCTCCTCGATCATGGCGTGCACCCAGTCGAGGGTCTGATTCCTGCGGCGCGTCTCGAAGACGCCGGAGGCGCGGGCCGTCTCTTCGAACTCCCGCACCGTCGCCCACAGCTCCGCGATGCCGTCGCCGGTGAGCGACGAGCAGGTCAGCGCCCGGGTCCGCCACCCCTCGGTCGCCGGAGCCAGATAGTGCAGCGCCTGCTCGTACTCGGCGCGGGCGAGCTCCGCAGCCGCGACGTTGTCGCCGTCGGCCTTGTTGACCGCGATGAGGTCGGCGAGTTCGATGACGCCCTTCTTGATCCCCTGCAGCTCGTCGCCGGCGCCGGCGAGCATGAGGAGGAGGAAGACGTCGACCATGGAGCGGACGACCGTCTCGCTCTGCCCGACCCCGACCGTCTCCACGAAGACGACATCGAAGCCCGCCGCCTCGCACAGAAGAATCGTCTCGCGGCTCTTCCGAGCGACGCCCCCCAACGTCCCCGCGGCGGGGGAGGGGCGGATGAAGGCCTCGGGGCGACGGGACAGCGCCTCCATCCGGGTCTTGTCACCGAGGATGCTCCCGCGGGAGATGGAGCTGCTCGGATCGACGGCGAGCACCGCGAGTCGGTGCCCCTCATCGCAGAGCCGGAGGCCGAGCGCCTCGATGAAGGTGCTCTTGCCGACGCCGGGAACGCCGGTGATCCCGACGCGGATCGAGCGACCGGTCTCCGGCAGGACACCGGCCAGGACCTCCTGAGCCGCCGCCGCATGCTCCGCGGTCTGGCTCTCCACCAGGGTGATCGCGCGGGCGAGGATCGTGCGATCGCCGGCCAGGACGCCCTCGATGTATTCCGAGACCGAGAGGTCGCGTCGGCGGGGAGGAGACGTGGTCACGGCGACGTCCCCCGGCCCCGCGCTCCGTATCCAGACGCTGCCCCCGAGGCAGCTCCCCGCGCGGACTCCGTCACTCGGGCCGGGACAGGTCGTGGCCCAGGCGCTCGGCCAGCTCCTCCAGCACCTTCTGCGCCGCCACCGGAATCACCGTCCCGGGGCCGAAGATTGCGGAGGCCCCGGCGGCGAAGAGCGCATCGTAGTCCTGCGCCGGGATCACCCCGCCGGCCACGATCATGATGTCCGGGCGACCGAGCTTCGCCAGCTCGTCCCGGAGCTGCGGGAGGAGCGTCTTGTGCCCCGCAGCGAGCGAACTCATCCCGACCACGTGCACGTCGTTCTCGACCGCCTGGCGAGCCGTCTCCGCGGGCGTCTGGAAGAGCGGCCCGATGTCGACGTCGAAGCCCATGTCGGCAAAGGCCGTGGCGATGACCTTCGCGCCACGGTCGTGTCCGTCCTGGCCCATCTTCGCGATCAGGATCCTCGGCCGCCGCCCCTCATGCGCGGCGAAGGCGTCCGACATCGACAGTACGGCTCCCATCTCCTCGGCCTCTCCGAATTCGCTGCTGTAGACGCCGCTGATCGAGCGGATGACCGCCTTGTGACGGCCCGTCACCTTCTCGACCGCGCCCGAGATCTCCCCGAGACTCGCCCGCGCCCGCGCCGCGTCGACGGCCAGGGCCAGGAGGTTGCCCTCCCCACGTTCGGTCGCCGTGGTGATGGCGGCCAGCGCGGCCTCCACCGTACCCTCGTCCCGGTCGGCCCGCAGCGCCTCCAGGCGCTCGATCTGCGCCTTCCGCACCGCGGTGTTGTCGACCTCCAGGATCTCGAGCTCCTCCTCCTGCTCGAGACGCCACCGGTTCACCCCGACGATCGTCTCGCGACCCGAGTCGATCATCGCCTGGCGACGGGCCGCGGCCTCCTCGATCCGCATCTTCGGCAGCCCGGTCTCGATCGCCTTCGCCATCCCGCCGAGCTTCTCGACCTCCTCGAGGTGCGCCCACGCCTTCCGCATCAGCGCGTCGGTCAGCGCCTCCACGTAGTACGACCCGCCCCACGGGTCGACGACCCGGGTGATCCCCGTCTCCTCCTGCAGGTAGAGCTGCGTGTTCCGGGCGATCCGCGCGGAGAAGTCCGTGGGGAGGGCGATCGCCTCGTCGAGGGCGTTGGTGTGGAGCGACTGCGTGTGACCGAGCGCGGCGGCGAGCGCCTCCATGCAGGTGCGCACGACGTTGTTGAAGGGGTCCTGCTCGGTGAGGCTCCACCCGGAGGTCTGCGAGTGCGTCCGCAGCGCCATCGACTTCGGGTTCTTCGGCGCGAAGCCGTGGATCAGCTTCGCCCAGAGGAGGCGCGCCGCCCGCATCTTGGCGACCTCCATGAAGTAGTTCATCCCGATCCCCCAGAAGAAGGAGAGCCGGGGCGCGAAGGCGTCGATGTCGAGGCCTACGTCGAGGCCGGTCCGGACGTACTCGAGCCCGTCCGCCAGGGTGTAGGCGAGCTCCAGATCCGCGGTCGCTCCCGCCTCCTGCATGTGATAGCCGGAGATCGA
>JANQLR010000352.1 GCA_028280525.1 Longimicrobiales bacterium
CGGTCGCGGGGTGGGCGGGACGCATCGGGCGAGCGCTTCCGGGGGTGGCGCGACTGGGGCGCACGACCGGACCCGTCGGTGCGATGACCCGCATGCTCCTGGCCACGCGCCCCCGATGGCAGCGCCGGATCTCCAGGGAGTCCACGGAGTCCGCACGGTCGGGGTCGAAGGGAAGCGCGATGCCCTCCGGCGTGGGCGATCTCGCCGCGTCGGCATCCGACTCGGTCGACGCGGCTCTGCCGGCCTGTCTGCCGGGACCCCGCGTCCGGCTCGTGGTCCTGGATGGGTGCGTCCAGCGCGGCCTCTTCGCCCGGGTGACGGCGGCGGCCCGCCGGACGTTGCGGGTGAACGGGTACGCGGTGCGACCGTGGCCGGGTTCGGGGTGCTGCGGGGCGCTGCACGCGCACGCCGGACAGCTGGAGGACGCGCGCGGGCTTGCCCGGAGGAACATCGACGCCTTCGAACGATCGGGCGCCGAGGGTGTGGCGGTCGATGCCGCCGGGTGCGGGGCGGCAATGAAGGGGTACGGGGAGCTGCTGCGCGACGACCCGGCCTGGGCCGACCGTGCCACCGCCTTCTCCGAGCGCGTCCGGGACGTGAGCGAGTGGCTCGCCGCGGCCGGACCGCTCGCCGGTGCGCCGCTCCCCGGGACCGTCGCCTACGACCCGCCCTGCCATCTCCTCCACGCCCAGGGGGTCGATGGTGCGGTCGACCGGCTCTTCGACGCGATTCCGGGGCTGCAGCGCCGACCGGTGGCGCGGGCGTCGGAGTGCTGCGGGGGCGCGGGGATCTACGCCCTGACCCACCCGGAGCTCGGCGGCCGGATCGGGCGCGACAAGGTCGACGCAGTGCGCGCGACCGGGGCCGGGATCTGCGCCACCGGAAACCCCGGGTGCATGATGCAGATCGGCGCTGGCCTCCTGGAGGCCGAGTCGGAGATGGAGGTGGCACACCCCGTTGAGCTCCTCGACGAGAGCTATCGCCGGGCCGGTCGATACGATCCGGGAGGACACGGATGAGCGCGCCGCATCTCCGCGACGTCGCGGAACGCCGGGCGTCGGAGGCGATCGAGCGGCTGCGCGCCTTCGCCTCGATCGAGTCGCCGACCGATCGGCCCGAGGCGGTCGCGAGGATGCAGGACCGGCTCGCGGCCGAGTTCGAGGCCCGGGGGTTCCGCATCCGCCACATCCACCGCCCGGGCGCCGGTCCGCACCTCCTCGCCCGGCGTCCCGGGAGCTACCCGCAGGGTCGCCAGCTCGTCCTCGGGCACGCGGACACGGTGTGGCCGGAGGGGACGCTGGCCCGAATGCCGGTGCGCGTGGAGGAGGGTCGGCTCCACGGCCCGGGTACCTTCGACATGAAGGCGGGCCTCGCCGGGCTCTTCACCGCCCTCGACATCCTCGACGAGGTCGGAATCTCGCTCCCACTGGAGCCGGTCGTGCTCGTCAACGCCGACGAGGAAACGGGGAGCCCGACCTCGAAGGAGCTCGTCGTCCGCGTCTCGCGCACCGTCCGGCGCTGCTGGGTGCTCGAGCCGCCGCGCGGCCCGAACGGTGCCCTCAAGACGGTCCGGAACGGGGTCCTCCGCGTGCGCGTGACGGTGCACGGAGAGGCGGCGCACGCCGGGCTCGACCCGGGCACGGGCGCCTCGGCAATCGCGGAGGCGGGGCACGTCGTTCACGCGCTGCACGCGCTCCAGGATGTCGAGCGTGGGATCAGCGTGAACGTCGGGCGCATCGAGGGGGGAACGCGCCCGAACGTCGTCGCCGCCCGCGCGACGCTGGAGTGCGACGCGCGCACACCCACCCTCGCCGACGCCGAGGCGCTGATCGACCGGATTCACGCGCTTCGCCCGACCGTTCCCGGAACGCGGCACGAAATCGATGCGCGGGTGGAGATCCCCCCGCTCGAGCCCTCGCCCCGCAACCGGGCCCTGTGGGCGCGTGCCGTCGAGGCGGGCCGCTCGGTCGGGGTGGAGCTCGAGGAGGTCCGGGTCGGCGGCGCCTCCGACGGGAACACCGCCGCCGCCTGGACGGCGGTCCTCGACGGTCTGGGGTGGGTCGGCGACGGCGCGCACGCGGACCACGAGCACGTCGTGCTGGATCGGGTGGGGGAGCGCGTCGCCCTGCTGGCCGCGCTCCTCGCCTCGCCCCTCGAATGACGACGGTGGACGGGAGCGGCGGACCGCGCGAGGGCGACGATCGCGGGGCCGGGATCGGATCTGCGGGAAGACGGGCGAGTCCACACGTCGACATCCGGCCGCTGCAGGGGATCGACGAGTGCCGCGCCGCGGTCCGACTCCAGGAGTCGATCTGGGGCGAGGGATTCTCCGAGGCTGTCCCGGCCTCCCTCCTTCACGTCCTCCCCCGCATCGGGAGCGTCGCGCTCGGCGCCTTCGACCCCGGCGGAGAGCTCCTCGGACTCGTCTTCGGGGTGACCGGCATCGAGGACGGCCGCATCGTGCACTGGTCCGACATGCTCGGGGTCCGACGCGGCGCCCGCGACCTCGGGGTCGGACGCCGGCTCAAGTGGGCTCAGCGCGAGGCGGCGCGGGCCGCGGGCGCGGAGCGGATGTACTGGACCGCCGACCCGCTCGAGGCCCGCAACGCCTGGTTCAACGTGGAGGTGCTCGGCGCGACCTCGCGCGAGTATCACGCCGACTTCTACGGCGCCTCGGACTCCCCGCTGCACCGAGGCATCGGGACGGATCGGCTCGTGATGTGCTGGGAGCTGGGCGAGGACGAATCGGGCGAGGGCGCGACCGACCCGATGCGGAGACGCGCCGTGGAGCCACCCGCGACCGACGCCCTGCACGTGCGAGTTCCCGAGGACGTGCAGGCGCTCAAGGCGTCCGACCCCGATGCGGCGACGGCGGCCCGTCTCCGGGTGCGCGACGCGCTCACGGCAGCGTTCGCGCAGGGGGCCGTGTTGACGGGGGTGGTGCGCGGCGACGGCTTCGCGGAGCTTCTCCTCTCCCCCGACCCCACCTCCGAGTCCCGATGAAGATCGACCGCGTCGTCCTCCGCATCGTCCCGCTCCGACTTCGAGAACGCTTCGAGGTCAGCTCCGGCGCGTGGCAGGATCGGAAGATCTTCCTGGTGACCGTTCACGACGGCGATCGGGTCGGGTGGGGCGAGTGCGTGGCGGCGGAGGATCCGTCGTACTCGTACGAGACCACCGAGACCGCGTGGCACCTGATCCGGGACTTCCTCGCACCGCTCGTCGTCGGCCGGGCGTTCGACGACCCGGCGGCGGTCGCCGAGGCGATGGAGGGGGTCCGCGGGCACCCGATGGCGCGCGCCGCGATCGAGATGGCGGCATGGGATCT
>JANQLR010000365.1 GCA_028280525.1 Longimicrobiales bacterium
CCCCAGGCGCTCGGCGGAGTAGCCGTAGCCGAAGACGAGGAGGTGGCCGGGAGGGGGAGTGACGGCGGGCGTCGCGGTCGTCTCGCTGGACGGGCCGACCGACGGGTGATCCACGGGTCGGTGCACGCCCGGGCTCACCGCCCCGATCCCGGCTCCCGGTGCCGCCACGCGGCCTCGTGGTCCCTCGACAGATCCTGACCGGTGAGCCGTGCCCGCACCATCTCGACCGGCATCCGACCGCCCCGGAGGATCCGATCGTGAAAGTCGCGCGCCGACATCCGGCCCGACTCCACCAGCTCCTCGTAGAGCGCCCTGAACTGGAAGCCGCCCCACATGTAGCCGACCTGGTAGAGCGGGGAGTAGTCGCCCGCGAAGGAGCGGCGCACCTCGGCCTCGGCGTTCGCCCGCTCGTGGCCCACCCGGTCGACCAGGAAGTCGACGGCCTCCTGCGGCGTCATCCGCTCGAGGTGGAAGGAGAGCGAGAAGATGATCCGGGCGGCTCGGTGCATCCGCCAGAAGAGCATCCCGATCCGGTCCTCGGGCCCCCGCGGGAAGCCGTTCTCCCAGAGGAGGATCTCCCAGTAGAGCGCCCACCCCTCGCCCCAGAAGGGGGTGCGGAACATGCTGCGATGATCGTTGAAGCGGGAGGTCATGAAGCCCTGCAGGTGGTGTCCCGGGATGAGCTCGTGGTGCACCACGGCGCGGTTGAAGTGCGGGTTGTTCCCCCGCATCGACATGAGCTTCTCCTCGTGCGTCATCTCGTCGGTCGGGTAGGAGATCTGGATGACCTCGCCGCCGAGGAAGAAGGGCGCCACCCTCTGCCGCGCGGGAGACATCATCTCCATCCGCCAGACCTCGTGCGCCAGCGGCGGGAGGGTGATCCAGTCGCGCTCCTCCAGGAAGTCGATCGACTGCTGCTCGAGGTCCAGGACGACGCCCGGCTTCTCGCCCGGGGGGACGGCGAGGTTCTTCACCGCCTCCTGCGCCTCCCGCCAGTCGTCATACCCCATCTCGCGCGCCGCGCGGACGAGCCCCTCCTCCATCCCGGCGAACTCCTCCTCCGCGATCGCGATGAGTTGGTCGGGGGTGTAGGGGATCATCTCGTGATCGAGGTGGGCGCGGAGCCCCTCGGCCCCGATCGGAACGCCGATCCCCGGTCCGCTTGCCAGGTCGCCGACCCCCCGGGCCTCGATCCGGACCGCGTAGTCGCCGAGCACCCCGCTGAGCCGCTCCCACGGGACCGCGACCCACCAGGTGAAGTCGGGGTCGTACCCGGAGTAGTAGCCGTACCACCCGGAGAGGATCCTCCGCAGCAGACGCACCCGCCGCGCCGCCCGCACGGCGGTGACCCCGGTCGGGGACCCGAACTCCGCGACCGCCGTCTGGCCGTCCGCGACGCGGGCGGCCAGCGCCTCGACCTCCCCCGCCACCCGGTCGACCAGATCGGCGGTCGTCCGACCATCGCGCCGGCGGATCCGGTCGCGCCGGGCCTCCTGAAGCTCCTCGAGCTCCCGCGCGAAGGGGAGGAGGGGTGACATCGCCTCCGCCTGGATCTCCTCCTGGTCGAGCATCTCCAGCTCGAACTCGATCCGGTTTCGCAGGAGGACGTAGTCGATCCGCCCCTCCGCGTTCAGCCCGTCGAAGTCGAGCTCTCCCAGCCGTTCCAGCCACCCCCGGTAGAAGTCGCGCATCCGATCCCGGCGAATGGGGGACCAGGGGACGTCCCACCGACGCAGGAGGGCGCCCCGGTCCGCCTGGTAGCGCTCCAGCGCGATGCGCAGGTCGCTCGTCTCCCGGTCGAAGGCGACGAGGGCGTCCAGCTCCGGCGGATCTCCGAGCCCCTCCTGCGCCGCGGCGGGCGAGGCGATGGCAAGGGCGAGGGCGGTCACCGCCCATCCGGCGAGGAGGAGTCCGGTCCGCCGGGCCGGGGCGCGGTCGGCGTGAAGGGGCGGACGGGTGGGGACCCGGGTCGTGGCCATGGAGATCGATGGGGTGGGGGAGCGGGAGAGCGCGGGGCGCGCGCGGGGGCAGGGCAGAGTAGAATTCCGGGATCCGGGCGGTCAATCGCCGCCCGACCGAACCCCACGTCCGACCTCACCCGAGGATCTCCACGATGACCGCCCGCACGATCTCCACCGACCCCCGGACGCTCCTGACGCTGCCGCTCTTCCTCCTGGCCGGATGTGGTGGAGGCGCGGACGATGGGGCCGGAGAGGGGGCGGATGCCCCCGCCGCGCCGCGCGAGGTGGCGGAGATGACGGTCGAGAACGTCGGCTTCGCGACGCCGGAGTCGGTCCTGCACCTGACGGATGCGGACGTCTACCTCGTCTCGAACATCAACGGCGCGCCCCTCGACGCGGATGGGAACGGCTTCATCTCCCGGCTCTCGCCGGAGGGGGAGGTCCTGGAACTCCGCTTCATCGACGGCGCGGCGGAGGGGGTGACGCTGAACGCGCCCAAGGGGATGGCCGCGACGGGCGGCACCCTCTACGTGACCGACATCGACTGCCTGCGGATGTTCGACGTCGCGACGGGAGCGCCGACCGGTGAGCAGTGCATCGAGGGCGCGACCTTCCTCAACGACGTCGCAGCGGACTCGGACGGGAACGTCTACTTCACCGATTCCGGGCTGGACGCCGCATTCGAGGGCACCGGCGCCGACGCGATCTACATGCTCTCCGGGGGGACGGTCGCCCCCGTTCTCGCCGATCCGTCGCTCGGTCGCCCCAACGGCGTCGCCTCGATGAATGGCGGACTGCAGATCGTGACCTTCGGCTCCGGCGAGAGCTACTTCGTCGCCCCGACCGGAGAGCGGTCGGGGATCACCGCGATCGCCGGTTCGCTCGACGGGATCGAGCCGCTCGAGGACGGGGGGTACCTGGTGTCGAGCTGGGGGAACTCGGCCGTGCACCGGGTCGCTGCGGATGGGACCGTCACGACGGTCGTGGAGGGCGTGGACGCCCCGGCCGATATCGGCTTCGATCGCACCCGCTCCCGGATCCTGATCCCGCTCTTCAACGGGGATGCGGTGGTCTTTCGGACGCTGCGGTAGCGTCGTCGAGGGCGACGGCGGGCGCCCACGGGAGGCTGCGGGACGCCCCCGAGCAGGCATCTGCGAGGTCGGACCTTCACCCGCGCGGGGGGAAGTAGACGCGAAGCAGCGTCTCGATTCGCTCGCTCAGGCTCCGGTCGCGGTAGGCAGGCCAGTCCCGGGTCATGTGCAGCCACGCCCGCAGAACGGCGACCTCGCGGTAGATCACCGCGTGGTGCATCGGGTCGTCGTAGGCGGCCCACGGAGGGAGCTCGCCGCGGAGGATCCGGCCGCGGTCCACGAGGTTGCCGGGACCGGTTCCGTGCGTGGCCATCGGGAAGGTGCCTCCGAAGGAGGTCTCCCCGTCGAACCACCGCCTGTCGGTGTGGAAGGCGCTCTCCAGGTCGAAGTGCGGCCCACCCCCGTAGGCGATCAGCTCGAGGAGCATGAGCGAGGTGGAGAGGGTCGCCCAGTTCCGCGCGCACTCGATGCCGAAGACCAGCACCAGCATCCCGTCGATGAAGGCGTCGAAGCCGCCGTACCCCCGGCTGGGGTAGCCGTATCGAACGCGGTGCAGCATCTCGTGCGCGACCCCCTGCGGGTTCCCCAGGTCCCTCAGGATGCTCCCCACCTCGTGGTAGCGCAGATCGCTCCGGACGATCGGTTGTCCCTCGTAGTTCCGGAAGCGTTCCGGCTGCAGGAAGTGCACCCGGACGTCGACGCCGCGAGCGCTCACCGGTACGAGCTGCCATTGACCCCACCGCGAGAAGCAGACGGTCCCGGGGACCCAGCCCAGCCGAGGGCCCTGCTTCCAGCTTGCGAGGTCGAGCCAGTTCACGCCGCAGGGGTCGTAGATCCGGATCTGGGTCTCCGGCGGCCGACCGCGCTCGACCTGCACGGGTACCGCGGCGGCGCGGGGACGAACCCGGTTGGCGAGGATGTAGTCCACGGTGACGCGCTCGAGGGTGCGGAGCGAATCGACCCAGGATTCATCCCCGGGAGTCTCTTCCAGCTGCTGCTGCCAGCTGGAGCACCCGGGATTTCCGCACACGTCCCCGGGCGAGATCAGGCCACAGACCGGGCAATGGTAGCGAGACACCACCACCTCCGAGGGGCAGGGGAGCGGGCCCGGAGTCCCCGGGGCCCGGCGAGCCCGCGCTGGCGCCCGGACTCCAGGTTCCCCACACCCTACAGGGTTGGCGGCTTAGACGCGAGCCACGACATCGGAGACGACGCCCCCCTAGAAGGGCAGGATGCGCAGCGTCAGGATGGGCGTGCGCCCCGGGAGGACGCGATCGAAGGCCGTCCACTGTGCCGCATCCTCGCCCTCGCCCCGCTGGAGGGAACGGTCGAGGACGTTTGCCCGGTCGAGGACGTTCTGGATGAGGAGCTGCGCCTCGATCCGGGAGGCCCCCACCGATCCGGTCCAGCGGACTCCGGCGTCCAGATCGATCAGCGCGGGCAGGATGTCCTCGCCTGGCGCGCCCAGGGGCGGGCCGTCGGCGTTCCCCTGCACGGTGAGGAAGTCGTAGTACGCCCGGCGGAGTCCCCACGGGCGACCCCACGCCCCCCGCCCGTCCAACCGGAGTCCGAAGCCCCCTCCGACGTCGGAGTCGAAGCCGCCGAAGACGAGGTGAGGGAGGTTGGTGGGGACGGGCTGCCGCGCCCCGTCGAAGCGCGAGGGAAAGGTCCGATCGGAGGCGGAGAACTCGTAGCCGAGCTGGGCCGTTCCTCCGAGGAAGGTCCGCGAAAGCCGAAGACCGATCCCCCAGGCCCGCCCATCTGCACTCCCGACGAAGACGTCCTGTTCGACCTCTTCGAGGGCTCCTCCCGGGGGAGCAACGAAGGAGGCGTAGTCGAGGTCGAGCACCCGATCGAGCGCCTTGTACCAGAGCTCGCTGCGCACCTCCCACCCCGTACCGGGTGCCAGCGAGACCTCTCCAGCCAGATGTCGAGCCCGGGGCGGGCGGACGGTTGCGTCGGTCGGGAGCCAGAAGGTGACCTGGGGCACGAGCGCGCTCGGTCCCAACGTCGAGAACTCGAACCGGTTCACGAATTGATGGTAGATCCCACCCGCCGCCCGAGCCGTCCACGGCCCGAGTCGACTCCCCCCCCGTACCTCCAGCGCCGCACGGGGCTCGACGAAGAACTCCGATCGTCCGGTGATGTGCGTCACCCGGAGACCGAGATCCACGCCGACGGACTCCGAGATGGACCATCGGTCCTCGACGAAGGCGGCGGTCCGCCAGTGGCCCACCGTGGAGACGAGCGGCCGCAGGCTCGGGTCGTTCATGAAGACCTGGCTCTCCACCCGAACGATCTCCAGCCCGGACCCGACGCGGTGTCCGCGCCCGAGCGCCCAGTCTCCGCGGGCCTCGGCCGCGTACTCGGCGATTCGGTTGGCGTCGGTGAAGGCGGAGCGACCGTCGAGTTCGTTGCGCAGGACGTGCTCGATGATCGGGACGTCCTGCGGCGTCAGCCCGGGCGGGACGCCGACTTCGCTCCCCTCTGCCAGCTCGAAGCGGTGATCGAGGGAGTGGAGCGAGGCCCGCGCCCGCATCCGGTACGTCCCTCGCTCCCCGACCAGACCGTGCAGAGACAGCTGGCCGCCCAGATTCTCCCAGTCGTACTCGTCCCGGGTGAGGAACACCTGCTCGATCCTCGCATCGGAAGGGCGCAGGCCGGTGGCGAAGACCTCGGTATCCACCACGTTGCTCCCGCGGTAGAAGGAGGCCTCGAGGCGGTCGAAGTCTCCGATCGGGAGGCGTAGCGCCGCGTGCAGGTCGCTGAAGCCGAGGGCGTTGGTCTCGGCGCCGGAGTCGAAGACGAGTCCGTCCGTCAGCGTGAGCCCGTCGCCGATCGCCTGGCGCGTGAGCACGGGGTCGATCGTGTTCCAGTTGCGGAGGGCCTCATCCAGATTTGGCTCGCGGTAGAGATTCCAGATTCCCAGCCGAGCCGCGACCATGAGGCTGCCGCCCTCCACGCCGTCTCGAAGGCTCTCCAGCGGGAGGTGGGCGCGGACGTTGACGGCGTAGGGGTCGACCGACGTGGTCACTCCCGCCTCGTTCCGATTCCCGAAGTCGTGGGTGAGCTCGAGCGCCCCGGAGAGGTAGCTCCCCCCGTCGGCGCTGAAGCCCGCCTTCCGCACCCGGATCTCGTCGAGAGCGAGGGGGGAGAATGCGCTCCGGGAGCGACCGAGCGAGAGCGGCTCGAAGATCGGGAAGCCGTCCAGGAGGACCGGGTTCTGCCCGGCCTCGGACCCCTGCACGAGGAAGTCGCCGGCGAAGGGCGAGGTGCGCACGCCGACCGATCCGTCGGCGGCGGCCCCGACGCCCTCGGTCAGGTTGCTGACCTCGCGATCGTCGGTGAACCTCAGGCGGGTGGCTCCGCGCTCGTGGCGGAGCGCCGCGGGCTCGACCCCCCGAACCACGACCGGGGCGAGCTGGAGAGCGTCGGGCTCCATGACGATCCGGAGGCGCTCCGGACGGTCGCCGACCTCCACGACCGCCTCGGTACGCCGGTAGCCGATCCGGGTGGCGAAGAAGTCCACCGCTCCATCGGGGAGCCCCGACAGGACGAAGTGCCCCGACGCGTTCGAGGTGCCGCGGATTCCAGTGCCCGGAACGGTGATCTCCGCCCAGGCGATCGGTCGGAGGCTTCTCGCCTCGACCACCATCCCGACCAGGACGCCCTCCCGGGTGGGGCTGGGGGGGCGCAACGCCCACGTCCCGGAGGGGAGTCGGCGCAGTTCGAGCCCGCTTCCGTCGACGACGCAGGCCAGGAGCTCCGAGGGCGTACGATCTCTCGCCACGCACCGGCTCGACAGACCCCGCGCCACCTCGGGGTCGTAAATCAGGTCGAGCCCGGTCATCTGGGCCAGCCGGGACAGGGCCTGATCCAGGGGGAGACCGCGAACGTCCAGATGGAAGGTCGGGGCATCGAACGGGAGGGTCGGAGACCGGTCCACCTGCGCAACGAGGGGCGCGCCCCCCAGGAGGAACGCGCCCGTCATCACCCAGCGACCGAGTCCGCGTGGAGTCACTCCCTGCGGATCTCCCACCCGTCGTCCACCGACCGGAGCTCGAGGTCGAGGGCCGCCGCGACATCGCCCAGGAGGGTGCGGGCATCGACGGTCTCGTCGTAGTGGAGCGTCAGCCGCAGCTCCGCGAGGTCGGCGTCGACGAGTCGGACGTCGGCAGCGAATCGCCGGCGAACCTCGTCGAGGATCCGATCCAGCGTGGCGTCCTCGAGCGAGATCCCGCCGTGACGCCACACCAGGTCGTCGAACTCGGGCGCGATCTGCCGGACGAGGCGCCCGTCGACGCCGAAGGGGCCTCCGCGCTCCCCGGCCGTCAGCTCGATCCTCGATCCGTCGGCGCGATCGGAGACGGCGACCCGACCCTCCTCCACGGTGACCCGCGTGGGATCGCCGTCGTGGGAGCGAACGTTGAAGCGGGTGCCGAGCACGGTGACGACCGCGTCCCGCGTCTCCACGCGGAACTCGCGACCGACGCGGGTCACGTCGAAGAAGGCCTCGCCGTCGAGCCGCACCACGCGGTCACCCGCCGGTACGCCGGGGATCCAGGAGAAGCCCCTCCGCCAGAAGACGCGCGATCCCGGGGCGAGTTCGACGGTGGAGCCCGCGGCGAGGGTCACGCGGGCGATCTCACCGGGACGGGCGGACTCCCCGGCCGGCGCCAGCGAGAAGAGGGTGGCCGCCGCCGCGGCTGCGGCGATCGACGCGGGGACGCGCCACCGACGTCGCGTCGAAACCGCCTCGCGGCCCGTCGAGGGGGGCGATGCGGTCGTGGCGGGCGCCGACTCCGCGAAGAGACGTGCGGAGAGGGCCTCCCACGCGGCGTCCGTCTCCATGGAGTCCGGCGCCGGGACGAACGCGCCGAGTCGGTCCCAGGTGGACTCGACCTCGCGGGCGTCCGGAAGGTCGGAGGTGTCGGGGCGCCGGCGGCGCGGGGAGGTCGAATCGATCATCGTTCCATCAGCTCGGGCTCGTCCTGCGCGACGCGGTCTCTCAGGGCGCGCAGCGCGGCCACCAGATGATTGTTCACGGTGCGTGGCGAACACCCCATGACCTCGGCGGCCTCGCCGTGGTCCAGCCCCTCGAACCGGGTCAGTCGGATCGCCTCCTGCTGCCTCGGCGAGAGGGCGTCGATCCACCCCTCCAGGCGGGTCCGGAACTCGTTCTCCCGCACCCGGGTCTCGGCGTCCTGTCGGCTCGGGAGGGGGACGGGACCGCGCTCCAGAAGCTCGCGCCGGGTGTTCGCGTCCCGGATCGAGTTCAGCGACAGGTTCCGGACCGTCGTGAAGAGCAGCGACTTCACGGACCGGGCCTCGTCGAGACTTTCGCGATTCTGCCAGAGACGCACGAAGGCGTCCTGGACGAGGTCCGCCGCGATCTGCTCATCCCGTGCGAGGGAGAGCGCGAAGCGGTGCAACCCCGGATGGATCGCCCGGAAGAGCGACTCGAAGGCCGAGCGGTCGCCGGCCCGGATGCGACGGGTCCACACGACCACGAGGTCGACCGTGTCCGGGTCGGGATCCGAGACCTCTTCGTGAGCAACGTGCGCATGGGGCATCGGGGCTTCGTTCGGGGGATTCACCTCGTGTACCCGTCAGCGGTGTGCGATGACCATCTCGACTCGGCCGGGAACGCCGGCGCGGCGCCGGTCGAGCATCTTCCCGACCGTACCCGTCGGGGGAGGGCGAGGTCCGGCCCGCACCGGGTGGACCGACCGGGAGACGGCTTGGGCAGCGGCGCCCGCGTCGACGGAGCCGACGCTAGAGCGATCGGCCCCAGCGCCCCGGGAGCCCGAGCGGGCCGCGGGGCGCTCCGAGAGCCCGGATCGCCTCGATCGACGCCTCCTCCCGGGCCGCCCAGTCGCCCCCGATCCGAACGACCGGCGTCGGCTCCTCCTCGGCGCGCTCGAGAAGCCGTTCGGCGAAGCGAGCCCGGTCGGACTGCCAGCTCCGGACCCCGTCGTCGACCCAGGGGACGTCGGCCTCCAGATAGAGGACGAGGTCGAACCGCTGCGTGGCGACGGCGCGCCGAACGCCCGCGGGCACCGCCCCGAGGTAGAACTCGCTCCACACCTCGGTCGTGACCGCCTCGGTGTCCGAGATGAGGTACCGTACCGCCCGGCCCGCTGCCTGCTCGACGGAGGTGCGGTGGGCGTACGCGATCTTCTCGAGGTGCTCCGGCCGCGCCTCGTACCCCGGATCGGCCCAGGGGAAGGCATCGCGCCCGTACTCCGGCACCGCGACCCCGCCGAGCCGCTCTGCGAGCCGCTCGGTGAGAACGGACTTGCCAACCGACTCGGCACCGATCAGCGCGACCCTGACGACGAAGTCCGGGCGGGCCACCGGGTGCAGCTCCTCCCACCGCGCCAGCAGCTCCCGCCGGAAGACCCGGTCACCGGGTGTACGGGCGAGGATCTCGGGCGCCTGGCGGAGGAACCGCCGACAGTGCGGTACATGTGGCAAGACGAATGGGCTACCCTGTTGTGATGAAAATCGACTCTCCGGACATTACCCATAAAACC
>JANQLR010000375.1 GCA_028280525.1 Longimicrobiales bacterium
GGCCCCCCTGGTCAACTCGCGCACGAGGGGAGTGATCGGATTCGGTTCATTCCGAGAGCGTCTCCCCGGCGGCCTCCGAACCAAGGGCTACTTCACCTCCGCGAGAGGAGCGTCGTACCGGCTGATTCGCGCCCTCGAGCCCACGGATCTGATCTGCCGCATGGCCAGGCGATTGGCCAGAAACGAGCAGCTGGCCTCGGTGGAAACGTGGGTCATCGATGCCACCGCACTGGACGTGATCCAACTCCTCGACGAGTTGGGTCCGCTTCGCGAGCTGGACCGTTGCGACCTGGGGAGTCCTGTCGCCTCCTGCGACGCCCTGGATGCAGCCCAGCTGGCGAGCATCCAGATGATTCGGGATCACATCGACGACAAGCGGTTCGGGTCTCGCGTCGATCGCTCCGAGATCTGCCCGGGGCCGTATGATCTGGACTACCAGGACTTCGTGGCTGCGAGGACGGTCGCCCGGTCCAGCTACAACGAAGCGCGAGCCTGGAGTGCCGACCCGGAGTTCGTCTCCCACGCCCGCAGTCAGCTGCTCACCGCCGAAGAGAAGCTCCGCTCCGAGGTGCTCGATCAGTTCGATGATGGCTGGTCTCGAGACGACGCACGCCTGATCCTTGCTTCCTCGTATCTGGAGACGGGCCGTCTCCAGGTCCAGATGGATGATCTCGAGGGCGCGGAAGTCTCCTTCTCACTCTCCCTGGTGCTTTCGGATGGGCTGTCAGGACGGGCCGCCGCGGGTGTCCGAAACGGGGCAGCGGGGGACCTCGGAATCGTGCTGATCCGGGAGGACGAGTCCGACCTCGGACGCGGTCTTCTCGAATCTGCGAAGAGGCGGGGCTACGCGCCGGCCTGGCTCGAGGCCGAACTGCAGGCGGTACCGGTCACCGGTCCGTTGCCGACGGTAGACGGGGACCTGCTCCCCCGGGTCGCGAACCAGATCGACGCGCTTCGCGCGGTGCTTGGTCCAGGGGGTGGTCGTGACGGTTGAACCCGACGGCGGCCTTAGTGCCCCGGTGGGAGGGCGGCGCGGACGCCGGTCGTCCGGGCGGCTGAGAGACGACCTGGTCTAGCCGCGTCTGAGCGAGACCGCTCGGGAGGGTAGCCGCCGTCTCTGGAGCAGGACCGCACGGCATCCCGCGCCACCGGCGGCGGCGCTCGCCGCCGGTTCGGGATCCCCCGGAGCGCCGTGTGCAGAAAGGTCAGATCCCGGCCTGTCCGCACCTTCCACCGCCCCGCGTCGCTCGACAGCGTCACGATCCGGAGCTCCGGTTGTGCCCCCTGAGCGACCTGGATGGTCCGGTACACGACGTGCCGGTCGTCGCCCTCCTCGACGGTGCCGATGACCTCGGTACGCCGACCGCTGATCGAGGAGAGGAGGCCGGCGTAGTTCGCCTGGATCCAGCGCAGGGAGCGGACGACCACCTCGGCGTCCGAGAGGGCCTCGTACGCCGCCACGTCGTCGGCGAGCGCGAGGTCGGTCAGGTAGTAGTCGGTGCGGTCGGCCTCGATCAGGATGTCGACGGCGAGGCGGAGGTAGGCGAGCCCCTCGGGGTGGATCCGCTGCACGAGGCCATCCCAGACGGCGGACTGGAAGGCGCGGTTGTAGTCCCGAGTGACCTCCTCCGGGGTCGCAGGAGGCTGGCCGGCGAGGGGGGCGACGCCTGCCACGAGGGTGCCCGACCCGAAGACCAGCGAGGTCCCGATCAGGGCGGTCCGTCCCCACCCGGCGGGAGGCCGACGCGCCCCTCGCAACTCGCTACGCACCCGACGAAGATGTGGAGCCGCCGACCGAAGCCGCCCACCGAGGAACGGCGCTCCAGTGATCCTCACGGCGCCGACAGGGTGTCGGGGATCCGAGCTCGGGCGACCCGACGGGCGGGGAGCACGCAGGCGACGCCGGCTGCCAGGAGGAAGAAGACCGCGGTTGCCGCGAGCGCGGGTGGGTCGGTCGGCCGGACCTGAAAGAGCAATCCCTCCAGGAGCCACCCCGTTGCGAGCGTCAGGAGCAGCCCGACCGACCACCCGGCGA
>JANQLR010000001.1 GCA_028280525.1 Longimicrobiales bacterium
CACCTCGCCGCCGATCGACAATGCGGCGGCGGTCGGCTACGTCCTGGCCGAGGGGCGGAAGGCCGCGGCGGCGCGGGTCTACACGTCGGGCGCGATCTCGGTCGGGCTGAAGGGGGAGCAGCTGGCGGAGATCGGGGAGATGGTGGCGGCAGGCGCCGTGGTGATCACCGACGACGGTCACCCGATCATGGACTCCGGGCTGATGCGCCGCGCCCTGGAGTACTGCCTCTCCTTCGGGGTGCCGCTCGCCGATCACCCGGAGGACCTCGGCTTCTCCGGGGCGGGGGTGATGAACGAGGGGGTCGTGTCAACGCGCCTGGGGCTTCGCGGCAAGCCGAACGCCTCCGAGGACAGTCACATCATTCGCGACATACTCGCGGCGGAGCTGACCGGGGCGCACCTGCACCTTCAGCACGTCTCGACGCGGTTGGGGACGGAGATGATCCGGCAGGCGAAGGCGCGGGGCGTGCGGGTCACGGCCGAGGCGTCGCCGCACCACCTCCTCCTGACCGACGAGGCGGTCGACGGCTACCGCACCGAGGCGAAGATGAACCCGCCGCTCCGCACCGAGGCGGACCGGGCCGCAGTGGAGGCGGGGATGCTCGACGGCACCCTCGACACGATCGCGACCGACCACGCCCCGCATCACTACGACGAGAAGGAGCAGGCCTTCGACCACGCGCCGAACGGGATCGTGGGGATCGAGACCTCGCTCGGGCTGATCCACACGCACTTCGTGAAGACGGGGAAGATCTCCCTCTCGACGATGGTCGAGCGGATGAGCGCCCAGCCCGCCCGGGTCTTCGGACTCGAGGGCGGTACGCTCGAGGTCGGCGGGGTCGCCGACGTGACCGTCTTCGATCCGGAGGCCGCCTGGACGGTCGATCCCGCCGACTTCCTCTCGAAGTCGGGGAACACGCCCTTCACGGGGTGGGAGCTGACGGGCAGGGCCCGCTGGACGATCGTGGACGGGCGGGTCGTCTACGGAGAGTAGGCCGGGAGGGCCATGGCATCGCCCGTCGGGAGGCGCCATGGTACGCCCCCTGAGGAGGGTGGGGGTTTGCGGGACGGAGCCCCCGCAGCGCCCCCCGGAACGCGAAAGAGGCCCGACGCAGATTGCGTCGGGCCTCTTCGCGTGGCTCAGCGAATGGGCGCCCCCGAGCGCCGGGGCCGTCAGAGCGCGGCGACCTTCCGGGCGAGCTGGCCCTTGATGCGGGCCGCCTTGTTCGGGTGGACCAGACGGGTCCGGGCGGCGCGGTCGAGGAGCTGCGTGGCCTTCTGCAGGAGCGGCTGAGCCTCCTCGGCGGACTCGGCGTTGCGGACGCGCTTGATGGCGGTGCGCAGGGTCGACCGCT
Source organism: Longimicrobiales bacterium (assembly GCA_028280525.1). Classification (GTDB taxonomy): domain Bacteria; phylum Gemmatimonadota; class Gemmatimonadetes; order Longimicrobiales; family Gaopeijiaceae; genus Gaopeijia. Next base: position 1,356 of record JANQLR010000001.1, read on the forward strand.
TCTTGCGGTTGACCTCGTTCCACTTCCGGTCCAGCTCCATGCGCTTCTTCGCGCTCTTGATGTTCGGCATCGTCGGTACGGTCCTGATGAACGGCGACCCCGTCGGTGGGGTCCGGATTTCGCTGAGCCACAAAAGATAGAGACGGGGGCGGATGCGATCAACGGGCCCCGCACTCCCTGTTCCGGCCCCCGGGGTGGGGGTAGCTTCCGACCGTCATGGATTTCGCCCTCTTCATCCCCGTCCTCCTGGCCTCGATCGTCCTGCACGAGGTGGCGCACGCCTGGCAGGCGCGCCGCGAGGGCGATCCGACTGCGGAGGATCTCGGCCGGATCACCCTCAACCCGCTGGCGCACCTCGACCCCATCGGGTCGGTGATCCTGCCGATCGTCCTGTGGAACACGACCGGGATCCTCTTCGGGTGGGCGAAGCCGGTCCCCGTAGACCCCTCCCGCTTCCGGGAACACCCGGGGAGCCACGTCCGCGTGGCGCTCGCCGGGATCGTGGCGAACCTCCTCTTCGCCCTAGCACTGACGCTGATCGGCGCCGCGATCGCGGCCTTCGGCGACCTGATCCCGCTCGACCTCCGGCGTATCCTCCTGCAGCTGACCTTCCAGGGGATCTTCATCAACGTGCTCCTCGGGGTCTTCAACCTCCTGCCGATCCCGCCGCTCGACGGCTCGCACGTCGTCCTGCACCTCCTCCCGGAACGCCTCGCTGCGCTCTATCGAAAGGCCGGCCGCCTCGGCTTCGCCGGGCTCTTCCTCCTCGTCTTCCTGGTGCCGGACTCCTTCGGCGTCCTCCTCGCCCCGGTCGAGTGGCTGGTGGGCCTGGCGGACGCCTTCGTCCGGATCTGGGTCTGACGGGACGGCCCCGGTGGCGGCAGAGGTGACGGCTCAGGTCGAACTCGAGGGCAGCGGCAGCCCCTTCAGCGACTCCCAGCGCTTCCTCGTCGTGGATCTGGAGCGCTTCCAGGGGCCGCTCGACCTCCTGCTGCACCTGATTCGCACCCAGGACATCGACGTCTTCGACATCCCGATCTCGAAGATCACCGACCAGTTCCTGCAGGCGATCAAGTCGATCGACTCCTCGCAGCTCGACCACGCGGGGGAGTTCCTGGAGATGGCCGCGAGCCTCGTCCGCATCAAGGCGCAGATGCTCCTCCCGCGCCACGCGGACGAGGAGGACCTCGACCCCCGCGCCGAGCTCGTGCGTCGGCTCCTCGAGTACGAGCAGATCCGTGAGATCTCCGATCGTCTGCAGCGTGCGGAGACCGAGCGTTCGCGCCGCTTCCCACGCGGGTACGTGCCGCCGCGCCCACGGCCGGCGCTCGAGGAGGTGCCGCTGCAGACGGGATGGGAGGAGGTCTTCGCCGCGGCGATGGCCGTCGAGCTGCCCCAGCCGATCGATCATCGTCACCGCGTGACCACCCGGCCGGTGGCGATGGAGGACAAGGTCCGCCTGATCGTCGACCGGCTCACCGAGGTCGCGCGCATCGAGTTCTCGCGCCTCCTCACCGGACTCGAGGGGATCCAGGCGAAGATGCACGGCGTCATGACGCTCCTCGCCTCCCTCGAGATGACGCGGCGCAGACAGATCTACTTGAGACAGGTCGATCCCTTCAGCGAACTCTGGGTCTACCGGCGCGAGGAGGATGAGGACACCCTCCCGATCGCGCCGGACCACCCGGAGGAGCCGGGACAGGGGGATCTGGAGCTTCAGGAGGAGCAGGCGTGAGGGAGAGTCAGATCGTGGAGGCGGTGCTCTTTTCGAGCGACGCCCCGCTGAAGGCGGACGAGATCGCGCGGGCCGACGAGTCGCTCGACGAGGATCGGGTCGAGGCGGCGCTCCAGGAGCTGCGCACGCTCTACGACGAGACGGAGCGGGCGTGGCAGATCGAGGAGGTCGCCGAGGGCTACCAGCTCCTGACCCGACCCGAGTTCGCCACCTACCTGGAGCGCTTCGACACCGTCCCGCGCCCCTCTCGCCTCTCGGGTCCGGCGCTCGAGACGCTCGCGATCATCGCCTATCGCCAGCCGATCGGCCGGGTCGAGATCGAGTACATCCGCGGTGTGTCGTCCTCCGGAGTGATCCGGTCGCTGCAGGATCGGGCGCTCGTGGAGGTGGTGGGGCGGGGCGAGGGTCTGGGTCGACCGCTCCTCTACGGGACCACGAAGCGCTTCCTGGAGCACTTCGGCTTCGCCTCCCTCGACGATCTGCCGCGGCCCGAGGAGCTCCCCGTCGTCCTCCGCGACCGGGTGCCGCTCCTCGAGGACGACGACGAGGAGGAGACCGCGGACCCGAACCAGCTCGAGCTGGGGGCGGAGCCGGCGGGGGAGGCGGAAGCGGAGGACATCGCCGCCAGCGCGGCCGAGGAGCCGGTCGAGCGCCCGGAGCAGGAGTGAGGCTGCAGAAGTTCCTCTCTCGCGCGGGCGTCGCATCGCGACGGAAGGCCGAGGGCCTGATCCTGCAGGGCCGCGTGCGAGTCGATGGCAAGGTCGTCACCGAGCTCGGGACCAAAGTCGATCCCGGGTCGGATCGGGTCGAGGTGGACGGGGCCCCGGTCTCCTTGGCGGCGACCCGCTGGCTGGCGATGCACAAGCCGGCGAAGGTGGTCACCACCCGCGACGACCCGGGCGGGCGCCCGACCGTCTTCGACCTCCTCCCCGAACCGGATGGCTCCCTCGCCTACGTCGGCCGGCTCGACTACGAGACCGAGGGGCTCCTCCTCTTCTCGAATGAAGGGGACGCCGTCCACCGACTCATGCACCCCTCGTGGGAGGTCGAGCGCGTCTACGAGGCGCGGACGGAGACCCCGGTGACCGACGAGGCGCTCTCGAGGGTCGTGGAGGGGGTCGAACTCCGCGACGGCCCGGCGCGCGCAGTGCGTGCGGAACGCTTCGACCGGGGGGAGGGCGGACCGTGGATTCGCCTCGTTCTCCTCGAGGGCCGCAACCGCGAGGTCCGTCGTCTGATGGCGGCCGTGGGGCACCCGGTGGTGCGACTGCGACGGGTGCGGTATGGTCCCGTCGCACTGGACGATCTGGGGCCGGGAGAGACGCGTGAACTGACGCCGGCAGAGGTTCGGGCCATCCACTGGATGGTGGGGCTGGACACGTCCGACTGACCCGCCTGCGGGCGGCCTTCGAAGGTGGGGAGAGAGGTGGTATGGAGCTGAAGGGACGCACGGTGCTGGTGCTCGGCGGCGCGGGGCTCGTGGGGATGGCGGTGGTGCGACGACTGGTGGCCGAGGGCCCCGACCGGATCGTGATCGGGTCGCTCCGCGAGTCGGAGGTGACCGAGACGATCGCACAGCTCCGCGAGGAGTACCCGGCTCACGCCAACCTCTTCGACGGGGTCTGGGGCGACCTCTTCGTTCCGGACGAGCTGCGCCTCAGCAGCCGGGAGGCCGTGCTGGACGACGCGGCCGCGCGTGCACTCCTCGTGGACGACGTCTACGGCGAGCTGACGCAGGAGGTGCTGGAGCGCTCGGCGTACGGCCGCCTACTCCTCGACGTCCGCCCCGACATCGTCGTGGATGCGATCAACACCGCCGGCGCCCTCGCGTACCGGAACGCCTTCCGCTCCGCGATGGATCTCCGGCACGATGCCCGCGAAGGCGGCGCCTCCATCGCCTCGGTGGAGCACCTGCTCGCCACCCTCTACCTCCCCCAGCTGATCCGGCACGTCCAGATCGCCCTCGAGGGGATGAAGCAGGTCGGCACGCGGATCTTCGTGAAGATCGGGACGGCGGGGACCGGAGGAATGGGGCTCAACATCCCCTTCACCCACTCCGAGGAGCGCCCGTCGCGGGTGTTGCTCGCGAAGGCCTCCCTCGCGGGGGCCCAGACGCTCCTCCTCTACCTCATGGCGCGGACGCCCGGCGCCCCGGCGGTGAAGGAGGTCAAGCCGACGGCCGCCATTTCGTGGAAGTCGATCGGAGTCGGGCCGGTCCTGCGCGGGGGGCGTCCGATCCGACGCGCAGACGCGGTGCGCCCCCTCCCGCTCGACACGGCCTTCCAGGAAGGGTACGGCGCGGACGGGGAGAGCCCGGGGTGGCGCGAACTGGAGGAGACGCTCGACGGCGTCTTCCTGGACGCCGGAGAGAATGGACTCTTCTCTCCCGCCGAGTTCGAGACGTTGACGGCCCTGGGACTGATGGAGTTCGTGACCCCGGAGGAGATCGCCGAGAACGTGCTCCGCGAGATCACCGCGCGCCCCACCGGAAAGGACGTCGTGGCGGCGATCGACGCGGCGACGATGGGCCCCACCTACCGGGCGGGCGTCCTCCGGTCGCAGGTCCTGGAGCGCATGGACACGATGGCTGCCGAGTCCGGTGTCGACCCCGTGGCGTACGAGATGCTCGGCCCGCCGCGGCTCTCGAAGCTCCTCTTCGAGTGCGCCATGCTTCGGCGCATCCACCCGACGCTGGACGAGGCCGCGGGGCTCGACCCCGATCAGGTGTCCGCGGCGGTCACCGCCATGCTCGAGGAGGACGACGACCTCCGCCAGCGGATCCTCACCGTCGGCATCCCGATCCTGAAGGCGGACGGCGCAGCGATCCTGCGCGGACCCCGGGTGAAGACGCCGCCGGAGACGGGCATTCCTCTGGACCACCCCCGCAACGTCGACAACGGATGGGTCGACCTGCGTCCGGAGAACTGGGCGCGCTGGGCCTCCCGGTGCGCGCGCCTCCGAGATGAGATCGACGCCCGTCCCGACCTGACGACCGGATCGCGCGGCGACCACGAGTACGGCGACCACGACGGTCTCATCCGCCCCGGACGCGTCGTGGCCTGGATCTTCCGTGTGGAGGATCACGGGGAGCGGATCAAGCGATGAACGAGAGGACGTCGGAGACGCCATGGACCACCCGCACCTGACCGTCCTGGATCACCCCCTCGCCCGCCACAAGCAGGGGCTGCTCCGCCAGGTCACGACCACGACCAAGCTCTTTCGGGAACTCACGGAGGAACTCTCCTTCCTCCTGGCCTAC
>JANQLR010000067.1 GCA_028280525.1 Longimicrobiales bacterium
AGGAGGTGGTGGAGCGGCGTGTAGGGGAGCATGACACCCACATCCGCGTTCCCCGGCGCCACCCCCTCCAGGCGAGCGCCCTCGCGCCACGGCGCCAGGACGATCGGGCGCGCGGTGGAGGTCAGGAGTTCCCCGGCCGCGTCGTCGAGCCGGCAGAGCTCGCCGGCGGTCGCCAGGTCGGGGACCATGAGGGCGAGCGGCTTCGCCGGGCGCCCCTTTCGCTCGCGGAGCGTCGCGACCACCTCGGGGGCCGTGGCGTCGCAGGCCAGGTGGTAGCCGCCGAGACCCCGGATCGCGACGATCTCGCCGTCGGCGAGACGCTCCACGACCGTCCGCAGCACCGCGAGATCGGTCGCCCGCCCCACATCCGCCCTCCCTCTGGCCTCCGCTTCGGCTGCCGCATCTCGCGGGTCGCCCTCGGCCTCCCGCCCCCCGCCCTCCGCATCACCCACGATCCGCAGCCGCGGCCCGCACACCGGGCAGGCGTTGGGCTGCGCGTGGTAGCGTCGGTTCCCGGGATCGTCGTACTCCGACCGGCACTCCGGGCACAGGCGGAATCCGGCCATCGTGGTCACCGGCCGGTCGTACGGCGTCTCGCGAAGGATCGTGTAGCGCGGTCCGCAGTTGGTGCAGTTCGTGAAGGCGTACCCGAACCGGCGGTCGCCCGGGTCGTCGACCTCGCGCAGGCACGCCTCGCAGGTGGCGAGATCGGGGGAGACGAGCGTCCGCGCGCTCTCGAAGCTGCGGCTCTCCACGATGCGGAAGCCCCCCTCGCCGACCGGGCCCCGCTCCTGGGACTCGACCCCGGCGATCCGGGCGGCGGGCGGCGCCTCGGTGAGCAGCCGGTCCGCGAACCGCGCGACCCGCTCCTCCGGCCCCTCGACCTCGATGAAGACCCCACCGCTGTCGTTCCCCACGAAGCCCACCAGTTCGAGCTCGAGCGCGAGGCGGTGCACGAAGGGTCGGAAGCCGACCCCCTGCACGACCCCGGTCACCCGGAGGTGCCGACGCACCGGATCTCCCGTGCCCACCGCGACGGCCGGGCTCGCGGGAACCGTCAGCCCCCCGTCGCCCCGGCGACCGCCGCCTTTCCGCGCACCCGCGCCTCGATCCACGAGGTGAAGTCGTCGAGGCCCTCGCCGGAGCGCGCCGAGGTCTCGACCATCGGGATCCCGGGGCGCGAGGTCTCGCAGTTGCGTCGGGCGAGCTCCATGTCGAAGCCGACCGCCTCGGCCAGATCCATCTTGCTGAAGAGGACCAGGTCGCAGGTGTTGATCAGGGTGGGGTACTTGAGCGGCTTGTCCTCGCCCTCCGTGGTGGGGAAGAGGAGGATCCGGAGGTCTTCGCCCAGATCCCAGCTCTGGGGGCAGACGAGGTTGCCGACGTTCTCGATGAAGAGGAGGTCGATCGAGGCCAGGTCGAAGTCCGCGATCGCCGCCTCGACCATGTCCGCCTCCAGGTGGCACATCGTCCCGGTGAGAATCTGCTTCGCGAGGGCGCCGCTCCGGCCGAGTCGCTCCGCGTCGTTCTCGGTCGCGAGGTCTCCGACCACCGCCGCCACCTCCACGCCGCGGTCGCGGAGTCGCTCCATCACCTGGCCGAGCAGCTCCGTCTTCCCGGCCCCCGGGCTCGAGACGACGTTGACCACGTAGACGCCATTCGCCTCGAAGCGCCGGCGCAGGTCGTGGGCCAGCTCGTCGTTCTTCTTGAGGATGTTCTGTCGAACTTCAAGGATGCGCGGCTTCAGCGGTCTGCTCCTGCGGGTCGCCCTCGGGGCGGTGGGAGAGTTCGAGCGACACGAGGTCGAGCTCGCGTCCGGAGAGGATGTCGGCGGTGGGCGTGTCACACCGACCGCAACGGAAGCGGGGGGGATCGGAGAGCTCGGTGACGGCCTCGCACGCGGGACAGCGGACTCGCCCGGGGACGGCCTCGATGACGAGTCGGGCACCGGCGCACCGCGTTCCCTCGATCGCTACCCCCCACGCGAACTCGAGC
>JANQLR010000094.1 GCA_028280525.1 Longimicrobiales bacterium
GCTCGAGGAGTCGGAGGGGGAATAGCCCGGCAGCCCGGCGCCGGGGCGGGGTGGAACGCCTTCGCCCCTCGGTCAGCTCCAGTCCGGCGCCGTCCCCTCGACCGCTTCGGCGTGGAGCACCTCGTACGAGGCGAGGCGGGAGGCCGGGATCTCCCCCGCTTCAACGGCGGCTCGGACGCCGCACCCCGGCTCGTGCAGGTGCGTACACCCGCGGAACCGGCAGGAGCGCGCCGGCTCGATGAACTCCGGGAAGGCGTCCTCGAGGCGCTCCGGATCGATCCCCCAGATGCCGACGTCCCCGAAGCCCGGCGTGTCGGCGACCCACCCACCCCGGAGCGGGATCAGGCGGGCGTTGACCGTGGTGTGTCGACCGCGGGAGAGCTTGCGGGAGAGCGCACCCGTCTGAAGCTCGAGCGACGGCTCGAGCGCGTTCAGGAGCGACGACTTCCCGACGCCCGAGGGCCCGATCAGGGCGGAGATCCCCCCCTCCAGCCACTCGGCCAGCGTCTCGAGCCCCTCCCCCGTCTCCGCGGAGGTGAGGAGCGTCGGGTAGCCGAGCGACGGGTAGATCTTCGTCAGCTGCTCGACCACCTCGCCTGGCCCCTCCAGGTCGGACTTGTTCACCACCACCCGCGCCTCGATCCCGCTCGACTCCGCGATCACGAGGAGACGATCCACGGTTCCGAGCCGGGGCTCGGGCTCGTGCGCGGCGACCACGACGAGCATCCGGTCGAGGTTGGCCGCCATGACCTTCGCTCGGCGCTGATGCGTGCCCCTGCGCACCACCTCGCCGGTCCGCGGGCCGACCGCCTCGATCGCCCACGCCACCTCGGCGTCGCCGGGGACCCGCTCGACGCGGACCCGGTCGCCGATCACGACGCGATCCCCGGTGCGGGCCTGTTGCTTCAGACGCCCGCGGAGGGAGGCCTCCACCTCGGCGGGGCGCTGGGGGGCACCCGGATCCTCGTCGAAGCGGACCCGATACCTCCCGCCCCCCGTTTCGAGGACCATGGCGTTGGTCGCGACCGGACGGGGCTCGATGGCCCCCGACTCGGTGCCCCGCCTCCGCAACCCGGACCTCGACGAACGACTCATCCGCGAGCGGAGGGGCAGGGGGTGGAAAGACGAACGCCCCCCGTCCGACGAGCGGACGGAGGGCGGATCGCGGTCGGTCTCGTACGCTCGGGGCGCACGACGGAACTCACGCGGCGAACGACTCCAGCGCGGCTCCCTTCGTCCCCTCGCGGAGGCGGCGGAGCGCACGATCGCGCAGCTGCCGGATCCGCTCGCGGGTGACGCCGAGCATGTTGCCGATCTCTTCGAGCGTGTGCTCCCGCTCCCCCTCGAGCCCGAAGTAGAGACGCAGCACCTTCGCGTCCCGCGCCTCGAGGGTGGTGAGCGCCTCGGTCACCGCCTCGGTCAGGAGCCGGTTCTCGACCTCGAGCTCCGGCTCTGCGGCCTCTTCGGTGATGAAGCGCTCGACGAGCTGTGAGTCCTCGGAGTCCCCGATCGGGGCGTCGAGACGGATCTCCGCGGCGTTGAGCGTCTGCAGAGACTCGACGAGCTCCGGCGTCAGGTCCGTCGCCTTGGCGAGCTCCTCGGAGGTCGGCTCCCGGTTCAGCTCCTGCTTGAGCCGCTCCTTCTCGCGGAAGATGCGGGCCAGGTCGCTGGCGCGGTTGAGCGGAACTCGGACCGAGCGCCCGTGGTTGGCGAGCGCCGCGAGGATCGCCTGGCGAATCCACCAGACGGCGTACGAGATGAACTTCACGCCCTGCTCCGGATCGAACTTCCGGGCGGCCGTGACGAGGCCGACGTTCCCCTCCTGAATGAGGTCCGTCAGCGAAACGCCGCGGTTCTGGTACTTCTTCGCGACGCTGATCACGAAGCGCAGGTTCGCACGCGCGAGTTCCTGCACGGCGTCCTCGTCCCCGGCCTGGGCCAGAGCCCCGAGCTCCTTCTCCTTCTCGGGGGTGATCAGCTCGTGGCGGGACACGTCGCGAAGGTACTGATCGAGCGCGGTCTGCTCGTCGAGGGTCGCGTCGAATCCGGTGAGCGGATTCTTCTTGCCCCGACCGCGGCGACCCGTGGTCTTCTTCTTGGTGGCCGTCTTCTTGGCGGCCGCCTTCTTGGTCGTGCTGGAGCGACGTCCGGTCGCCTTCGCTGCCATGTATCTATCTCCTCAGGTCGGAATCCCCGACCGTGCCGGCTCGGGCGAAACGGCGCCCTCCGGCCCTCGAGCAATCCAAAGCCCTGTATGCTTTCCCAAGAGGGTCTCGAAGTCAACCCTCAGCGGACTTCTAACACCTGTACGGCCGGATCCGTTCCCCGGATTCGGACCGTGTGGTGATAAGACTCGGGGAGCCGCGAAAACGTTCACCCGAGCTTCGACCCGTCGCCCACCAGCATGAGGCGGGAGGACGGGCGGATCGATACCCCCGCCGGCCCCCGACCTCGCCCGTGTGGGCCGTCCCACACAGACATTGCCCCCCTCGGAACGGCTCGGTTACCGTCGGTCATGCATCCATCGATCAAGACGATCCGGGACCCGCTCTGGAACACGATCCGGCTCTCCGAGCCCGCGCTCCGGATCATCGACACCCCCGCCTTCCAGCGGCTGCGCTACATCCGCCAGCTCGGATTCGCGCACCTCGTCTACCCGGGCGCCACGCACACCCGCTTCGACCACGCGCTCGGGGTGCACCACCTCGCCAGCACGGCGCTGCGACAGCTGCGGGAGCGGAGCGACGCCCCCGAGGAGGTCTGGGAGGACGAGCTCCTCATCCCCTACGCGGCCCTCCTCCACGACATCGGCCACTACGCCTACTCTCACGCGCTGGAAGAGCTCGAGCCGGAGCGAATCCCCGCCGACCACGAGGAGGTCTCGCGTCGTTTCCTGGACGAGGCGGAGCTGCGGGAGGCGCTCGAGCCGCTGGGCCCGGAGGCACCCGAGCGCATTCACGCCCTGATCCGGGGCGACAGCGCCTCCCCCCTCGCCGGGCTCATCAGCGGAAGCCTCGACCTCGACAAGATGGAGTACCTCCGGCGCGACGCCCGCTTCTGCGGGGTGCCGTACGGCGAGGTCGACGTGGATCGCCTCCTGGCCGGACTTCTCCTCCTGCAGGACCCGACGACCGGACGTTGGGAGACCGGGGTGCACGAGAAGGCGATCGCTGCCCTCGAATCCCTCCTCTTCGCCAAGTACCAGATGTTCCGGAACGTGTACTGGCACCACGGCGTCCGGGCCGCGACCGCCCTCTACAAGCGGATCGTGGAGGACGCCGTCCGCGTCGAGCTGATCGATGCGGAGGAGCTGATCGGCCCGACGGACGAAGAGCTCCTCTACGAGATCCAGCGCCGCGCCGCGACCGAGTCGGACGACGCCGTCGGGGAACGTCTGGCGGAGCGATGGATCCCCGCGCTCCGACGCCGCCGGCTCCCCAAGCGCGCCCTCGAACTCACTGCCGCCGACCTCCAGGGGATCGACCTTCAGCCCTGGGTCATCGGCGACGGCGCGAAGAAGCGCGCCTTCGAGGATCGCCTCGCCACGGAGCTGGAACTGGAGCCCGGCGAGGTCTTCATCGACTTCCCGGAGAAGAGCCGCATGTTCCAGCTCGACGTCCTGATCCGCCGACGGGGAGGCAGGGTGGAGCGACTGGGCGAAGGCGGAATCCCGGGGGTCCTGGACCTTCCGCGCGTCGCGCGCGACCTGCAGGACACGGCGCGCACACTGCGTGTCTTCACATTCGAGCGACGGAGCGTCGACGCGGACCGGCTTCTGGAGCGACTCCGCGCCTAACCCCGCACGTCGACGGCGCTCACCACCAAACTCGGCACCGTTGCGCATTCGTGGATCGGGCCTCTATGTGAAGGCCCGAACAAACCACGAACATCCCGGTCTCGATGTCGCCCTCCCCCACCGCCGCCCCGGAGCATCCTCTCCGCGCCTTCGTGCGGGGGCACGCGGAGAACCGACCGGGCGTCTACCGGATGTACGGACCCGGCGACGAACTCCTCTACGTGGGGAAGTCGATCCGCATCCGCACCCGCCTCCTCTCCTACTTCCGCGCCGAGCCGGGGGAGAAGGCCTTCGAGCTGGTGCGGGAGAGCACCCGGATCCAGTGGGACCACATCCCCGACGAGTTCGGCGCGCTCGTCCGCGAGATGCGCCTGATCCAGCAGCACCGCCCGCGCTACAACGTCCAGCACAAGCGGAAGCGATCCTACGGCTTCGTGAAGATCACGCGGGAGCCCGCCCCCCGTGTGGTCCCCGCCTCCACCGTGATTGAGGACGGCGCAACCTACTACGGGCCCTTCCCCCGGGTGGGACAGGTGTCGCGCACCATCCGCGACCTGGCACACGTGCTCGGGATCCGCGACTGCCCGGGCGCCACGCCGATGTACTTCGCCGATCAGCTCGACATCTTCGGGGCGGACCGTGCGCCACTCTGTATCCGCGCCGAGCTGGCAAGCTGCCCCGCGCCCTGCGCCGGCGCGATCGATGCTGCAGGCTACATGGAGCGGGTGCGCGAGGCGGCGCGCTTCCTCGAGGGACGCTCGCGACTCCCGCTGCACCTCCTTCAGGAGGAGATGACGACGGCGGCGGCGCGCCTCGACTTCGAGTACGCTGCCGCGGTTCGCGACCGGCTCGAACGGCTCCGCCGCCTTCAGCAAGAGCTGACCGCCTTCCGCGGGGAGGTCGAGAGCCTCCGCTTCGTCTATCGTGCGGAGGGCCACGGCGGCCGCGACCGCCTCCACCTGATCCGGGGCGGGCGCATCCGGGCCTCCTTCGACGACCCGCGCTCCACCCGGGAGTGGCGGGCCGCCGCCCGCACCAGCGAGGCCGTCTTTGGTGCGGTCGAGCCCGGCCCGGCGGGACTCTCCGCCCACGAGGCCGCCGAGATCCTCCTCGTGGCGCGGTGGTTCCGCCTCAACCCCGAGGAGATCCGACGGACCACCGCCCCGGAGCGATGGCGGACCGAGGCGGTGGTCGGCGACGAGCTGCCGGTACGAGGCGCCGCGGCGTCTGCGAGCAGGGGGAAGCTCGCGACGCCCTCCGCCCCCGTCGCGCAGGGCCGGTCAGTCCCCGCGTAGCGCCACGGCCGGGGGCGTCCGCGCGGCCCGCGCCGCCGGCACCAGGCTGGCAACCACCGCGACGCCGACGAAGAAGACGGCGGCGCCGACCAGGGAGAGTGGATCGAGGGGGTCGACCGAGAAGAGCAAGGTGCTCATGACGCCACCCATCGCAACGGCGCCCACCAGTCCGAGCGCCACTCCGATCCCGGCGAGGAGCATCCCCTGTCGCAGGATGATCCCGCGGACGGTGGCCGGCTCGGCCCCGAGGGCGAGTCGCACCCCCATCTCCGCCGTGCGCTGCGTCGCGACGTACGAAAGGACGCCGTAGATCCCGACCGACCCCAGGAAGACCGCGATCACCGCGGCCAGCACGAGTAGCGTCATCGTGAAGCTGGTGCGCGAGAGCGAGTCGCCGACGATCTCCTCCATGGGACGCAGATCGGTGATCGGCAGGTCGGGATCCATCTCCTGAAGCACGGCCCGAACGCCCGGAATCAGGGAGGTGGGATCGCCGGCGCTCCGCACGACCATGCGCATGGGCCGGACCCCGCCGCCGGCCGAGTCCAGCATCGGCTTGTAGGAGAACTGCTCGGCGTCGATCTCGAGCCCGGCGTCGTGAACGTCACCGACGACGCCGATCACCCGAGCGGGCGCGCCGTTCGTCGTGATGCGCTTCCCGATCGCGCTCTCGTCCGGCCAGAACTCGGCCTTCACCGACGCGCTGATGATGATCGAGCCGAGGCGGGCGTTGTGATCGTCGGCGTTGAAGGCGCGACCTTCGACGATCGGGATCCCCATCGTCTCGAAGTACCCGGGCGTCACGCGCCGGGCGAGGAAGGCGGGCGGGAACTCGCCCTCCGGCACGGGATGATCGTCGATGTTCGCGGTGAGGATGCTCCCCCCGCCGGTGAGTGGCAGCGTGTTGATCCCGCCGGCCTCCTCCACCCCCGGGATCCCCTCGAGCCGCTCGACCAGCTGGTCGTAGAACTGCGCCGTCGCCTCCGCGTCGGCGTACTTCCCGGGCGGCGGGGAGAGCTGGAAGCTCAGGATTCCCGCCGCGTCGAAGCCCGGATCGACGCTGCGCAGCGCCTGGAAGCTTCGGACCATCAGCCCGGAGCCGATGAGCAGGACGAGCGCGAGGGCGACCTGCCCGATGACGAGACTGTTCCGCGAGCGGTGCCGGTCCCGGCCGATCGTCGACCCCCGGCCGCCGTCACGCAGCGAGGCGATCGCCTTCCGGGAGCCCACGTTCAGCGCCGGCAGGAGGCCGAAGAGCAGTCCGGCCAGGAGCGAGATTCCCAGAGTGTAGAGGAGAACCGTCGGGTTGACCCCGATCTCGTGGAGCCGCGGGATGCTCGCCGGACCCGTCGTGACCAGAACACGGGTCCCGAGGATCGCGAGCCCGATCCCGAGCAGCCCGCCGACCAGGGAAAGGACGGTGGTCTCCATCAGGATGTACTGGATGAGGCGCCCGCGGCCCGAGCCCAGCGCAATGCGCACCGCGCGCTCCCGTGTGCGCGACTCGGCGCGGACCAGGAAGAGGTTGGCGACGTTGGAGCAGGCGATCAGGAGGACGAAGCCCATCGTCCCCAGCAGGATCAGGAGCGAGCGACGCGCGTCGCCGACGATCTGCTCCCGCACCGTCTGGACCCTCGCCCCGCCGCTGAAGATCCCCTCGAACCAGGCGGGGCCGTACCCGACCTCGTCGAAGCGGGCGATCAGATCCTCCGCCTCCCGCTCCGCGGCCTCGAGGGTGACCCCCGGAGCCAGCCGCGCGTACCCCTGGATGTGGTGGCCTCCGAAGTTCTCGCTCGCGGGGTCGAGCTGGTATGGGACCCAGACGTCGATCTCCCGCGTGGGGAAGTCGTAGTCCGCGGGCATCACCCCGACGACCTCCCAGCTGCTTCCGTTCAGGTCGATGGCCCGACCGATCACCTCGGGATCGCCGCCGAACCGGTTCAGCCAGAGGCCGTGGCTGATCAACGCCAGCTGAGGCCCGTCCGGGACGTCCTCCTCCGCGGTGAAGAAGCGTCCCCGGTGCGGGGAGGTGCCGACGAGTTCGAGGAGGGTCGAGGTAATGACGGCGACCTCGACCTGCTGAGGGACCGCTCCGTCGCCGATCAGCGGCCACTGCTGCGTCCCTCCGGAGACCCCGCCGAAGGACTCGAAGACGCGCACGTTGTCGACGAAGTGCCAGTAGCCCCGGTCCGAGAAGGGCGCCTCCCCGCCCCCGACCTGCGGGAGCACCTCCGCCGCGACCGAGACGAGCCGGTCCTCGTCGGGGAAGGGGAGGGGCCGGAGCAGCACGCCGTCGACGACCGAGAAGATGGCCGTGTTGGCGGCGATGGCGACCGCGAGCGTGGTGACCGCGACGAGCGAGAAGCTCCGGGCGCGGATGAGGGACCGGACTGCGACCTTCAGGTCACCGAGGAGATGCTCCACCGAACTGCTCCAGATTCCGCGAGGATGACGGGGTTCTTCATCCTTTCTTTGACGCGGAAGGGCGCGAGCGTGTTTCTCAGGATTCCTGCAGTCGGAATCCCGCCATCGCGAGGACTCGGTCGAACTCGGCCTTCTGCACCGGCTGCACGGAGAGCCGGGAGTTGTTGACCAGAACCATGTCGGCGAGCGCCTTCTCGCCCTTCACGTCGGGGAGACCGACCTGGGTCTCGAAGGTCCCGACGTACTCGATGTCGACGAGCCACCACCGCGGGTCGTCCTCGGACGACTTCGCATCGAAGTACTTGTTCGTGGCGTCGAACTGCGTCGGGTCGGGGTACGATTCACGGACCACGCGGGCGACTCCGACGACGGCCGAGGGCGTCTGGCGGGAGTGGTAGTAGAGGACCAGATCGCCCACCTTCATCGCCCGCATGTTGTTCCGCGCCTGATAGTTGCGGACGCCGTCCCACATCGTGCGACCGTCCCGCTCCAGGTCCTGGATCGAGTAGACGTCGGCTTCACTCTTCATCAGCCAGTAGTTCGGCATCGCGGGCGGCTCGCACTTCGAGGAGAGGGTGGAGGGGCGAAGGTAACCGCCCGACAGGGCTCGGGTCGACGATCAGGCCTGGTCAGGCCGTGCGGTCCCCGACCCGCACCTCGATCCCCTGCCAGCGCCCCTGGCGGAAGCGCACGACGCTGAGCGCGGCGCGGGTGACGTGCCCCAGGACGATCGCGAGCCAGATGTCGGCGGGGTCCAGCGTCCCCAGCGTGTCGATCGCGAAGCACATCCCGAGCGGCACGACGATCTGGGAGACGATCGAGATGTAGAGCGGGCTCTTGGTGTCGCCCGTTCCCTGGAGGCCACCGGTGTAGGCGAGCGCCACGGTGATGAAGAGGCCCGAGAGTGAAAGGTACCGGAGGAGCTCCTCGCCGAGATCGAGCACGGTGGGATCGTCGATGCCGAAGAGCCCGATCAGCGCCCGGGGGGCGACGAAGAAGAGGAAGCCCACCAGCGCCGCGACCCCGAGCCCGAAGCCGGCGGCGACCCGGACCGCCTTTCGGGTTCGGTCCGGTCGACCGGCACCCAGATTCTGACCGGCAACCGCCGCCGTGGCTCCCATCAGCCCGACCGAGGTCCAGGTGATGAGGGAGAAGAGCTGCGTATAGGAGATCGCATACGCGGCCTGGGCCTCGGCGCTCTGCTCGAGGGAGCCGACGAAGCGGAGGAGGAGTACCCCCGCGACGTTCATCGCGACGCCCTGGATCCCGGTCGGAAGCCCGAAGCGAAAGAGCTCGCGGATGATCTGCCAGTCCGGGGCGAGGCGCATTCCGCGCTGGAAGGCCACGACCGCCTCCCCCCGGAAGAGGATCCAGAGGGTGACGAGCGCGACGATTCCTCCGGCCGCGACCGTTCCGATCGCCGCCCCGGCCGTCCCGTACGAGGGGATGGGCCCGAGGCCCCGGATGAAGACGATGTTGAGGACCAGGTTCAGGACCGTGAGGAGGATCCCGAGTCGGAGCGGCGTCTTCGCGTCCCCCGCCGACCGGAAGGCGCCGCCCGTCATGAAGAAGAGCATCATCCCCGCGCTGAAGAGGAACATGATGCGCAGGTAGGGGAGTGCCTCCGCCTGAACGGCGGGCGCCGCGTTGATCAGGTCGAGCAGGAAGGGCGCGGCAAACCACCCGACAGGAGCCATGATCCCGATCGAGAGGAACATGGCGGTGAGGAAGGCCTGGTAGACCGTCCGGTTCACCTCGTCGGGACGGTCAGCGCCGGCGAAGCGCGCGACCAGAACGCCCATCCCGGAGAAGAGGGAGGAGATGAAGACGATCACGACCAGGAAGATCTGCCACGATACCCCGATCGCCGCATTTCCCTCGAAGCCGACGTACGTCCCGACCATCAGGTGATCGACGAGGCCCTGAAGCCCGCCGATGACGTTCTGGAGCATCGTCGGCCAGGCGAGGAGCCAGACCGCTCGGGTCAGGGGCCCTTCGACGATCGACCGGTCGAAGCCCTTCCCTTTTCGCGCCTTCAAGCCGAGGCGCCGTTCCCGCCCGAAAGAAGCTGCTCGAGCGTCTCTCGCATCTGGTCCCGGGTGAACGGCTTGTCGAGGATCGACTGCACGCCGATCTGCGCGAGCACGTCGCGGTCGATCTCGTCCGAGAACCCGGAGACCATCATCGCCGGAATCGCGACGCCTGCCCGTCGGAGACGGACCAGGAGCTCCTGACCGGTCATCCCCGGCATCCGATGGTCGGTGATCAGCACGTCGAAGGCGTCGGGGGCCTGAGTCAGGCGGTCGAAGGCCTTCCGCGGATCCAGGAAGGTCTCGACGGCGTGGCCCAGCCGCTCGAGGAGTCTCGACGATAGCCGTGCGACCGCCGCGTCGTCATCGACGAGCAGGACACTCACGCGGTTGTCGGCGGCCTCGGTCATGGCGATGGTGCACACCTCTCCCTCGGGAGAGCTTAAAGGATCTTCAGCATTGAAGAATCGCATGGTCGGGTGAGAATTACCAGACCAGGTGATGTCGGGACTGGCGACGGAATACCCAGCGACGCGCTCCGGTTCCGTCCACCATCGCCTCCTCCTCCTGACGGCACTGGGCGCGCTTTCCACCCCACTCGGGAATCGGCGCGACCGCCTGAAGCTCGATCGAGAACCAGGTGTCCGGACGGATCGGCACGTCGCCCCGCCCCGGCACCCCCTCCTGCCGGTCCCACAGCCCGATCAGCGGTCCCGCGCCGTGGCCGTGGTCACCGATCGGGTGGGTGTAGAAGGTCCCCTCGATCCCCTCGGCCTCCATCCTGGCCCTCGACGCCGCCAGAACCTCGTTCCCCGTCCGCCCGGGCTCCATCTCCTCCAGCTGGATCTCCTGCATCCGATTGCTCGCGGCCATGCAGGCACGCAGCCCGGGCGGCGCCTCGGTCTCCCCTTCGCGCAGGACGTAGCCCTGGTGCTGCGTGTCCGTCTTCAGGCGGAGGGCGACGACCCCGAAGTCGGTCCAGAGCAGGTCGCCCCGTTCGATCACGACCGGGCCGTCGGAGGGTACGTCGCCGGCCCGCTGCACGCTGACCGAGGGTTGAAACCAGACCCGCATGCCGAGCTCCGTCACCCGCTGACGGAGCCACCAGATCACATCTTCGGTGGTGGTCACGCCCGGGGTGATCACGGCGTTCGAGAAGGCCTCCGCGATGATCGCGTGCACCGTCTCCTGGATCCGCTCGTAGCGGGGGAGCATCTCCGGGACGCGGGTCTGGATGTAGTCGATCGCGAGGTTCGGCTCGCGCCGGATGCGTCCCCGGTACTCGGCGCCGAGCGCCTCCTCGAGCGCCTCGCGCTCACCGGCGCTCAGCCCGTCCGAGAAGGCCCACTGCGGATCGATGTTCAGGACGATGTTCGACGGGTCGCGGTCGGAGACGATCTCGTGGAGGAGTCGCCACTGCTCATTGCCCCAGAGCTCCGCCTGCTCCCCGGTGGGCGCCGGGCGCGGCGAGCGGTAGATCTCGAAGAGCCCACCCTGCGATGTACCTCCAAGCGCCAGCCGCTCGACGGTACCGTCCTCCTGTCGGTGGAAGATGTAGATCGATCGGCGGCGGGCGGCGAAGGTGGTCGGCGATACCATCGACCAGAAGACCGGGTCCTCCCCGTACTCCCGCATCGAGAGGATCCACATCTCGACGTCGTGCTCGGCCATCAGCGCCGGGAGAACACGGGTCAGTCGCGCCTCCACCCACGCCTGCATCTCCGCCGCCTGCTCCCGCTCCGTGGGGAGCGGGTGGATGCGGGCCGGCGCCGTCGGGTTCCGTGCGGCGACGGTCGCATCGAACCGGGTGGGCGCGAAGCCGTCCTGGGCGGTCGCGGGCGCCGCGAGTGCCACCGCGAGCCCCGCGACCAGAAGCCCCCTGCGGGAGCGACGGAGGGGGCCCGAGGTCTCCGGGCACGGCAAGGCGTGGTGGGGCTGGATCATCGGCTCGATCGGGCGGGGGTTCGGGGGCTTCGGTGCGTCGGCGAGTCAGGATAGAGGCCGCCGCCCCCCGCGGCCAGCGCCAGAACGAAGGGCTTGCGCGCAGCCCCGAGGTCGTATCAGTGTGTCGGTACTTCGATACACTGACACACCGACCCCCGAACCCCGGCTCTCGTGAGCGACTCCCTGCGTGCTCCCCGACCCACCCCCCACCTCGTCCCGTCGCGCTCCCGCAGCGTGGCGATCATCGTGGCGGCGGCGCCGACCGTCCCCCCGATCCTCGCGTGCGGGGACCCGGTCGCCGACGCGGGGCGCGGTTCGGAGGAGCTCCTCCTCAGCGTGCACACCGCCGGCCCGCCCCTCCTCTCCATCGGGGCGCTCGACGGAGACGAGGAGTATGAATTCGGATCGATCTCCGGCCTCGCCGAGCTCGACGACGGCCGACTCGCCGTCTCCGACGCGGGCGCGGGCCACGTCTCCCTCTTCAGCGCCGACGGGGTCTTCCAGCAGCGGGTGGGCTCCCCGGGCGAGGGGCCCGGCGAGTTCGCGCAGCCTTCGAGGGTCTTCCCCCACGGCTCCGACTCCCTCGCCGTCTTCGACGCGTGGCGGCGCCACATCTCCTACTTCGACGCCGGGGGAAGCTGGGCGCGCGACGTGGACGTCGCGGAGGTCACCGGGGAGTCGGTCTACGCGATGGACGTCTTTCCCGCGAGCCGGTACGTGGTCGAGGGACCCCGCACGCCGGAGGCGCGGCTCCGGGTCGGCACCGTCGTCGCCGGCCTCCCCACCCCGTCCGGACGATCCCTCGTGCGTTGGTTGAAGGTCTCGGAGAACGGCGAGCTGTGGATTCGAGAGAGTGCAGCCGAGGCGTCGGGAGAGAGTGAGTGGCTCGTCCTCGGTCCGGAGGGCCTTCCCCGTCGAATGGTGCGGCTGCCCCATCGGTTCGAGCCGCACCTCATCCGGAGCGACGAAGTCCTCGGCGTCCGGACCGACGACCTCGACGTGGCCTACGTCGAGCGGCGTGGCCTGCAGCGATCCGAAGCGGAGGCGCCCGTCCCCGAGTGGTTCGCCCTGGGCTCGGCGGTGACCCCCGAACCCGACTTCGATGTGGACGAGATGCGCTCGGCCGCGATCAACTCGATGAAGCGGCTCGCGAGCCACCAGGAGATGCACTACGCCCGGAACTTCACCTACACGACCGATCTCGGTGAGCTCGAGATCGAGGACCTCCCGGAGGGGATGACCTTCGAGGTGCTCGCCGCGAGTCCACAGGGGTGGTCGATGGTAGTGGCCCACCCGGGTCTCCCCACGATCTGCACCCTCGCCTACGGAAAGGAGACTCCCCCGGGCTGGCTCTCCGGTTCGATCGACTGCGGCACGGTGAACGGCGTCGGGGGAGACCCACCTCCGTGGGCGCGGCCGGACGCGGAATCCAAGGGCGAGGCCCCCAAGGGGGAGGACTGATGTTCGACTCGATCGACCCCCGCAAACCCACGCCGCTGTATGCTCAGATCGCGGCGAGCGTACGGGTGGCCGTCGCGACCGGTGCCCTCGCGCCGGGGACGGCCCTCCCCTCGGTACGCGCGCTCGCGAACCAGCTGCGCGTGAATCCCGCGACCGTCGTGCAGGCGTATCGCGAACTCTCGCTGGAGGGCTTCGTCGAGAAGCGGCACGGCGCGGGGACCTTCGTCCTGGACGTCGCTCCCGAAGTCCGCCGACAGGAACGCGAGATCGTCGCCCGTTCGATCGCCCGACGCGCGCTGGGCGAGGCGGCCCGCGCCGGCGTCTCCGCCGAAGCGTTGCGCGCCGCCCTCGAGACCGAGCTGTCCGCGAGCCAACCGGACGACGAGTCCGCGGCCGCCCCACCCACCCCCGCCGACCCGGAGAGCTGGATGCCCCCGACCCCCGCGACCGGAGGTGGTCGATGAACTACGCCATCGAGTTCGACGGCGTCCACTGGAAGCCCGGGAAGGACTTCGCGCTCTCGGACCTCAACCTGCAGGTCCCGCGCGGCTCCATCTACGGCTTCCTCGGCCCGAACGGCTCCGGAAAGACCTCCAGCATCCGCCTCATGATGGGGATGATGCGTCCGGACCGAGGGGAGATTCGCATCCTCGGAGGTCGCGTACCGAGGGAGCTGCCTCGGGTGCTGCAGCGGGTCGGCTACATGCCGGAGCGGCCCCACGTCTTCGACCAGCTCACCGTTAAGGAGGTGCTCGACTTTCACCGGTCCTTCTACCCCGACTGGGACCGGCACTGGGCCGCCGAACTCCTCGATCGACTCGAGCTCCCGCCGCACCGCGCCGTGAAGCGCATGTCGAAGGGACAGGCCGGGAAGCTCATGATGCTCATGGCACTCGCCGCGCGGCCCCAGCTCCTCATCCTGGACGAGCCCACGGACGGGCTCGATCCCGTCGTCCGGCGCGACATCATGACGACCGTGCTCGACTACGTGGCCGAGGCGGGAGCCACCGTCTTCGTCTCCAGTCACCTCGTGCACGAGCTCGAGCGCATCTGCGACTGGGTCGGCGTGGTGGACGACGGGCGGCTCGTCGCCGAGATGCCGATCAACGACTTCAAGAACCGGATCAAGCGCCTCCGCTTCGAGCAGGCGCCCCGCATCACGGAAGAGGAGGTGCCCTTCGAGCTCCTCCAGCGTCTCCCCGCGAATGGGGTGACCACCTTCGAAACGTGGACGGTGCACGGGTGGGACCCCTCCCACCGCCACCACCTCGAGTCCCGAGGAATCCACCTCCGCGAGGTGATCGACCTCGACCTCGAGGAGGGCTTCGTGGAACTGCTCCGCGCCCAGCGCGCCGCACGGGAGGATCGATAGATGCCGTACGAGATGCTGAAGCTGCACTGGAAGGCGAGCAGGTGGCTGCTGCTGCCGCTGGTTCTGGGGGCGTTTCTGATCCCCTTCACCACCTGGACGGGCGGGCCGATGACGAACCTGATCGGGCAGCCCGGGATCGGGTACTTCAGCCACTCCGCGCAGATGGCGGCCTTCTACCCCGCGCTGGCGGCGCTGGCGGGGATGATCCTGGCCCTGACCGCGTGGAACTGGGACCACCAGAAGGCGCACGTGTACCCGCTCTCCCTGCCCATCTCCCGGACGCGGTACTCCGTCCTGAAGTTCGGGAGCGGCGTCGTCCTTCTGCTCCTCCCGACGATCGTCCTGGGCCTGACGGCGCTGGGGGTCTCGAACCTCGTGGATCTGCCCGCGGGTCTGCGCAGCTATCCACTCGAGCTGACCGGCCGGTTCTTCCTCGCCGGAACGACCGCGTACGCCTTCTGGTTCGCACTGGCCTCCGGGACCATCCGTACCACGGTTCTGCTGATCGTCGGCCTTGTCCTCTTCCTCTTCCTGGCCGACCCCCTCACGGAGTTCGTCGCGGGGGTCGTGCCACGGCTGGAGGGGGTGAACCCGAGCCGGTCCTTCCTCCACTTCATGACCGCCGACTGGGGTCCGCTCCGAGTGTTCGTCGGCAACTGGATGCTGATCGATGTCTAGTCGCGTCCGGAGGTTCGCGGCACCGCTCCTCGTCTCGGTGCTGTCGTTCACGATCTGCGTGCCCGGTGCGAACGCTCAGATCCTCGGGGTGGACGCGGCGGAGAGGACCTTCCGGGGACTCCCCATCGAGCTGCCGACGGACCGCGGCGAACTTCAACGGATGTACGACCAGCTCCATCAGGAGCGGGAACGCCTCCGAGCCCTCGTGAAGGAGGAGGACGCCGGTCGGGTGGAACGTGCCCGCGCGCGGCTGGACGCCATGCGGGTCGACTCCGTCACCGGCGTCCGATTCCGAGTGATCGGTCGGGGCGATCTACTCGAGCCGGCTCTCGCGGCTCTCGAGGAGGCGTGGACTCCCTTCGAAGATCGGTATGGGCGCCACCTCGGTGCCACGGATCCGGTCCGCGTGATGGTCGACCGGACGCTCTACTCGATGATCCAATCGGAGATGGCCACCCGCTTCGGGGCCGACGCCTACTTCCACTACCGCGAGGGAGGGCGGGACGTGAACGTCCGCGAGGCCTCCAGCGTGATCATGGGTCGACTCCTCGAAACGAGACGGTACGGTCTCGGGGACGGCGTCCGAAGGTGGCTGGGCATCGGACTCGACGTACCTCGTCCCTCCGTTCGGGCGGTCTGGTACGCGCTGATGACCTCGGCGTCGCCGCGCGCACTCGAGTGCGTTCAGCAGGGGGGGGAAGCCTGCCTTGGGGCTCTCGAGCTCGTCGACGGGAGCTCCGTCGAAACGCCCGATGGTCTGGAGCGGCTGCGAGCGTTGCTCGGACTCGACGATCGCGCCTCCGTCGCTCGTTGGGTGGAGGAGCGGATCGAGGAGAGGATCGAGGAGGGCGGGGAGCGCTTCCTCGCGGGAGCTTCGGCACGATCGTGGATCGGTCTGCTCCATCGCTGTACGGATGACCCCGCCGCGACCCTGATCGAGGGGGGAGATCGGCTGGGCTGCGGGGCCGCGATCATGCTCGCGCGCGACCTGGCAGGGATCGAGTTCGACTCGCTCTACATCGTCCGGCACTCCCTCTTCCTGTACGCCTTCCGCGTCGCGCCGGATGGGACGCTGGAACGCCTGGCCTCCGAAGGCCCTCGGCGGATGACCCCCGAGCAGGCGCTGGTGGAGATCTCGGGACTCCCGCTGGGTGAACTCGCCGACGGGTGGTGGCGCGACACCCTCGGCCAGGTCGGCCCCATCGACGGTGGCCCGGACTCGACCGGATCGAGGGCCGCCCTCTTCTGGGCGGGATTCTTCGTTCTGTTCTCCTTCTTCTCGACCCGCCGGAGGTTCGGATGATTCGCTGGCTCGGCCTTCTTGCCCTCGGCCTCGCAGCCGTGACGACCTGGGCGGCTCCCGACCCGGCGTCGATCGATCTCCGTCGCCCCGCCATCGCGGTCTACGATGGACGGCTCGCCGACGACGCCAGTCCGCGCGTGCGAATGAACCACCTCGATACGCGGCTGGCGACCCTCGCCGCCCGCCTCCATGCCATCGACGAGCTCGACGAGTGGGTCCCTTCGCTCCTGCAACACCACGCCCGTGAGGGTGGGCTCTGGATTCGCGGCACCCCGGGGGTGCCGCAGATCACGCTCCGCAGCATCCACGAGGCCTTCGCGAAGCTGACCCCCGACGCCGATGTGGCGGTGGGCATGGTCGCGGTCCCGGGCGCAGGGCTCTCCGAAGTGACCCGCCCCCGGCAGGCCGTCGGCCGCGCCGAAGACGGGACGGCCTGGTGCATCAGGATCGTGTCGGTCCCCTCGAATCCGGAGGAGGCGGGGGTCGCGTGGCCCGTGCCGACGCCGACCGACGAACTCTATGCGGCGAATCCGTTCGGGGTCTGCGCCTGGGTGGCCCGACACGGCCTCCCCGGCACCGAAGTGACTCGCTGGCTGGAGGACTCTGGCCGCGGGCTCCTGGGCTACCTGGGTGGCCCGGCAATTCACCCGCTCTTTCGCCGGTCGATCGTGCAGGAGTCGCCGCGGTTTCTCCACGACCGTCCCAGCGTCGAGGCGCGGGCCTGTGCGGCCGGGGAGCTGGACTACTGCGAGTCTCTTCTCTTCCCGCCGCGAGACATCCTGAGCGGCAGACGGGCCGCCCAGCGTCACGGAGGACTGGCGGAGCTGTACCTGGACGAGGCCACCTTCCGTTCGCAGCGATGGCTCGGCCAGGTCGTGCGGGGCGTCTTCCCCGAGCTCCACGCCGACTTCGGCGCCGACGCGTTCGGGGAGTTCTGGCGCTCCGACGCCCCGGTCCCCGAGGCCTTCGAGGCGGCCTTCGGCGTGACCCCGGGGGAATGGCTGCAGGGAGAGCTCCTGGGCCCGGAGCGAGTCGCTCGGTCCGGCCCGGCACCCCGGGGGATCGAGTGGATCGCGGTGATGGCGTGGGCACTCCTCTTCCTGGGAATCGCCACGCGAACGGTGAAGCGTCGGAGAGCCGCCTGAACCGCGGTAAACCGATTCCGGACTCGTGACACTTCCTCGGTACGGGCTCGCTCGCGGGCGCGGAGATGGACCCTACCCTTCGAGAGCCACGAGAGTCGATATGCCCGCACGACGCACCCTCTTCGACCGCACCCGCCCGGGCTTCGACACCCCGCGCCCGCCCTGGACGGGAACGGCGTACGACTGGTCGATCGCGCTCTGCCCTGCCTGCGACGAGCCGGTCCCGATGCAGGTGGTGGATGTCGGGGCAGCGACGGTGGTTCAGTACTGCGACATCTGTTCCGGACGCCTCGGCGTTCAGGTCGATGGGGGGCACATCCGGAATGTGATCGACCTGGATCGGGTGGCGGACGGGGTCGCGCCGCCCTTCTGATCTCGGGGCGACCGCGCTCGTCGTCGTTCTCCCCGCCGGCGACCGCGCGGCGACGCCCTCCGATCAGACTCCCCCGAGCAGCGCCCAGCCGGTCCCTGCGGCGAGCGCGAGCCCGATCAGCCTCCCCGGCCCGGCCAGCCCCCGGATCA
>JANQLR010000112.1 GCA_028280525.1 Longimicrobiales bacterium
GCCGCTCGGGTGAGGACGGGCTCGTCGAAGGCCGAGGCTGGAAGGCGCTGGACGAGCTGAGCCAGCCCCGACCGGATTCGACGGTCGAGCGGGAGCGACGGGCCAGCCGTCAGATGGACGTGCGCCGACTCGGCCCGCGCCACTCGCCGGAGGTCGACCGCCGGAATGGGGACCAGCAGCGTCTCCTGCCACCCCTGATCCGTCCGCCTCGAGCGATGGAGTCTCCCCGCGTCGACCCGGGCAGGGGGAAGTCGCACGCCGTCCGCCTCCAGCTGCAGCCGAGCCCCCGAGGCGAACACCTCGTCCCCCCGCGCCCGCTCGACCTGCAGCACCAGAACCGCTCCACCGTCCGGTCCGCTCCCCCCGTTCTGCACGTACATCCCGCCGATTCGGAGACGGCCGCCGGGGAGCTCCGCCTCGACCTCCATCGGATCGAGGATGATCGAGACCGACCGGTCGGCCGGGTTCTCGATTCGTCGCACCGATTGCGTCGGTTCGGTGGTTCCGGGGGACACGGGCCCCGGGCCGGAGGAGACGCATCCGTGCGCCACCACCAGGAGGATCACCCACGCCCCCGAAGCGCGGTACCGCATGCGGACCTCGGGGTTCGGGAGGGCCGTCCCTGGCCCTCATGCCGCGAGTGTCGGGTGCTCCCTCGAACGCTGAAGCCGGGATCACCCCCCCCCTTGAATCCTCGGCGGCAACCCGTTCGTATATGCACGTGTCGCATATATGCCGACGACGTACATCTCCGGAGAACCGATGTCGCCTCACACGGATGACGGCTCGCTGAGCCCGATCGAGTACCATCTCCTGTTGGCGGTCGCTGGCGAGCCGATGCACGGCTACGCGATCGGTCGCGCGATCGGAGAGGAGTCCGAGGGCTCGCTGACCCCCTCCGCGGGGAGTCTGTACCGGGTCATCGCCCGGATGATGGCGCGCGGTTGGATGGCGGAGACCAAGCCGCCCGCCGATGCGGCGCCTCACCCCGGTAGGGAGCGTCGCTACTACGAGCTGACCCCGGCGGGGCGGCAGACGCTGACCGAGGAGACGGACCGCCGGGTCCGGGTGGCCGACATGGCGCGACAGCGGCTCCGGACCAGCTGATCGTGCACACCCTCTGGAGGCTTCTCCTCCACCTCCTGCCACCGGCGTTCCGTGAACGGTTCGGCGAGGAGATGCTCGCGCACGCCGACGCCGAGCTGCAGGCGGCGGCAGGGGTCGGGGGGTGGAGCGGGGTGCGAACGGCGATGCGGACGACGGGCGAACTGGTCGTCACCGCCGTGCAGGAACGATGGGATCCGACCTGGATCGACGGAGCGGGGACGCGACCCCGTGGGATGGGAGGACGAACGATGATGGGAATCTGGATGCGAGACCTCGCGCAGGCGGCGCGTTCGTTGAAGCGTTCGCCCGGCTTCGCGCTGGCGGCGATCGGAA
This sequence comes from Longimicrobiales bacterium, assembly GCA_028280525.1. GTDB lineage: Bacteria > Gemmatimonadota > Gemmatimonadetes > Longimicrobiales > Gaopeijiaceae > Gaopeijia. The sequence goes on from JANQLR010000112.1 coordinate 1,441, forward strand.
CGCTGGCGATCGCCCTCGGCTCCAATGCGGGGATCTTCGCCGCGCTCGATCGCGTGCTCCTCGATCCCCTCCCTTACCCGGACACGGACCGGGTGGTCAGGATCCTGGCTTCCGCTCCGGGGACCGACCTGCCGCAGTCCTTCGGGGTCTCCCGGGAGTTCCTCATCGAGTACGAGGAGAACGCCACCCACCTCGAGGACGTCGCCGCCTACAACTCCTTCACCGCGACCGTCCGCGTCGGGGATCGGGTCGAGCGCGCCTCGCTCTCGGCGCCCACGGATCGGTTCTTCCAGGTGCTCCGCGTCGAGCCCGTCCTCGGCCGGCTGCCGGGGCCCGGCGACCGCGACCAGGTCGCGGTGATCAGCCACTCCTTCTGGACGACCTGGTTCGGCCAGGATCCGTCCGTGATCGGACAGAGCCACTTCATGATGGACGGCTTCAAGACGATCATCGGCGTGATGCCGCCCGAGTTCGCCTTCCCGAACGACCGGGTGAACGCCTGGCTGCCGCAGCCCCCGCTCGCGGAGGACGCCGTGATCGAGCCGGGCCGGTTCGGGATGTCGCTCGTCGGCCGGGTCGCGCCGGACGTGACGGATGACGCGCTCTCGGAGCAGCTGACGACGATCGTCCGTCGGCTTCCGGAGGAGTACGGCGGAAGCGCCCGCTACGCCGAGCTCATCGAGCAGCACGTCCCGGTCATCACCCCCATCCAACAGGTCCTCCTCGGGGATATCCGGGGGGCCTTCCTCGTCCTCTTCGGTGCGGTGGTGGTCGTCCTCCTCATCGCCTGCGCCAACGTCGCGAACCTCTTCGCGGTCCGCGCCGAGTCGCGCGGGCGCGACCTGGCGATCCGGAGGGCGATCGGGGCCGGTCGTCGCCGACTGATCGAGGCGCAGATGGCCGAGGCTCTCGTCATCGCGGCCGTCGCCTCCCTCCTCGCTCTCCCCCTCGCGATCGCGGTGCTGCGGGGCTTCATCGCCGTCGCACCCGGGTACGTGCCCCGGCTCGCGGAGGCGCAGCTCGGCCTCGGCACCTCGCTCTACCTCGTCGCGGTCGGCCTCGCCTCCGCCGTGCTCTGCGGTCTCGTTCCGGCGCTGCGCGCGTCGCGACCCGCCTTTGCCCGTCTGCGGGACGGGGGGCGCGGCACCACCGGACGCGCGCACTGGGCGCGGGGCGGACTCGTGGTCGGTCAGACCGCGCTCGCCCTCGTTCTCCTGGTCGGATCGGGGCTCCTCCTCCGCTCCTTCCAGGCGCTCCGCGCCGTCGACCCCGGCTTCGACGCCGAAGACGTGGTGACCTTCCAGTTCGCCCCAGAACAGGCGCACCTCACCGACGGCGAGGCGTGGGCCGGCTTCCACCTCGCCTTCATGGACCGGCTGCGGGCGCTCCCCGGCGTCGAGTCGGTCGGGATCATCGAGAACGTCCCGCTCGACGAGGGCGTCCAGACGGGTCCCGTCTACGAGCGCGACGAGGACGCCGAGGTCGGGCCCCGGGCCGGGCTGACCTTCGCCGGGGGCGACTACTTCCAGACGCTGGGCATCGACGTGCTCGAGGGGCGGCCCTTCAACGATGACGACGGACGGATTCCCGGCGCGGTCGTCATCTCCCGTTCGGTGGCCGAGGCCGTGTGGCCGGGCGAGAGCCCGATCGGCCGACCGATTCGGACCTCGATGGTACCGGAGGTGCACACCGTGGTGGGCGTCGTGGAGGACGTCCTGCAGTACGACCTGCGAGACGAGGCCGACGGCCACGTCTACTACCCGCTGGTCGGCCCGACGCCCGAGGCCTGGCGCCTCTCCTCCCCCGGGTACGCCGTGAAGACCGCTCGGGCCGAGAGCATCGTCCCGGAGATCCGTGCGCTCGTGCGCGAGGTCGCCCCCGAGGCGCCGATGTACCGCACCTACACCCTGGAGGAGCTCGTCGACCGGACGATGACCTCGCTCGCCTTCACCATGCGCACCCTCGCGATCGCCGCCGGTCTCGCCCTCCTCCTCGGAGCGATCGGGCTGTACGGCGTCCTCTCGTACGTGGTCGCCGAACGGAGGCAGGAGATCGGGGTGCGGATGGCGCTGGGCGCACGCGCGGCGCAGGTCCGCGGGATGGTGGTGCGGCAGGGGGGACGCGTCGTCGGCCTCGGGGTCGTGATCGGGCTGGTCGTGGCCTTCGCCGGGACCCGCTTCCTCGGCTCCCTCCTCTTCGGAGTCGCGGCCTTCGACCTCCCCACCTTCGGCGCCATGGCGGCGGCGATGGTTCTGGTCGGGCTTCTGGCGAGCTACCTGCCGGCACGGCGCGCGTCGCTCGTGGATCCGATGGAGTCGATGCGGGAGGGATGAGGGCGGCAGGGTCCGCCGCCTGTCGGTATATTGGGGATACGGGAGGGCATCCGAACTCCCGGAGGAGTCGGACCTCATGTTCGGTCGACTGCATCGCTCCAGCCGTGCAGGCACGTGGAGGGCGGCGACCGGGACGCTCGGTCTCGCCGTCGGGGCGGTGGTGTGCGCGGGGTGCGGGGACACCGCGGGACCCTCGCCCGCTCCCGAGCCGCGCTTCGACCTCGCCTTCCTCTCGGACCGGACGGCCGGGAGCGACATCTGGCTGGTCACCTCGGACGGGTCGGCGGAGCGCCGCCTTACGACCGGAGCCGGCGCCGCCTTCGACATGCGGTGGTCGCCCGACGGCTCGACGCTCGCCTTCCACGGCGAATTCGACGGCAGCTGCGACGTCTACACCGTCCGCGAAGAGGAGGGCGTTCCGACCCGGTTGACCCAGGGTGCGGGGTGCAACCTGTGGCCGATGTGGTCGCCCGATGGCGGGACGCTCGCCTTCATCTCCTCCCGAGACGCCGACATGGGCTGGGAGGTCTTCGTCATGGCGGCGGACGGGACCGGCCAACGCGACGTCACGAACAGCCCCGGGTCGGACTACCTGACGGGCTGGTCTCCCGACGGGGACCACCTCCTCTTCCACTCCGATCGGGACGGGGGCACCGACGTCTTCGTCTCCGCCCACGACGGCGGCGATGTGCGGAACCTCACCCGGAGTCCGCCCACGGACGACGGCTTCGCGGTCTGGTCGCCGACCGCGCCTCGCATCGCCTTCGTGCGTCAGGAGGGGTCCGCGACCCGGATCCTCCTGATGAGCGAAGAGGGTGAGCTGCTGCGCGATCTCAGCTTCGGGACGGACGCCTGGCACGACGTTCCCATCTGGTCGCCCGACGGGTCGCGGATCGCCTTCGGGTGCGAAGGGCCCGACGGCAACCGCGAGATCTGCATCGCCGACGCCGCAGGGGGCGACACGCGCAACCTCACGCTGCACCCCTCCAACGATGTCGACCCCACCTGGTCCCCCGACGGCTCCCACCTCGCCTTCTCCAGCGACCGCACCGGCAACGGCGACATCTACGTCGTCCGTGCCGACGGCACCGGGTTGCGCCGCCTCACCACCAGCCCCGCCGTCGACGATACGCCCGTCTGGCGTCCGGGCGGCTGAGCACACCCCCCACGGCGAACGAACGGACGGGGCCGCAGGCCCGAAGGCCCACGACCCCGCTGGTCGTTCTTCTCAACCAACCAGAGCGCCCAACCGCCCTCGAAGGGCGGGCGAAGCCGGGACGCCAAGCGCCCGGATCCGCCCGTCCTTCGATCAGTAGCGGTAGTGAGCGGGCTTGTACGGCCCCTCCTTCTCCACCCCGATGTACGCCGCCTGCTCGTCGCTCAGCTCCGTCAGCTTCGCGCCGAGCTGGTCCAGGTGCAGACGCGCCACCTTCTCGTCGAGGTGCTTCGGCAGGACGTAGACCTCGCGGCCGTAGTGGTCGTTGTTCCGCGCGAGTTCGATCTGGGCGATCACCTGGTTGGTGAAGGAGGCGCTCATCACGAAGGAGGGGTGCCCCGTCGCGCAGCCGAGGTTCATCAGGCGACCCTCGGCGAGGATCAGCACGGAGTGCCCGTCGGGGAAGACGAACTCGTCGTACTGCGGCTTGATGTTGACCTTCTCGAGGCCGTCGACCCTGTAGAGACCGGCCATGTCGATCTCGTTGTCGAAGTGGCCGATGTTCGCGACGATCGCCTTGTCCTTCAT
>JANQLR010000157.1 GCA_028280525.1 Longimicrobiales bacterium
TGATCCCGCTCAACGGCGGCTGGGGCTGGCAGGGCCTCGACATCCGCGGCGTCCCGCCGGCGCCCGGCGATCGCCCCCGTCACTCCTTCCGCTACCAGCGGATCCGGGGCGACTACCTGGAGGCGATGGGGATCCCGATCCTGCGCGGGCGAGGGTTCGACGACGAGGTGGACGGATACGGCGCGCCCAAGGCCGCCCTGGTCAACGAATCCTTCGCGGAGTGGATCGCGCCGCACCGGGACCCGATCGGGGCGATCTTCGACCTCGGGGAGACGGGCTTTTCCGCGGGCGAGTTCGAGATCGTCGGCGTGATCGGGGACATCCGGCAGTACGCACTCTCGGAGCCGCCCGAGCCGGAGGTCTACTTCTCCGCACCGCAGGAACCGACGGGAACCCTCACCTGGGTCGTGAAGACAGCCCCCGGGCAGGGCGCGGAGATCGGCGCGGCGCTCCGGGAAGCGGTTGCGCGAGTCACCACCGAGGTGCCGGCACGAAACGTGGTGCCCATGGCCGCCCGCGTGTCCGGAGCGATCGAGGTGCCGCGCTTCTACATGCGGCTCCTCACCAGCCTCGCACTCGTCACTCTCGTCCTCGCGCTGGTCGGCGTCTACGGGACGCTCGCCTTCACCTTCTCGCGCTCCACAGCGGAGGTCGGGATTCGGCGGGCGCTGGGCGCGACCGAGCACTCGGTATCGAAGCTCCTCCTCCGCCGCGGACTGCTGCCCGTCGCGATCGGCCTCGGGGTGGGAGGTGCGCTCGTCCTTCCGGCGACGCGCGTGCTCGGCGCCTTTCTCTACGGCGTCGCGCCCGGGGATCCGATCACGCTGGCCGGCGCCGCGTCGATCCTCGCGATGACCACCGGAATCGCCTGCTGGATCCCCGCGTGGCGCGCTTCCAGGACGGATCCGATGACGGTGCTCCGTGGCGAGTGAGCGAACCGGCACGGAGCCCCTTCGCAGGCGTCGAGGATCACCTCCACGCGCGTGGCATCGAGCTGCGGCTCGCCGTCGGAGTTTCGTGAAGTGGGCCCGGCAGGACTTGAACCTGCGACCAAAGGATTATGAGTCCCCTGCTCTAACCAACTGAGCTACGGGCCCGTCGAGGGCGGGAATATGATGGACGCCTCGGTCCGCGTCACCCGTCGGATGGCTCTCCCGCGTCCTGCTCGCGCTGCATCGTCGCCCGCTGAAGCGAGGCGATGCGTGCGAGCGCGTCGTTCCGCGTCCGGCCACCCTCGGGAAGGTCGAGCGCCTCGTGGATCGTCCGCTGCCACGCCCGGAGCCACGCCGTCTCCTCCGGGTCAGCCGAGCGTCCGTGCGCGGCCTCGGCGAGCCCGACCACGTAGCGCAGCCCGAGGGCGGTGTTCCACGCCTCGGTCGCATCCTCTCCCTCCCGAATCAGCTCGCCCGCCTCCATCTCCGCCTGCTCGACGAGCTCCCGGACGCGCCGAAGGGCGGGATCCAGGAAGTCGGCGAGCGCCCCCTCCCCGCTGCCGCCGGCGAGCACACGCTCCGCGAGCGTCACCGTCCGCATCGCCGCATCGCAGGCGGTGCACCGGTCCTCGATCTCCGTCAGCTCGCACTGGTGAAGGTGATTCGCGGCGATCACCAGGTCCCGGAGGAGTCGATCGGAGGTGAGGGTGCTCATTTGATCAGTCCGGCCTTGCGCAGGCGCCTCCGCCAGTAGGCGCGGTTTCTCCAGAGGGGGACGGGGTGGAAGGGCGGCGTCTCCCAGTCCTTTGCGGCAATCGTCTCCGCCATGACCTCGGGATGGCCCCCGAGGTACCGGACGCAGGCGATGAACTCGTACTCCCAGTCCGACAGCTCTTCGCGCTTCTTCGGCGCGCCGAGCTTCCCCCGGTCGTACATCCGCCGGAACCACTCGGTCTTGTCCGCCATCGAGCGCGGAGGGCGAACGTAGCCGTAGTGAAAGACCCGCGCACCGGTCGGCCTCGTGCCCGAGAAGGGCCGAGCGCGGAGGGCGTCGCTCTCCGAGGTGCCGAACTTGGAGGCGTCGCGGATCGAGCGGAGGCCGACCCCGTTTCGGATGATCCGGATCGACGTCTTGTAGCCCAGGACGTTCCGAATGTCGTAGTCGCCCATGAAGTGCAGGTAGCGGAACCAGAGCCCCTTCACCGAGGGGGTCCCGTGCCACCGCGCCATCGCGGCCCGGATCTTCGGCGCGTCCTCCTCGTGCAGCACCTCGTCGGCCTGGAGATAGAAGCACCAGTCTCCGGTACACCGTTCGAGGGCCAGATTGGTCTGGTCCGCGAGGAGACGACCCCCCTCCCGCTTCGAGAAGTCCCACTCCGTCTCGAAGACGCGGATGCGGGGATCGTCGATCGCGTGCACGCGGTCGAGGGTGTCGTCATCCGACTTTCCCACCCCGATGACGAGCTCGTCCACGAAGGGAAGGAGCGACCGGATGCTCGGCTCGAAGGGGTACGCGAAGCGGACCGCGTTCCGGAGGATCGTGAAGCCGCTGACCTTCATAGCCCCTTCCCCATCCACCCGCCGTCGACGTAGAGGTCCTGGCCGGTGACGTAGGCGGAGGCGTCGGAGGCGAGGAAGACCACCGCACCGGCGAGGTCCCGTTCGGGGTCCCCCCACCGCCCGAGCATGGTCCGGGCGGCGCGGGCGGCGCGGCGTTCCGGGTCCGCCCAGCTCGCGGCGTTCATCTCGGTGGAGAAGTAACCGGGCCCGATCGCGTTCACCCGGATCCCTCGCGGCGCCAGGTCGAGGGCGAACGACTTCGTGAGCATGCGCAGCCCCCCCTTGGAGGCGACGTAGGCGGGATTGCCGGGGAAGGCGCGCTCGGCATTCAGGCTGGTCACATTGATCACGCTCCCGCCCCCGCCCTCGGCCATCGCCCGGGCGAGGGCGCGAGTCAGGCGGAAGGGGGCGGTGAGGTTCACGGCGAGCGTCGCCTCCCAGATCTCGTCCGGCACGTCGAGGGGATCTCCCCCGCCCCGAGAGATCCCGGCGTTGTTGACGAGGACGGCGAGGCGTCCGGGGAGCGCGCGAACGGCCTGGAGGATTCGGTCGGGGGCGTCCGCGTCGGTGACGTCCAGCGCCAGTCCGAGGGTGCGGGGGGCGGCCGAGGTGTCCGAGGACCCGCTCGACGCGCGGGGGGCGGCCGAGGCGTCCCCACCGTCCCCCCGCCCGCCCGAGGGGCGAATCGACTCCGCCGCGGCGACCACCGCCGGATTCACGTCCACGAGGAGGACCGAGGCACCCGCGGCCCCGAGCGCCCGGGCGATCCCGAGCCCGTTCCCGCGCGCCGCCCCGGTGACGACGGCAACCCGACCCTCGAGGGAGAAGAGCGCCCCCGGTGCCAGCTCGTCGCTCACTGGACCTCGAACCGGTTGAGGCGGACCTCCTCGGTCACCATCGCGCTCTCCGTCCGAAGCATCCGGACGACGAAGTCCGCCACCTCGGCGGGGTCGAGGAAGGTATCCCACTCCTGCCCTTCGACGCGGCGCCCCATCTCCGTCTGAATCGAGCCGGGGTGCACCGAGAAGACGCGGATTCCGGAACCACGGTGCTCGGCGAAGAGCGACCGGGACTGGCCGAGCAGGGCGTGCTTCGAGGCGCAGTAGACGGCGGTGTTGGGGAAGCCGGCGAAGGCGGAGGACGAGCCGACGTTCACGACCCGTCCCCAACCGTGTCCGTGGCGCGCGGAGGCGCGGATGAGCGCCTGGGCCAGGAAGAAGGGGGCGCGGACGTTCACCGCGAAGGTGTCGTCGAAGGTCGCACGGTCGACCTCGGTGGCCGGCCCGACCGGGAAGATCCCGGCGTTGTTGATCAGGACGTCGACGCCGCCGACCGCCCCCATCGCCTCGATCACGGCGTCGAGGCCTTCGTCGGTGCCCAGGTCCCCCGCGCACCCCTCCGCCTCCACGTCGTGCCGGTCCTCGAGCGCCTCGGCGAGGGCGTCCGCCCGCTCGGCGTCCCGCCCGTGCAGCAGCAGCTTGCACCCCTCGGCCCCGAAGGCGTCGGCGAGGGCTCGACCGAGGCCTCCGGTGGCGCCGGTGATCAGGACCCTCTTCCGCAGCAGCACACTCACCGGAGCACCTCCCCGGCGGCCCGGGCGTGAAAGGCGTCGACGACGGTGCGGACGTTGGTCTGCGTGTTCTCCCAGCAGGCGGCCTGCGCGGCAGCGGCGTGCGCCAGCGTGGTCGTGCGGTCGTCGATGCCGAAGCGGCGGATCTTCTCGACCAGCGCGTCCGCCCACCCCTCCTCGTCGACCTCCGCTCCCCATTCGGGGTGGCCGATGTCCTCGAGGAGGTAGCCCATCTTGTCGTGCGAGATGATCGAGAGGATCGGCCGACCGAGTCCGAGCGGGATCATCTGGCCGTGCCCCCGCATGCCGACGGCGAGGTCGACCCCGGCGTAGAAGGCCAGGATCTCGGAGGTGTCGGCCCCGGTCAGGTCGTGGGTCACGTACTCGACGCCCGCGGCATCCAGGTAGGGCTCGAGCTGCCGGTCGATGGTCTTGTGCGCCGTCAGGACGACCTCCCACCCGTCGGCGGCGGCCGCACGGGCGACCTCGGCGCACGCCCGCATCTGGGACTCGACCCCGGTCGGGAAACGGTACTCGAGGCGGTCGCCGGCGAAGTTGAAGGCGAGGACGGGGCGGTCGCGGGTGGCGAAGTCCGCCTCGAAGCGATCCGCCGCCTCGGCGAACTCGGGCCAGAGCTGCCGGCTCGAGAGCGTCGGGCAGTACTGCAGCGTGAGCTTGGCGATCTGCTCGGGGTCCTGCAGGTAGGCCGCGACGCGGCGGATCGAGCCGCTGTTCCGCAGCCCGACGAAGGCCGCCTTCTCCACCGTCAGGCGGATGTGGTCGGTGAAGTGCGGGTCGAACTCCTCGCTGTTCCGGAAGCGGTTGTACCCCACCGCGAAGAGGCAGTAGGGCACCTCCAGCGCCCGCAGCTCCTCGATGCCGATGTTCCACGACCACCCGCTCCGGCGGATGTCGCTCCCCCACTGGTCCTTGATGATGAAGCCGCCGCCCCCGATCACGACGCCGTCCAGGCGCTCGTTCATCCCGCGGACGACGCGACCGGAGAAGCGGTCCCAGAGGTGATGAAACTCCCACCCGAAGTCGCCGGCCACCGCGTCGAAGGCGCCCCGGATCGCCCAGGGCAGGATCGTGTCGCCCGCATTCTGGTTCGGGGAGTTGTGCAGTGCGACGTGCCCGACGACGAGGCCGTTGTGGCGGGGCGAGTCGTGCCCGAAGGGCTCCTCGGAGTAGCGCTCGAGCTGGTACTCGACGAGATCGCGGCGCATCGTCAGCGGGTCAGGCGGTACATGAGGATCGCGGCGCGCTTCGAGGCGCGCTCCATCGAGCGGACGTTCACGGTCTCGCGCACGGTGTGCGAGCCGCTCCCGGAGGGGCCGAGTCCGTCGGTCCCGGCCTCGATGACGGAGGCGACGAAGGACACGTCGGCCGCGCCGCGCCGCCCGGGGTCGAAGGGTTCGACCGGGCCGTGGCCGAGCGCCTCGCTGGCCTCGCTCAGCCGGGCGAGGAGGGCGTAGTTCCCCTCGGTCGGGGGCATCGACGGATACCCGTCCGTGAAGGTGATGTCGCTTCGGGCACCGGGGAGGGGACGGGCGACGATCTGCCGCATCTTCTCCCGCGTCCGCTCGAGCTGGTCGTCGGTCAGCGTGCGGATGTCCCCGGTGATGACGACGGCTGGGGGCACGACGTTCGTCTTCCCGAAGGCGGTGCCGCGCGCACTCTCGGCGTCCCAGCTGATCTCCGTGCCCCCGACGATCGTCGCGGCGTTGAAGGTCAGGTTCTCCTCGCCGCGGATCTCGGAGTAGAAGTCCTCCAGGATCCGCCCCGCCTCGTAGATCGCCCCCGCGCCGACCAGATCCCGGAAGACGCCGGAGGAGTGGGCGGTCGTCGCCTGGACGTCGATGCGCCAGGAGGAGGAGGAGCGGCGCGCGACCACCCCCAGACCGTCCGTGCCTCCCTCGAACCCGAGGGCGAGGTCCGCGTCACGCCCGGCCTCCAGAAGGACGGCGCGGGACTGCTCGAGCGGGCGGCCCGGGCGCTCCTCGTCTCCGGTCATCACGACGGTGATCGAGGTGTTGTCGAGTGCACCCTCGGCGTGCATCGCCTGGAGGGCGGACCAGATGACGACGTTGCCCCCCTTCATGTCGTTGGCGCCCGGTCCCCGGCCGATCGAGTCGTTGACCCACTCCCAGCGCTGGAAGGGCGAGTCGACCTCGAAGACGGTGTCGAGGTGTCCGATCAGGAGGAGGTGCTTCCCCTGGGAGCCGCGTCGGCGCGCCACGAAGTGGCCCCCGCGATCCGGGGAACCGGGCAGGTAGTCGACCTCGAAGCCCAGGCGCTCGAAGTGGGGAGCGAGGGCGTCGTGGACGGCCCGCTGGCCCGCGGCGTTCAGCGTGCCCGAGTTTAGATTGACGATGCGTTCCAGAAGTTCGACCGATTCCGGCTGATTCGACTCGACCGCGCGGGCGATCGCGGCCTCGGTGTCGTCGAGGGTCGTCTGGGCCCCCACAGGTCCGACCGCGATCGCGAACCAGGTCAGGAACGCCGCCGCGGCCGGTCGGGCGCGTCGGACGCCGGCCGGGGTGGAGTGGTGGAAGGGCATCGAAGGTCCGTGGTGCGGGGAGTGTCACGACAAGGTGATCCCGTGGGGCCACGCCGTCACCCCCGGGACGGGCCGGCGCGGCCCGCCGTCGAGTATCGTCTCCCCGGCCGGCGCGGGTTACCCGAGACGGACGATCTCCGGCTCGGAGGCCCCGATTCCGCGACGTCTCGGAACCTCACCGTTCGAAGTTCTTGCGCTCCGGGCAGTGGCGCCCCACTTTGTCCGGCGCTCGTACAAAGTGTCCTGCAGTTACCTCTGCCGGATGCGATCCGTGGACCTGGAGGATCACCCGATGCGCCCTGCCCTGCTCGCCATTCGCGCGCGCTCCCTCGCCGCTCTCGCGCTCTTCGTCGGCCTCCTGGCCGCACCCGCCCTGGACGCGCAGCAGATCGAGATCGTCTCGGACGACACCGGTCGCTGGCTCGAGGTGGACGGTGAGCCCTTCATGGTCCTCGGGATGAACTGGGACTACTTCCCGCGCGGGACGACGAACCCCGCGTACAACTTCTGGGCCCAGTCCGACGACTTCATCAAGGCGGCGCTGGACCGGGAGATGTCCCTGCTGCGCACGATGGGGGTGAACTCCATCCGTCTCTACCAGGGCATTCAGCCGAAGTGGGTGGAGTACATCTACGACACCTACGGAATCATGTCGATTCTGAACCACACCCTGGGTCGGTACGGGCTCGACTACATGGGTGGGTACATCCCGAACACGGACTACTCCGACACGGACCAGCGCCAGGTCATCCTCGACCAGGTCGAAGCGATGGTCCGCGAGTTCGAGGGGACGCGGGGCGTCCTCATGTGGCTCCTCGGGAACGAGAACAACTACGGACTCGTCTGGTCGTCTGCCGAGACCGAGGGGCTCCCGGAGGGTGAGGCGAACGCGGTGCGCGCCCGCTACATGTACTCCCTCTTCGGCGACGCGACCGAGCTGGTTCAGTCGATCGACCCGGACCGCCCCGTCGCGATGGCGAACGGCGACCTCCAGTACATCGACATCATCGTCGAGGAGGTCCCCACCCTCGACATCATGGGTGCCAACGTCTACCGGGGTCGCTCCGCCCGCGACTTCTGGCAGGAGATCGAGGACAAGATGGGGATCCCCGCCGTCTTCACCGAGTTCGGCGCGGACCGCTTCCACGCGCAGCGGATGGCGGAGGATCAGGAGACGCAGGCGAGCTACCTGATCGACCAGTGGCAGGAGATCTACGAGCAGGCCGCCGGAAAGGGCCGGGTCGGGAACTCGATCGGCGGCATGACCTTCCAGTGGACCGACGGGTGGTGGAAGGTCGGGCAGACCGACCGCCTGGACATCCAGGATACGAGCGCCGGGTGGCCGAACGACGCGTACCCCGAGGACTACGCGGAAGGCACCAACAACATGAACGAGGAGTGGTGGGGGATCGTCGCCAAGGGGGAGACGGACGCCTACGGCTTCTACGACCTCTACCCGCGCGCCGCCTTCTACGCGCTCAAGCGCGCCTACGAACTCGATCCGTACGGGCCGGGCGTCGACCTCACGCGCATCCGCGAGCACTTCGGCCGGATCTCCGCCCAGGAGTCCGCGATCGAGGCCGTCGGGAGCACTGCGGCGATGAAGGCCGAGGGGGGTCAGAAGGCCTTCTTCAAGGGCCTGCGGATGGACTTCGAGACCTACTCGACCGGGGGAAGGAACCTCGCGACTCCGGACGACCCGGTTCAGAACCCGACCGTCTTCCCCGCCGCGCAGGGCTTCGATCAGAAGCAGTCCTTCTGGGCCGACTTCGGCGCTCGCCCGGCGCCGAACATCGAGGCGGACCTCTCGGTCAACGTCCTGGGCGCCGTCCCGGTCAACCCGATCGACGAGATCTTCTACGAGAACCGCGGTCGGCCTCAGGTGATCCAGAATCCTCAGGGTGAGGAGGTCATCCTGAACGACCTGAACCGGGTCGCGATCTACTCCGCGAGCATGAGCTGGGAGGAGAAGGACTTCATCCTCGACGGCTTCTACCGTACCGGCCATTACCACTGGGGGTACGAGGGCGACATGTTCGGGATCTACCGGGAGGCGAACTACGGCCCGAACCTGGACATCTACAACGGTCTCGCGCCGATCGGCTTCGAGTTCACCGGAAAGAACCGACTCGACGGCCTGAGCCTCGCCGGCGGTCCGGAGCTCTGGTGGGCGGCGAACCCGCAGATCATCGGGAAGTACACGCGGCGCCTCTTCGGTGCCGAGGTCACGGGGCTCTTCCAGGAGGAGTTCGGTCGCCAGGGTGGGCTCCAGAGCTCCCTCGCGATCCCGCTCCCCGAGAACCGACGCGCATCGGTCCACGTCGACACCGACTTCATGGGGATGGGCGTTGAGCTGGGCGGGCTCTGGTCCGGTTCGAAGCTCGAGGGTCAGACCTTCCAGGTCATGAACGACGCGGGGACGCAGGTGCTCCAGGACGAGGTCCGGCCGGAGGACACCTTCGGCGGACGGGCCCGCCTCACCTACCAGGGCAAGGGCATCAACTGGTACGCCCAGGGCGCGGTGATGGGGCTCGTGGCGGACGGCGGCCCGACCCAGATCCAGACCTTCACCGGGTGGCGCCTCGCCGACTCCGGCACGGGGAACCAGACGAACTTCATGACCGGGTTCACCTACCGGGTCGGCAACCTCGAGATCGCGCCGAACTTCCTCTGGCAGAAGCCGATCGCGGGCCCGGTCCCGGCGGGGGTCACCCCGCAGGCGCGTCCCCGCAACATCCTCGAAGACCCCTTCGCGGTCCGGGCGAACCGGGAGATGACGGCCGGTGAGCTCCTCTTCACCTGGGACCCGACGCCGGCGACCTGGATGTACGCGTGGGACAACAACATGCAGGAGGACGCGGAGTTCGCGATCTCCGCGGGAATCGTCTACCGCCACCTCCCGACCACGATGGATGCCGCAGTCGGCTTCCTGCCCGACGGGCGGACCCCCTTCGCCTTCCCCGCCGCCGTCGATCCCGAGGATCTCTGGGAGGTCAACGCCCGCATCGTCTCGAAGCAGCCGGGCGGACTCGGGATCATCGCGAACATCTACGGAGGGCCCGCGCAGGCGAACGGGGACGACAGCCGCGTCATCAACCGGTTCGCGGCCGACGTGCTCGCGCACTACAACCGGCTGCGGGTCCACTCCTTCGTGAAGGTCAACGACTGGGGCCCCTTCGACTATCACCGCGACTTCAACTTCACCTTCCCGCTCCAGGTGATGGGGGACGTCTCGTACGTCTTCGGGATGCCCGACTGGCTCGGGATGCCGCAGACCCGGATCGGAGCCCGCGGGACGTGGCGCTCCCTCGACCGCTTCTCCGGGGATCGCTTCTGCCCGACGCGGGTCCCGGCCGGGGACGGCACCTTCACCTGCTCCCCCCTCGGTCTCGGCGAAGCCGGCCGCGAGTGGGAGATCCGGACCTACCTCTCCTTCGTGCTGAACTGAGGCCTCACCGGATGTCGATCGTGACCACCCCAGAGGTGATGGCCCCGGACGCCACCGAGCTGGAGGCGCGCGTCCAGGAGCTGCTCTCCCGGATGACGCTCGGGGAGAAGATCGGGCAGCTCAGCCAGGTGAACGGTCCGTGGGCGCACGAAGGGATCCCGGAGGACTTCGCAGAGGCCATCCGCCGCGGGTGGATCGGGTCGGTGCTGAACGCCGTGGACGTCGAGCGCGTCAACGAGATGCAGCGGATCGCGGTCGAAGAGAGCCGCCTCGGGATTCCGCTGCTGATCGGGCGCGACGTCATTCACGGCTTCCGCACCATCTTCCCGATCCCCCTCGGCCAGGCGGCCTCGTGGAACCCGGAGCTCGTCCGGGAGGGCGCGCGCATCGCCGCCCGCGAGGCGGCGTCGACCGGGATCAACTGGACCTTCGCGCCGATGGTCGACATCGGGCGGGACCCCCGCTGGGGCCGCGTCGCCGAGTGCCTCGGGGAGGATCCACTCCTCGCCTCCCGGCTCGGGGCGGCGATGGTCGAGGGCTTCCAGGGCGACGATCTGCGGGCCGACGACGCGATCGTCGCCTGCGCCAAACACTTCGCCGGGTACGGCGCGAGCGAGTCCGGAAAGGACTACGCGGCAACCTTCATCCCCGAGCGCGAGCTCCGGGAGGTCCACCTCCCCCCCTTCAAGGCGGCGGTCGATGCGGGGTGCCAGACGATGATGGCCTCCTTCAGCGACCTGAATGGGATCCCGGCGACGGCGAACCGCTACCTGATGACGACGATCCTCCGCGACGAGTGGGGCTTCGACGGCTTCGTGGTGTCGGACTGGGACTCGGTGCATCAGCTCACCGTCCACGGCCTCACCGGGAGCGATCACGAGTCGGCGTACGAGGCCGCGATGGCCGGCGTCGACATGGAGATGGCGAGCCGCTGCTACATCGAGCACCTCGAGTGGCTGGTGCAGGACGGGCGGGTTCCCATCGAGCGGGTGGACGAGATGGTCTCGAACGTCCTGCGCGTGAAGCTCCGCTCCGGCGCCTTCGAATCACCCTACCGCGACCCGGCGCTCTTCCCCGTTCCGGGGAACGAAGAGCATCGGGCGTCGGCGTACGAGTCGGCGGTGCAGTCCGGCGTCCTCCTGCAGAACGACGCCTCTTCGGGTCGCCCGACGCTCCCCCTCGACCTCGACGCCCTCGACCGCATCGCGGTCATCGGGCCGCTCGCGGACGAGCCGGGGGAGCAGCTGGGCACCTGGATCTTCGATGGGGACGCCTCGGTCTCGACGACCCCACTGACCTCGCTCCAGGAAGTCTGCGCCGGGCGGTGCGAGATCGAGGTGGCCCGCGGCCTCGAGACCACCCGGGACCGGAGCCACGATGGCTTCCCCCAGGCGGTCGAGGCGGCCGAGCGCGCCGATGTGGCGCTCCTCTTCGTCGGCGAGGACGCGATCCTCTCCGGTGAGGCGCACTGCCGCGCCGACATCTCCCTCCCCGGGGCGCAGGCGGCGCTGATCGAGGCGGTGGCCGCGACGGGGACGCCGGTCGTGCTCGTCGTCCAGGCCGGGCGGCCGCTCGCGATGGAGTCGGTCGCCGGCTTTGCCCAGGCGATCCTCTACATGTGGCACCCCGGGTGCATGGGGGGACCGGCGATCGTCGACCCCCTCACCGGTGCCCGGAACCCGTCGGGGAAGCTGCCGATCACCCTTCCCCGGGTGACCGGGCAGATCCCGATCTACTACGCGCACCGTCGCTCCGGTCGTCCGCCGACGCCGGAGTCCTTCATCTACATCGACGACATCCCCCCGCACGCCGAGCAGCTCTCGGTCGGGAACACCTCCTTCCACCTCGACGTCTGGTACCGCCCCCTCTTCTCCTTCGGACACGGGATGTCGTACACCGACTTCCGGTACGAAGGCCTCCGACTCGAGCGCGACTCGGTCGAGATCGGCGAGCCGGTCCGCGTCTTCTGCGACCTCGTCAACGAGGGCGACCGACGCGGAGTGGAGGTGGCCCAGCTCTACATCCACGACCAGGTCGCGAGCGTGACCCGGCCGGTCCGCGAGCTGAAGGACTTCCAGCGCGTCGAGCTGGAGCCCGGTGAGCGGCGCACCCTCGAATTCGTCCTGCCCCCGGAGGCCTTCGCCTTCGTCGGCCGGGACCAGAGGACCCGTATCGAGCCCGGCCGAATCAGCCTGTGGGTCGGGCGCGATTCGGACGCCACCCTGAGAGTAGAACTCGAACTGACCGGAGAGACCCGCGCATGAGCGCCGAGTCCCGCATCGACGACCTCCTGGGCCGGATGACGCTCCGGCAGAAGGTCGGACAGATGACGCAGCCGGAGCGGCTGCACATCACCCCGGACGAGGTCCGGGACCACCACATCGGCTCCATCCTGTCGGGGGGCGGCTCCACCCCGGGCGAGAACCGCCCGGCGGACTGGGTCGCGATGAACGACGCCTACTGGGCCGCGTCGATGGAGGAGGGGGATGGACTGCTGCCGATCCCGATCCTCTACGGCGTCGACGCGATCCACGGCAACAACAACGTCCTCGGGGCGACCGTCTTCCCGCACAACATCGGTCTCGGGTGCGCGAACGACCCCGACCTCATGGCGCGGATCGCGCAGGTCACCGCGAACGAGATCCTGGCGACCGGCGTGGAGTGGACCTTCGCCCCCACCCTCGCCGTCGCGCGTGACGACCGCTGGGGCCGCACCTACGAGAGCTACTCGGAGGACCCGGAGCGCGTCGGCGTCCTCGGAGAGGCCTTCGTCCGCGGCCTCCAGGGCGACCTCGGCGACGGCGCCGTCGCAGCCTGCCTGAAGCACTGGGTCGGCGACGGCGGCACCACGGGCGGCGTCGATCAGGGGGAGACCACCTGCTCCGAAGAGGAGCTCCGGCGCCTGCACGTGGCCCCGTACCTCCCCGCCCTGCGTGCCGGCGCCCTCTCCGTGATGGCGTCGTACAACAGCTGGAACGGGGAGAAGTGCCACGGCCACCGCTGGCTCCTCACCGACCTTCTCAAGGACGAGCTCGGCTTCGAGGGGCTGGTCGTCTCGGACTGGAACGGGATCGACCAGCTCTCCGATGACTACGGCGAGGCGATCGTGCAGTCGGTGAACGCGGGCGTCGACCTCTTCATGGTCCCCGACCAGTGGCGGGACTTCATCGAGGGCACGATCTCCGCCGTCGAGGCGGGCCGGATTCCGATGGAGCGGATCGACGACGCCGTGCGGCGGACCCTTCGCGTGAAGGAGCGCTACGGACTCTTCGATCGCCCCCGCCCCGCCGACCGACCGCACTCCGACACGGCGCTCTTCGGCTCCGCGGAGCACCGCGCCGTCGCCCGCGAGGCGGTCCGCAAGTCGATGGTCTGCCTGAAGAACGAGGGCGGGCACCTCCCCGTCTCGAAGGAGTCGCGCATCCTCGTCGCCGGCCGCAATTCGAACAACCGCGGGCACCAGTGCGGCGGCTTCACCGTCGCCTGGCAGGGGACCTTCGGGAACGACCACATCCACGGCGGCACCTCCATCTGGGAGGGGATCCACGCGAAGGCGCCGAAGGCGGTGCTCAGCTGGGACGCCTCGATCCTGGACGGGGAGCACGACGGCTTCGACGTCGCGATCGTCGTCATCGGGGAGGGCCCCTACGCCGAAGGGCTCGGCGACGTCCGCTCCGGTGGGCCCGTCGCGGCGGGTTCCGGCGGGGGCCTCGTCGCCTCCGGCCCGGTCCAGACCAGCCAGGGCGGAACGCCGTACGCCGCGACGCTCGAGCATCGCCGCAACCACCCGGAGGATCTCGCGGTCCTGGAGAAGATCCGGGCCGCGGGGATCCCGGTGGTGACCGTTCTGGTCTCGGGCCGACCGCTCGTGGTGGAGCACGAGATCGATGCCTCCGACGCCTTCGTGGCGGCGTGGCTTCCCGGCTCCGAGGGTGCGGGCGTCCCCGACGTCCTCCTCGGCGACCACGACTTCCAGGGGACGCTCGCCTTCTCCTGGCCGCGAACCGACACCGACCGGTTCAACCGCGGGGACGACGACTACGACCCCCGCTTCCCCTACGGCTTCGGCCTCGACTCGGAGGGACGTCGTGTCTGATCACCCGTCCCTTTCGACCGCATTCGTCGCTCCTCCCTCGAGCGACGCTCTCGGACCTCTGCAGAGAAGAGCCATGATTCGCAGAACTTTGCTCGGGCGCCTCGCCCTCATGCTCGTCGCCCTCGTGGGCCTGACCGCGTGTGAGCGTGACGTCACCGGCCTCGAAGAGGCGCCCTTCCCGAACGATGCGCTCGTCTTCGGGGATGCGCCGGGACCGGGCCTCGATTGGTTCTTCGCCTTCGATACCTCGGTCCAGGACCCCTTCCCCTTCCAGTTCGACGCGGACGTGACCTTCCGCGGCGACGGCGCGGTCCGGATCGAGGTCCCTGGCCCGGGGCAGTTCGTCGGCGGGACGTACATCTCGAGCGTGGGCCGCAACCTCACGGAGTACAACGCGCTGACCTTCTGGGCTCGCGCCTCGACGAACGTCACGATGAACGAGGTTGGATATGGCCTCGACTTCGCAGGCGACGTCTACCGCGCGGGAGTCATCGGCGGCGTGCCGCTCAGCACCGGGTGGACGAAGGTCGTCGTGCCGATCCCGGATGCTTCGAAGCTGCTGCAGCAGCGAGGCATGTTCTGGATGTCGGAGGTGACCGAGACCGGTTCCGCCTACCAGATCTGGGTCGACGAGATGCAGTTCGAGACGATCCCGACCTTCGCCAACCCGCGTGCGATGATCCGCACGCGGACCGTCTCCGGTGAGGTCGGGGGTCAGCTCGGCGTCGTCGAGGGCGGCGTCTACACCGTGAACTACGATGGGCGGGACATCGCCACCGCCGCCGCGGGGGCCTACTTCGACTACACCTCGTCGAACACGGCCGTCGCGGAGGTCACCGCGGACGGGACCATCCAGCTGGTCGGCGCCGGGACGGCAACGGTCACCGCGACCGTGGGTGGTGTGGAGGCGGACGGCTCCATCACCGTGAACGTCACCGCCCCGCCGGCCGTCGCGCCGCCGACGCCGGACGAGCCGGCCGAAGAGGTCATCTCCCTCTTCTCGGACGCCTACGACGACGTCCCCGTCACGACCTTCTCCGCGGTCTGGGATGCAGCGGACGTCGAGGACATCCAGATCGCCGGCGACAACGTGAAGCGCTACACCAACCTCGCCTTCGCCGGGATCGAGTTCCTCGAGAACCCGATCGACGCGACGCAGAAGGGCTACCTGCACATCGACGTCTGGGCCGCGGCGCCGGACTTCAAGGTCAAGCTGGTCAACTTCAACGCCGGTGGCGGGCTCGACTCCGAGTTCGAGATCGCGCTGACGGATGCGACGGATCCGGCGCTCACCCCGGGCGGCTGGAGCTCGCTCGACATCCCGCTGACCGCCTTCGCGGGGATGAACCTGGATCGCCTGTCGCAGATCGTCCTCTCCTCGGCGGCCAACCCGACCCTCTACATCGACAACCTCTACTTCCACGGCGAGCCGGCCCCGACCGGGCCGCAGGAGCCGGCGGTCGCGGCCCCCACCCCGACCCAGCCGGCCGCAGGGGTGATCTCGCTCTTCTCGGACGCGTACACCGACGTGCCGGTCGACGTGTTCTCCACCCCGTGGGACGCGGCGGAGGTCGAGGACGTCTCGGTCGCCGGGAACGCGACCAAGCGATACACCGGCGCCAGCCTGATCGGAATCGAGACGGTGTCGCAGACGATCGACGCCACCGGGATGACCCACTTCCACGTCGATCTCTGGACGCCGGACGCGGTGAACGACGCGAGCGTGTACCGGATCAAGCTCGTCGACTTCGGGGCCGATGGCGGCTTCGGCGG
Source organism: Longimicrobiales bacterium (assembly GCA_028280525.1). GTDB lineage: Bacteria > Gemmatimonadota > Gemmatimonadetes > Longimicrobiales > Gaopeijiaceae > Gaopeijia. The sequence goes on from JANQLR010000157.1 coordinate 15,940, forward strand.
CGGAGACGACGCCGAGCACGAACTCAGCTTCACCCCGACCACGACCCCGGCGCTCGCCGGCGGAACGTGGGTGTCCTTCGACCTGCCCCTCGCCGACTTCGCCGGGCTGACGACGCGGTCGAACATGGCCCAGTACATCTTCTCCGGGTCGCTCAGCCGCGTCTTCCTGGACAACCTCTACTTCTACAACGACGCGGTGATGCCGCCGCCGACGCCGACGGAGCCGACGATGCCGGCCCCGACGCCGACCTACGCGGCGGAGGCGGTGATCTCGCTCTTCTCGGATGCCTACACCGACGTCACGGTCGACGCCTTCTCGACCGGGTGGGATGCGGCCGACGTCGAGGACGTCGACATCCAGGGGAGTGCGGCGAAGAAGTACACCGGCGCCTCCCTCATCGGGATGGAGACCGGGTCCGCGCAGATCGACGCGAGCGGGATGACGAACTTCCGGATCGACGTCTGGACGGCAGACGAGATCGACGAGACCTCCGTCTTCCGCATCAAGCTCGTGAGCTTCGGAGACGACGGGGCCTTCGGTGGGGACGACGTCGAGGGCGAGCTGAGCTACACGACTACCACGACGCCTTCGCTGGCCGGGGGAACGTGGATCACCTTCGACATCCCGCTCTCGCAGTTCACCACGCTGACACAGACGGCGAACATGGCCCAGTACATCCTCTCGGGGAGCCTGAGCACGATCTGGGTCGACAACATCCTCTTCTACGACGCGAACGCGGCCCCGGCGCCAACCGAGCCCGGCTCCCCGGCCCCCACACCGACGTACGCGGCGGAGAACGTGATCTCCCTCTTCTCCGACGCGTACACCGACGTGACGGTCGACGCCTTCTCGACCGGGTGGGACGCCGCCGAGGTGGAGGACGTCGACATTCAGGGGAACGCCGCGAAGAAGTACACCGGCGCCTCCCTGATCGGGATGGAGACCGGGAGTGCGCAGATCGACGCAACCGGGATGACGCACTTCCGGATCGACGTCTGGACCCCCGACGAAATCGACGAGACCTCCGTCTTCCGGATCAAGCTCGTCAGCTTCGGGAACGACGGCGCCTTCGCCGGCGGGGACGACGCGGAGGGTGAGCTGAGCTACACGCCGACCACCACGCCCGCGTTGACCGGGGGCACGTGGCTCACCTTCGACATTCCCCTCTCCGAGTTCACGACGCTCACCCAGACGGCAAACATGGCTCAGTACATCCTTTCCGGAAATCTGAGCACCCTCTGGGTCGACAACATCCTCTTCCACAACTGACCGCACGGATGACCTCCCCCTCCTCCTCCCGCGCCGCGCCCTCGGTCGCCGACTTCCTGGAGGATGTCGGCGGCCGGGGGCTCGACGAGGCCCTCGTCGAGATGATCTGGCATCATCCGAAGGGGATCTCTCGCGCGCGGATCGCGAAGGAGGGGGCGCTCGCGCGGTCGACCGTGTCGGACGCCGTCGGGCGCATCCTGGAGAGCGACCTGATCGAGGAGTGCGGGGATGCGCCGAGCCGCGGCGGTCGCCGCCCTACCCTGCTGCGTTTCCGCGACGAGGCGCGGTGGATCCTCGGCGCCGATCTCGGGGCGACCCACGTCGCGGTGGCGCTGACGGACCTTCGGGGCCGCGTCCTGGACTTCCATGAAGGCCCCTGTGACGTACGGAGAGACCCCGACGCCGCCTGCGCCATGCTCCGGGACTTCTGCGAGCGGGCCCTCGCGACCCGCTCGGGCGTGCGGATGCCGGTCATCGGGCTCGGAGTGGCGATGCCCGCGCCGGTCAGCCCCGCCCACCCGACCGTCTTCCCCGCGAGCATCCTCCCCGCGTGGGAGGGGCACACCGGGCTGCAGTCGGTCGCGGACGCCCTCGGGCTCCCCCTCTTCGTGGAGAACGACGCGAATGCGGGCGCGATCGCCGAGCGGTGGTGGGGCCGGCTGCGGGACGTGGAGCACCTCACCTTCGTGAAGCTCGCCACCGGGATCGGGGCCGGTCACATCGTCTCGGGCGAGCTCTACCGCGGTGCCGCCGGCGCGGCCGGGGAGCTGGGACACGTCTCCATCGACCCCGAGGGCGCACCGTGCATCTGCGGGAATCGCGGGTGCGTCACGAGCTTCGTCGGCACCTCCGCCCTCCTTCGCCGCACCCGGGACCGCCTCGGAGCGGGTCGGCGTTCTTCGCTCTCCGACGACCCCCTCACCCTCGACCGGCTGATCGACGCCGCCGTGGCGGGCGATCCGGTGGCGGTGGAGGTCCTCGAGGAGGCGGCCGAGTACCTGGGGATCGTCCTCGCCGGACTCCTCAACCTCATGAACCCGCGGGCGGTGATCCTCAGTGGGAGCCTCACCCGCGCCGGAGATCGCCTCCTCGTGCCGGTTCGGCGGGCGGTTCAGACCCGAACCCTCGTCGACTCCGTCACGACCGCCCAGATCGAGATCAGCGAACTCGGGACGGAGAACGTCGCCCTCGGCGCCGCCAC
>JANQLR010000167.1 GCA_028280525.1 Longimicrobiales bacterium
CTACATCGCCGTCACCGACCACTCGCAGGCGGTGACGATGGTCGGCGGTCTCACCCCGGAGAAGGTCCGGCAGCAGTGGGACGACATCGCCGCCGCTCAGGAGGAGGTGGGCGACGACCTCCTCATTCTCCGCGGGCAGGAGGTCGACATTCTGAAGGACGGCTCGCTCGACCAGCCGGACGACATCCTCGAGGAGCTCGATCTGGTGGTCATCGCGGTCCACTCCTTCATGGAGATGGACGGAGCCGAGATGACCGAGCGGGTGCTCCGGGCCATGGATCACCCGCAGGTCGACATCCTGGCGCACCCCACCGGGCGGCTCCTCAACCGGCGTGAGGCGTATGCCCTCGACGTCGAGGCCGTCCTGCAGAAGGCGGCGGAGCGTGGAATCGCGGTGGAGCTCAACGCCTCGCCGCGTCGGCTCGACCTGCACGACCGGCATGTGAATCGTGCGCGGGAGCTCGGGGTAGCCGTCGCGATCGATACCGATGCGCACTCGGTGCAAGGTCTCGACATGATGCGGTACGGCGTGGATCAGGCCCGACGGGGGTGGCTCGAGCCGAAGGATGTGCTCAACACGAGGTCGGTGGAGGAGGTGAGGACGTGGCTGGCTCGAACCCGATGAGGACACGGTGAATCCGTTCGTCTTCCACTTCCTCCTGCTCGGCGTCGGCGTCGGCGTCCTCTACTTCGGCGCCGAGTGGCTCGTGCGCGGCGCCGCCTGCCTGGCCGCCTCGCTGGGGATCTCGTCGATCGTCATCGGGCTCACCGTCGTCTCCCTCGGGACCTCCGCCCCGGAGCTCGTCGTCGCCATGCTCGCGGCGCTCAAGGGGAACAGCGACCTCGCGATCGGGAACGTCATGGGGTCGAATCTGGCCAACATCGGCCTGATCCTGGGCGTCACGGCGATCATCCGACCCATGGAGGTCAACTCGCGGGTGATCCGGCGCGAGGTGCCGATCATGCTCGCCATGACGCTGTGCCTCTTCCCCATGATGCTCGACGGGGCGCTCGGGCTGGGCGATGGCGTCATCCTGCTCACGGCGCTCGCGCTCTACCTCTTCTTCGTGAACCGGACCGCCGCCGCCGACCCCGAGGTCGTGCACGAGCAGTACGCCGGGGCGCTCGGCGAGGTCGGGGCGAAGCAGAAGGGGTCGGACGGCGCGGAGTCGCGCTCCGAGGTCCGCGCGAGGGACATCGCGCTGGTGGTCGCAGGGTCGCTCGGGCTCGTCATCGGCGGCTCGGCGATCGTGCGCGGCGCCGAGTTCATCGCCGTCGCCTTCGGCATCCCCGACATGATCATCGGGCTGACCGTCGTCGCGATCGGCACCTCGCTCCCCGAGCTCGCCACCTCGCTCGTGGCCGCCTTCCGGCGCGAGGCCGACATCGCCGTCGGCAACATCATCGGCTCGAACATCTTCAACATCGGGCTGATCCTCGGCGCGACCTCGGTCGTCACCCCGATCGTGACGGTGCCTCAAGTCCTGCGGGAGGAGTTGCCGGCGGTGCTGCTGCTCTCCCTCCTGGTCCTCCCGGTGACGAAGTCGGCGATGAAGGTGCAGCGGTGGGAGGGGGCGGTGTTGTTGACGACGTATGTCGTCATCGGCGGCTGGCTCTTTCATATCTAGGAGTGGCCGCGTGGAGCGGCGCCTTCCCCACGCTTCGCGTGTGGGCCCATCGTTGGCGGGACGCTCGCGAGCCTGCGAAGTAGCGCTGCTACTCCTCGGCTCACTCGGTCCCGCCGCCTACTTCAGCATCCACTCCACGCGGCCTCGGCCGGGCTTGGTGAGGGCGTTGCGCCGCTCGACCACGGCTGCACCACCCCGGTCGGTTCGGGACCGGTACTCGGACTCCACCTCTCGATACCATGAACGAATTCGGGCTGGGACTTCGGCGCGGCACGGTGCGGGTGGTGCCTTGGGATGCGCGGTGGGGGGAGGCGTTCGAGCGGGCGCGGGGGGAGATCGTGGGCAGGCTGGCATGGGCG
>JANQLR010000226.1 GCA_028280525.1 Longimicrobiales bacterium
ATCGGGGTCCGCTCCGACTCGACCGAGGCCGGCGAGGAGGCGCCGAGCGATCGCGCGCTCACCCTCGGCCCGATCGAGATCCTCGACTCCCGCTTCGTCCTGCTCCGACCTCTCCCGGGTGAACCGGGAGGTGTGCTGAACACGCAGGGGGACGGGTCGGAGCGACGGCTCGACCTGGACGTCGCCCTTCGCCGCGCCGAGGTCGAGCGGATCGAGATCCTCCCGTCCGGCCGGGGCGGAACCACGGTGGAGATCGGGGCCCTCGAGGGGACCGTCGACATCCTCCGGGAGCCGGTCGAACTCCACGACGCAGGCGTGGAGGTTCGGATCTCCTCCCGCCGTCTCGTGGTGGACGTGGATCGCTTCGAGACCGACCTCGCGTCGGCCTCCGGAACGGTGTCGGTGGGGCTGGGGCCGATCCCGGACGTCCAGCTCCAGCTCGAGCTCGAGGGTGCGGAACTCGAGCGGATCCGCTGGATCTCCGATCGGATCCCTCCGGTCCGCGGCGACGTCGAGCTGCAGGGCCGGGTCGCGCAGGGCGGGTCGCGCTGGACCGCCACGAACGCCGACCTGAGCTGGGGGGCGGGCGCGGTGGGGGGACGCGGGACCGTGATCCTCGGGGACGGCGTGATCCTGGAGGAGGTCGATACCCGCCTGACCAGCCTGCCCCCGGGCGTCCTCCGCGACTACCTGCCGGCGGAGCTGGGCCTCCCGGAGGGGGCACTCTCCGGAAGGGTCGCTGTGGAGGGACCGGTGGAGCGCCTCTCCGTGACGTCCCGCGTCACCCTTCGGGGCGACGGACCCGAAACCACCGCCGACTTCTCCGGCATCCTCGAGCCTCGCCCCGAGGGGATCCGCTTCACGGACACCCGCGTCGAGCTCCTGCCGCTGCAGTGGTCCGACCTCTCCGCGGTGGTGCCGGCGGTGAACCTCGGGGGATCGGGGGCCGTCCGGGCCCGTCTCTCCGGATCGGTCGACGAAGGACTCCTCGTGGACGCCGAGGTGCGACACGAACGCCCCGGCCTTCCTCCGTCACGCGTGGTCGCCCGCGGGTCCGTCCTCCGGGACGACGAGGAGGTCTGGCGCATCGATCTCCAGGGGGATGCCAGCCCCCTCTCCCTCGCCGCGCTGCAACTCGATCGTCCGGATCTCCCGATCGGAGGGGAGCTGCGCGGCTCCTTCCGCACCCGCGGCCGCCTCGACGACCTGACGATCGAGACGCGCGTCTCGGCCGATGTGGGGGTGGCGGAGCTGGAGTTGCGCCTGAACCCGGCCCGGTGGAGCGACGGGGTCCGGCTCGCCGGCACGCTCGACGACTTCCGGGCCGGGAAGGTCTGGACCGCGCTCGGCGAACGCACCTCGCTGAGCGGCGAGGTGGAGGTGACCGTGGCCGGGGACCGGATCGAGGCGCTCACCGGGACCGGGCGGGCGCGCCTCGGACCCTCGCGGGTGAACGGACTCCCGATCGACTCCGCTCTCGTCGCCGCTCGGGTGGGGCAAGGGCGACTCCGGGTGGACTCGCTCCGCGGCCGTCTCGGCGGCGTCGATGTGGAGGGGACCGGGACGCACGCCACCGACTCGGCCGAGGCCGGTGGCGGCGAGGTGCAGCTCTCCTTCCGGACGGCGTCGCTCGCAGGCCTCCGGCCCGCCTTCCTCGGGGACACGGTCATCGCCCGGGACACGCTGCGCGCCCTCGAGCGGGACGCCCTCGTCCTGCGCGGCATCGACCCGGACACCCTCCCGCTCCTGGACGAGGTGCGGCTGGAGGGTGCGGTGGAGGGCACCGTGACGCTGAGCGGGGCCGTCACCGACTTCACCGCCGACGCCCGGCTCGAGGGGCGTGACCTGGTCTGGGCACGCAACACGGTCGGCCACGCGGAGGCGACGGTGCGCGCCAGCGGTCTTCCCGCCACCGATGCCCGCATCGACTTCGACCTGATCACCGACACCGCCGAGGTCGCGACCCGACTCTTCGAGCGCTCGCGCTTCACCGGGAGCTATGCTCACCCGAGCGGGGAGGTCGAGGCTTCCATTCAGTCCGGCGCGGGAGAGTCGATCGACCTCCGGACCGGGCTGACCCTCTCGGACGGTGGCCTCCGGGCCGAGATCGCCTCGCTCGACCTCGCGGTGGAGGACGCCCACTACCTGCTCCAGCAACCCACCACCCTCGTCTGGACCGACTCGATGCGCAGCGTCGAGGGGCTGGACCTGATCCGCGACGGCGACGCGCCGGTGCGCATCCGCGCCGATGGCCGCCTTCCGTGGGAGGGGGAGACCGACTTCACCCTGGACGTCGAACGTCTCGAGGTGGTTCGCCTCCTTCGCATCCTGCAGCGCGAGGACCTCCCGATCTCCGGCATCGTCGACGGCCGGTTACGCATCACAGGAGCCGCCGATGCCCCCGAGATCGAGGCGGAGGTCGTGGGCGACGACGTGCGCTGGGAGGCGGCCCGCTTCGATCACGTCGAGGGGGAGCTCGACTACCGGGCGCGGCGGGCGGTGGTCGCCTTCGATGCGGACCGGCGCGGCGAGCGCGTGCTTCACGCCGACGGAATCGTCCCGATCGATCTGGCGCTGGGTCGCACTCCTCCACGGCGTTTCCTGGACGAGGAGCTCGAGCTGACGATCTTCACCGACTCCCTCGCGGCACGGAGCGTCCTCGGCTGGCTCGAGGATCTCGAGCAGATCGAGGGGGCGGTCACCGGGCAGGTCGAGGTGACGGGCACCGTGGACGATCCGGTGGCGAGCGGCCGGCTGGCTCTGACCGGTGGGGCGTGGACGCTCGGGTCGGTGGGGGTCCGACAGCGGGGAGTCGGCGGGACGGCTGTCATCGGCCGCGACGGGATCGTTCAGGTGGAGGCGACCGCCGAGGCGGGGCGGGGGAGGGCCAGCGCGACCGGCACCGTGACCCTCTCCTCTCTCCTCGACCCCGAGTTCGATCTGACGATGCGGCTGGACGAGTTTCAGGCGGTCGACCGGCTCGACGTATCGGGGGCCGTCTCCGGCGACCTTCAGCTGACCGGTCGCTATCGCCAGCCGGTCCTGACCGGGAACCTCGAGGTCGACGAGGGAACGCTCTACCTCGACGAGTTCCAGCGCTCGATCGGCGTCCTCGACCTCGGCGACCCCCGATTCGCCGCCATCATCGACACCACCGACATCGGCGGGCGGGCGCTCCTGGAACGGACGCAGAATCCATTCATGGACGCCCTGCGCATGGACATCTCGATGGACGTCGAGTCGAACACCTGGCTGCGGGGTCGGACGCTGCAGGTGGAGATCGTGGGCGAGGACATCATCGTCGTCTACGACCGCCAGCGTCGGGACCTCTCCCTCCTCGGCGACCTCACCGTGGTTCGAGGGCAGGCCTTCCAGGGGAGCCGGGTCTTCGAGGTGGAGACGGGGACGGTCTCCTTCGAGGGGCTTGCCGGGATCAATCCGTCGATGGACATCGTTGCCGAGACGCGCATCCGACGGCAGGACGGCGACCCCCTCGACATCACCGTGAATCTGGGCGGAACCCTGCTCAACCCGAGCTTCGACCTCTCCACCGACGAGCAGGGCCTCTCGGACTCGGACCTCCTCTCCTACATCGCCTTCGGTCAGCCGACCTCCAGCCTCACGGGAGCCGGTTCGGGGAATCTCGCCGCGAACGCCTTCGGGGCGGCGGGGAACTGGCTCTCGGGGACCGTCGCGAACCAGCTCGCCGCACTCGCCGCCCAGGAACTCTCCCTGATCGACTACCTCGCGATCACCCAGGTGGGCGACCTGGGCTTCGCCGGCGGCGGAACCGGGGTCGGAGCCTCCTTCGCCTCCACCCAGGTCGAGATCGGCCGTTACTTCTCGGGGGGCGAGATCTTCGGGGCGGTGGTGCTGAGGCCGCTCTCGCAGCTCGGCGGGAGCGCCGCCGTCGTCGGGGGTGCACGGATGGAGTGGCAGTCCTCCGACGCCTACCACCTGGAGGCCTTCATCGAGGACCGCTTCCTCCGTACCTCCGCCTTCGGCCTCTCCGAGGTCCAGCTCGGCGCCGAGTACGTCATCGGCTTCGCCGTCGTGCGGGAGTGGGGGTACTAGAGCCAGCCGCGTGAGGAGGCCCCGGAGCCCGGGCCGCTCCACCGGACGCTCCCCCCCGGCGCGGCTTCGCCCTGACGACGCCGCCCCCGGAACACGTAGGGGTAGAACGATCGGACAGGAACGTCTTTGGCCGCCGCGGGCGGCGGGAGATTCAGAGATATGCAGATGGTGAAGGTCTTCGGGCTGATGACGGCCCTGACCCTCCTCTTCGTCGTGATCGGCGGGGCGATCGGGGGTCAGAACGGGGCGATCCTGATGTTCGGGATCGCCGTGGTCATGAACTTCGGCTCGTACTGGTTCAGCGACACGGCGGTCCTGCGGATGTACCGGGCGCAGGTCGTCGACCGGCAGCAGGCGCCCCAGCTCTACGACATGGTCGAGCGTCTGGCGAACCGCGCCGGGCTGCCGATGCCGACCGTCGCGATCGCGCCGCACGACCAGCCGAACGCCTTCGCCACGGGGCGGTCTCCGGAGCGCGGCGTCGTGTGCTTCACGCAGGGGATCCTCCGGGCGCTCTCGATGGAGGAGCTCGAGGGGGTGACCGCCCACGAACTCGCGCACATCCAGCACCGCCACATGCTCGTCGGGACGGTGGCGGCCACGATGGCGGGCGCGATCGGCCTCGTCGCCTCGATCGTCCGTTGGGGCTTCATCTTCGGCACCGGCGGGCGAGACGGGGACAACAACCCCTTCGCCGCCCTCGCCCTCGCCATCGTCGCCCCGCTCATGGCGATGGTGATCCAGATGGCCATCTCACGTCAGAACGAGTTCCAGGCCGACGCCACGGCCGCGCGGATCACCGGCCACCCGAACGGGCTCGCCAACGCCCTGCTTCGACTCGAGGCGGGCGCGCGCCGCATCCCGATGCGGGTGAATGAAGCGGCCGCGCCCCTCGCCATCGTCAATCCGCTCCGCGGGCGGGGGATCTCGCGGCTCTTCTCGACGCACCCGTCGACGGAGGAGCGGGTCCGCCGCCTCCAGTCGATGCGCTGACGCCGACGGAAACTCCAGTTCGCCTGCGGGGTGGGTTCGGGAGCACCGGGCCCACCCCGCTGCCGTATCCCTCCGGCTTGTGAAGCTCCACCGGCTTTCGGTATATATTCGGTATGACCCAGTTCGACACCCTGATCGTCCGCGGTGCGCGCGAGCACAACCTGCAGGACGTGGACGTCCACCTCCCGCGCGGGGAGCTGGTCGTCATCACCGGGCTCTCCGGGTCGGGGAAGAGCTCGCTCGCCTTCGACACGATCTACGCCGAGGGGCAGCGTCGGTACGTCGAGTCGCTCTCCGCCTACGCCCGCCAGTTCCTCGGGCTGATGGAGAAGCCGGACGTCGACTCGATCGAGGGGCTCTCCCCGGCGATCTCGATCGAACAGAAGACGGTCTCGCGGAATCCGCGCTCCACGGTGGGCACCGTGACCGAGGTCTACGACTACCTGCGCCTCCTCTGGGCGCGGGTGGGGATCCCGCACTGCCCCAACTGTGGCGAGCCCGTTCTTCGCCAGTCGGCGAGCCAGATCGTGGACCGCCTCCTGGACTTCGGCGAGGGGGAGCGTCTGGAGATCCTCTCACCCCAGATCCGGGGACGGAAGGGGGAGTTCCGCGAGCTCTTCGAGAAGGCGCGGAAGGAGGGGTTCGTGCGGGCGCGGGTGAATGGCGAGACCTACGACCTGACCGATCCGCCCAAGCTCAACCGGTACGAGAATCACGACATCGCGATCGTCGTCGACCGGCTCGCCGTGAAGGCCGACGAGCGCGACCGCCTCGCCGACTCCGTCGAGACCGCGCTCAACGCGAGCGAGGGGATCGTCGAGGTCGTCCACTACCCGAAGGGGAAGAACGCCGACCCCGTCTCGCACCTCTACTCCGAGCACTACGCCTGCGCGAGCTGTTCGACCTCCCTCCCCGAGCTCGAACCGCGGCAGTTCTCCTTCAACTCGCCGTACGGCGCCTGCGACGTCTGCGACGGCCTCGGCACCCGGAAGGAGGTAAATGCGCAGCTCCTCCTCGGCGACGGCTCGCTCTCGATCCTGGAGGGCGTCGTCCTGCCGTGGGGAGAGCCCGGTGGTCACCTCAAGCGCTCGGTCATCCCCGGCCTCGCCGGGGCCTACGAGTTCGACCCGGCGACCCCGTGGGCCGACCTCCCCGAGGAGGTTCGGGACGCCGTGCTCGACGGCTCCGGTGCGATGAAGATCCGCTTCCCGTACAAGCCGGTCTCGGGGAAGTTCGAGGGGCACTACGAGGACACCTGGGAGGGCGTCGTCGCCAACGTGCAGCGGCGCTACGCCGAGACGACCTCCGAGGCGGTCCGGAGCCAGCTCGAGGAGTTCATGTCGACGCTCCCGTGCACGGTCTGCGGCGGGTCGCGACTCCGCAGCGAGTCGA
>JANQLR010000236.1 GCA_028280525.1 Longimicrobiales bacterium
CGTTGGCTCGGTACCGGCGCCGGGGGACGGGACCCGGGGATGAAGGGCGGACCGTGGACGCGGTGGGGGCTCGCCGGCCTTCTCCTCCTCGGCTGGGCGGTCGCCGGAGCGGTTCGGATCGACACGACGCCGGTGGGGACCGTGCACAGCGCCGTGATCGTCCAGCCCAACGTCGCGATGGAGGTGAGGCGCGACGCCGACCGCGCCCTGGCGGAGACCGACGCCGCGGTCCGCGCCCTCCTGCCCGAGGCGCTCCGGTCCGGCCCTGGCGAACTCCTCCTCCCGGAGACCGCCCTCCCGGCGGAGCTGAACGATCCTGAGGTGGCGCGCCTCGTCGAAGGGTGGGTAGCGGAGGCGGGACGGCCCGTCTGGGTGGGCGGCTTCCTGGCCGATGAAGGGGGGCGAAGGTTCAACGCCTACCAGCGATGGAGCTCCGGCGGGCCGACGGCGACGTGGCGGAAGGTCGAGCTGGTCCCCGGGGTGGAGGCCGGACCCCGAAACCGGGCTGCCCGAGGGTCGTCGCGCCAGCTCCCGCTCGACATCGGCGCCGGGGTGGTCACCCGTCCCCCCCCGGCCGGCGTCCTCATCTGCATCGAGTCCGCGCACACCCACCTGGCCCGTCGGCACGTGCAGCGTGGAGCGGGGTGGCTCCTCAACGTCACGAACGACGGCTGGCTCGCCGATCTCCCCGAATCGAGTCGTACCTCCGCCTTCCGCACGCACCCGGCCCACCTCGCGCTTCGAACCGTGGAGGCCGGCGTCGGCGCGATCCGGGTCGGGAATGGGGGGTGGAGCGGGACCGTCGATCCCTTCGGCGCGCGCGTGGAGGCGATCGCCCCGCTCACCGCCGGCATCCGCTCCGTGCGCATCGATCGGATCGAGGGCGCACCCACTCCCTACCTGCGCGGAGGCTGGCTCCTGCGGCCGGCGCTCCTCGTTGCCGGCCTCCTCCTCCTGCTCGGGACGGCGCTCGAGGCGCGGCGGGGAACGATGGGTCCGTGACCCGCGACCCGGCGGGGCAGGGGCGTTGATCCCGCTTGACGTCGTTTCTATACTTTCCAGTCTGTAGAGGAAAGGGTCGCCGGACCGGAGCGGCCCCGGACCCCGGGCCCGGCGCTCTCATCGGCTGCCGCGGCCCGTTTCGATTCCGGTTCGGAGACGGACGATGAAGCAGGGCATCCATCCGGAGTACGGCGAGGCGACGATCGTCTGCAGCTGCGGGAACCGCATCCCGACGAAGTCGACGACGCCGGAGATCCACGTCGAGATCTGCTCCACCTGCCACCCGTTCTACACGGGGAAGCAGCGCCTCGTGGACACCGCCGGGCGCGTGGAGCGCTTCAAGCGCAAGTACGCCAAGACGGCCGAGTAACCGGAGTCGGCCGGGGGAACCCGGCCGTCTCTGCGCTCGCGCAGGTCCCTCACGGTGAGTTCGATCGAACTCGACCCCAAGCTCCTGGAGCGGCTCGAGGAGGCGGAGCGTCGCTTCGCGGAGTTGGACGAGCAGCTCGCAGACCCGAGCGTCCTGCAGGACCCCTCACGTCTCCGCGACCTCGGGCAGGAGCGGAGCCACCTCGAGACCGTGGTGCGCGAAGGTCGCACGCTGCGCAGCCTCGTGGAGGAGCACGCCGGTGCCTCCGAACTCGCCGCCGAGGCGGACGACCCGGAGATGCGCGCCCTCGCCGAGGAGGAGATCCGCGGCCTCGCGGAGCGCATCCCCCCGCTGCAGGAGACGGTTCGCGAACTCCTGATTCCCCGCGACCCGATGGACGACCGTCCCGCCGTCGTCGAAGTGCGCGCGGGCACCGGCGGGGACGAAGCGGGTCTCTTCGCCCGTGACCTCATGCGCATGTATCAGCGCTACGCCGAACGGATGGGGTGGAGCACGGAACTCCTCTCGATCTCCGAGGGGATCCCCGGGTCGGTGAAGGAGGCGGTCTTCGTGGTTCGGGGTGCGGGCGCGTACGGGAAGCTCCGCCTCGAGTCGGGCGTCCATCGCGTCCAGCGCGTTCCGGAGACGGAGAGCCAGGGCCGCATCCACACCTCGGCCGCCTCGGTGGCCGTGCTCCCGGAGGCGGAGGAGGTCGATCTTCAGATCGATCCGAACGACCTGCGCATCGACGTCTTTCGCTCGAGCGGCCCCGGGGGGCAGTCGGTGAACACCACCGATTCGGCCGTCCGCATCACGCACGAGCCCTCCGGCCTCGTCGTCTCCTGCCAGGACGAGAAGTCGCAGCACAAGAACAAGGCGAAGGCGATGAAGGTGCTCCGCTCGCGCCTCCTCGACCGGATGATCGCGGAGAAGAACGCCGAGCGCGCGGCCGCCCGGAAGAGCCAGGTCGGCTCCGGAGATCGTTCGGCGAAGATCCGCACCTACAACTACCCGCAGTCGCGGGTGACCGACCACCGGATCAACTACTCCAGCCACGCCCTCGCTCGGGTGATCGACGGCGAGATCGACGAGTTCGTCCGCGCCCTGCGCCTGGCCGAGGAGGCGGAGCGGATGGAGGGCGACTCGGCGTGACCGAGGGCCCGCGCACCCGGGAGGCGTCGGGCCGGAGGCGGACCGCCCCGCCGCCGGCGCCGGAGCGCTGGACCGTCCTGTCGATGATCCGCTGGGCGGCGGCCTACCTCGAATCGAAGGGCGTCGAGCAGGGCCGCCTCGACGCGGAGCACCTCCTGGCGCACGCGCTGGGGAAGCCGCGCCTCCAGCTCTACCTGGAGTTCGATCGACCCCTCGACCCGGGCGAACTCGGCGAGTTCAAGCCGCTCCTCCTGCGCCGCGCCGGTCGGGAGCCGCTCCAGTACATCGTGGGCCGGACCGGCTTCCGCGAACTCGAGCTGCGCACCGACCCTCGGGCGCTGATCCCCCGACCGGAGACCGAGGTGCTGGTCGAGGTGGTCCTCGACGCACGACGGGGGCGGTCGGGGGGAACGGTTCTGGACGTCGGCACCGGGACCGGGTGCATCGCCCTCTCCCTCGCGCACGAGGGCGACTTCGACGAGGTGTGGGCGGTGGACCTCTCCTCGGAGGCGCTCGACCTTGCCCGCGAGAACCGGGCGGCGGCGGGCCTCGGGGAACGGGTGCACTTCCTGCACGGTTCGTGCTACGATCCGGTCCCGGCGGAGGTGCGCTTCGACGTGATCGTCTCGAACCCGCCCTACGTCGCCGAGGAGGAGCGCGCGTCGCTCGAGCCCGAGGTTCGCGAACACGAGCCCGGTGCCGCGCTCTTCGGGGGGCGGCGCGGCCTCGACGTTCTCGAGGTCCTGGTCGACGGCGCCCCCGACCGGCTGCGGCCGAAGGGACTCCTGGCCCTCGAGGTGGGGCTCGGACAGGCGGCGCCCGTCGGCGCACTCATCGAATCGACCGGCGCCTTCCAACGCGCCGTGACTCACAACGACTGGACCGGGCGACCGCGGATCGTGACCGCGGTGCGCAACGGCTGAACACCACGGAGGACCGGATGTCCCGGATCATGGAGATGGCGAAGGACCTCGGGAACGCGCTCGCGCGGACCGACGAATACCAGGCGCTGCGGCGGGCGATCAAGGACGCCGACGCAGACGAGGAGCTGAACGGCTACCGCAAGGAGCTGGAGGCGCTGGAGGCGCAGATCTCGACGAAGCTCCGGGCCGGCGAGCAGCCGACCCCGGAGGAGGCCGAGGCGTACGATGCCCAGGTCGGGAAGCTGCAGACGCACATGACGTACCAGCGGCTCGTCGTGGCCCAGTCGGCCTTCGACAAGATTCTGCAGCAGGTGAACGGGACGATCGCGAAGGGGATGGAAGAGGGCTCCGAGTCTCGCATCATCCTCGCGCCGTAGCCGGGCGCGTCGCGCGGGGAGCGGACTCGCCCCGCGCGAGCCCCGACCGCAGCCGTGGCGGGTAACAAAGCCGGTGGCGATCTCCCGGCCCGTTACGCATTTGTCTAAATTACCCGGTCTGCCCACCAACCATTCGGGCGGGCTCGTCCGTGCATGAAGAACCCATCGCCCGCCCGTCGAGGCGCGCGGCGCGACTCTGAAAGCGAGGCCTTCCGTGAAGGAAACCCCTGAGATTCGTCCGGCCGAGGGGAAGCTCGGCGTCCTGCTCCCCGGATTCGGCGCGGTGGCGACGACCTTCGTCGCCGGTGTCGAGGCGGCACGACGCGGCCTCGCCAAGCCGGTCGGCTCCCTGACGCAGATGCAGACGATCCGGCTCGGGAAGCGGAACGAGAACCGCACGCCGCTGATCAAGGACTTCGTGCCGCTCGCCGGCCTCGACGACCTCGTCTTCGGCGCCTGGGATCCGATCGCGGACAACGCCTACGACAGCGCGGTCAACGCCGGGGTGCTGCACAAGCAGAACCACCTGGACCCGATGAAGGACTTCCTCGAGACGATCCAGCCGATGCCGGCGGCCTTCTCGACGGACTACGTGAAGAAGCTCGACGGCCCGAATGTGAAGAAGGCCGCGAACAAGAAGGAGCTCGCAGAGCAGCTCCGCGAGGACATCCGGAACTTCAAGGCCGAGAACGGCTGCGACCGGCTCGTCATGGTGTGGTGCGGGTCGACGGAGGTCTTCCTTCGCCCGGGGCCGCAGCACGAGACGCTCGAGGCCTTCGAGAAGGCGATGGAGGAGAACGATCCGGGGATCGCCCCGTCGATGCTCTACGCCTACGCCGCAATCATGGAGGGCGTCCCCTACGCCAACGGCGCCCCGAACCTCTCGGCCGACTTCCCGGCGCTCGAGAATGCGGCGATCGAGCGCGGCGTGCCGATCGGGGGGAAGGACTTCAAGACGGGTCAGACCCTCATGAAGACCATCCTCGCCCCCGGCTTCAAGGCGCGGATGCTAGGCCTGAACGGCTGGTTCTCGACGAACATCCTCGGGAACCGGGACGGTGAGGTCCTCGACGATCCGGAGTCCTTCAAGACGAAGGAGGAGTCGAAGCTCGGTGCGCTCGAGCACATCCTGCAGCCCGAGAAGTACCCGGATCTCTACTCCGACATGTACCACAAGGTGCGGATCAACTACTACCCGCCGCGTGGAGACAACAAGGAGGGCTGGGACAACATCGACATCTTCGGATGGATGGGGTACGGCATGCAGATCAAGGTCGACTTCCTCTGCCGGGATTCGATCCTCGCCGCGCCCATCGTCCTCGATCTCGCCCTCTTCCTGGACCTGGCTGGCCGCGCCGGCCTGAGCGGGATCCAGGAGTGGCTCTCCTTCTACTTCAAGGCGCCGCAGACGCTCCCGGGCCTCTACCCGGAGCACGACATCTTCATCCAGCACTGGAAGCTGAAGAACACGCTTCGCTGGATGATGGGCGAGGATCAGATCACCCACCTCGGGATGGACTACGAGCCGTGATCGACCGGCGTCCTTCGGGATGGCAGGGAGTGGACGGGGAGGGGGCGCGGGCCTCCTCCCCGTTCGCGCGTCCGAGGGCCGGGGTGCGGTTGGCGGGGCGCGGGTCCCCCGCCCGGAACCTCGCACCCCGGGCGGGGCGATTCGATGGCTGAACGCGCCCTCTTCCTGGTCCTCGAGGGCACCGAAGGGGTCGGCAAGTCGACCCAGTTCGAGCGGCTCGCGGCGTGGTTCGACGCACTCGGGCTCGACTGGGATTCCGGCCGCGAGCCCGGCGGGACGGCGGTCGGCGAGGCGATTCGACACGTCCTCCTAGAGCTTCGAGAGCTCGACGTCCCCCCGGAGACCGAGCTCTGCCTGATGGTGGGCGCTCGCGCGGCCTTCGTACGCGACCGGGTCCGCCCCGCCCTCGAGGCCGGACAGCTCTTCTTGGCCGACCGCTTCGACCTCTCGACCTTCGCCTACCAGGGCTTCGGACGGGGGCTCGCTCTGGAGCGGGTGGAGCGGGTCAATGAGGTCGCCACCGGCGGGCTGCAGCCCGACCTGACGCTCATCCTCGACCTTCCGGCGGAGGAGGGGACGGCGCGGCAGCGGGCGGACGGAAAGGACCCCGATCGAATCGAGCGCGCCGGGTCGGAGTTCCTCCGACGGGTCCGAGAGGGATATCGTGAGCTGGCGTCCGGTTCGGAGAGCCGCGTCCTGGTCGACGCCTCCGGGACCCCGGAGGAGGTCGAGCGACGCATCCGGGAGGTGCTCGTGGAGCGCTTTCCCGAAACCTTCGGAGCGCCGGGCGGTTAGAAGGCTGTTGAAGAACTGGGGTGCGGCCGCGCGGAGGGGTGTTCGGTGGGTTCAGGCAAGGAAAGACGACGAATCGTAGCAGCGCTACGGTGAGGAGGAGAGACGCCGCATGAGCCACCGACCCCCCCTCCGCCCAAGGGGTTACGGCAGCATGGGGCCATCTTCGTCGTTGGATTGCCTCGCCGGGGCTCACGGCCACGCCTTCGGCAATCCGTCTAGAATATGGCCCCATGGTGCGCGTCACGCGGCTCGCCCCAGTTCTTCAACAGCCTTCTAGGGAAGGGGCGGATCCACCGCCTCAGGGGACACGGGAGTCGGGAATGCAGCGGAAATCGTCGGCGTGGATGCCGATCGTGGTCATCGGGTCGTCGATCCTCCTGGGCGGGTGGTTCCTCCAGGAGGGCGCGGACCGCGACCAGAACGTCTACTCGCAGCTCCGACTGGTGCAGGAGGTCATCGACTACGTCTCGCAGGAGTACGTGGAGTCGGTCGACGAGTCCGAGCTCTACGAGTCGGCGATCGACGGCGTCCTCGAGCAGCTGGGCGACCCGAACTCCTCCTTCATCGCCCGCGAGGAGTGGGAGGACTTCGCCATCCGTACGACCGAGGGTCAGTACGGTGGGGTCGGGCTCGAGGTCCTCGAGCGTGACGGCTACGTCACCGTGATCTCGCCGATGCCCGGCGGACCCGGGCTGCGCGCCGGCATCCGCTCGGGGGATCAGTTCTACGAGATCGACGGACAGCTCGCGCAGGGGTGGGAGGTCGACCGGGCCGTCGACGCGCTGCGGGGACCCGCCGGCGAGTCGGTCGAGGTGAAGATGCTCCGCCAGGGGGTCGAGGAGCCGATCTCCTTCACCCTCACCCGCGAGGTGATCCGGGTGCGGTCGGTCCCCTTCACCCTCACCCTCGACGACGGGATCGGGTACGTCCCGCTCCAGCGCTTCAACAATACCTCCACGGAGGAGCTGCGCCGAGCCATCGACGGTCTCGTTGCCGACGGCATTCGTTCGCTGATCCTCGACGTGCGGGGCAACCCCGGCGGGCTCCTCGAGGAGGGCATCGGCATCTCCGACCTCTTCCTCGATCAGGGTGACGTGATCGTCGAGACGCGAGGCCGGGGCCGCGGCCAGACGCAGACCTATTCGGCGAGCACGGCGGACGCCTACCCGG
>JANQLR010000238.1 GCA_028280525.1 Longimicrobiales bacterium
CCCAGCCCTTCCTCCTTCCGGTCGGTGTCCATGAGGATCCGACCGAGTTCGAGGCGGTGTACGACCTCCTCCGGCGCGACCTCGACCGCCCGACGCAGAAGACGCTCGGCCTCCGACCACTCGGCGGCACCGAAGACGTCGCCGCCGGGGAGTCGGCGTGCGGTGAACCGCTCGATCCGGTTCAGCCGCCGGATCTCCGCGTGCCACGCTCCGAGGACGTGAAGCGCCCCCGACTGCACGGAGTCGAGCGCGAGAGAGCGATCGGCGGCCTCCTTGAGCACGCCCGCCAGCTCGATCCGCGTGAACACGCCCTCCAGCGACGAGCGACGTCCCGTCGAGATCGCGAGCCAGCTCCAGGCCCGCGCGTCCAGCGAGTCATTCTCCAACGCGCGGCGGGCATAGCCCTCCGCCTCGAGGAAGAGCGCCTTGGCGTCGTCCCGCCGATCGGCCGCCTCCTCGATCATGCCGGAGTGAACGGTCTGTCGGGCGCCTCGGTGGAGGAGCTGCGCCGTCGTCGAATCGAGGGTGAGCGCCTCCCGCGCGACGGCGAGCGCCCCGTCCAGGTCCATGCCGAAGTGGAGCGCATCGATGCGGGCGATGGCCTCGGGGGTGGAGAGCGGCGTCGATGCGCCGTCACCCGCCGGCGCCGATCCGCCGTTGATCGTGTCGGGCGGGGGGTCGCCCACCTGCGCCTCCAGCGTGGCCGCCGTCCCGAGTCCCATGAGGGCGAGGGCGAGCCCCACCGCGGCGTGGAACCGGTGGCGTCGTTCGGTCATCTTGATCACGCGACCTCCTACACCCGGACCCGGCAATGATCCCCAGTCACCTGATCGAACGAAAGCGCGACGGCGCGACCCTCGAGCCGAGCGAACTGTCGGCCTTCCTCCAGGGGTACCTCGACCGCGAGGTGGAGGAGTATCAGATGTCCGCCTTCCTCATGGCGGTCGTCTTTCGGGGACTGGAGCCCGCGGAGCTCTCCGCGATGCTCGAGGCGATGATCGGCTCGGGCGCGACCCTCGATCTGAGGCACCTCCCCGGCCCGCCAGTCGACAAGCACTCGACGGGCGGAGTGGGGGACAAGGCTTCCCTCCCGCTCGCGCCGCTCGCCGCGGCACTCGGACTCTACGTTCCGATGATGTCGGGGCGGGGACTCGGCCACACCGGGGGCACCCTCGACAAGCTGGAGGCGATCCCCGGCTTTCAGACCCGCCTTCCCCTCAACCGCTTCACCGAGGTCCTGGAGCAGGTCGGGTGTGCGATGATCGGGCAGACGGCCGAGATCGCCCCGCTCGATCGCCGCCTCTACGACCTGCGCAGCGTGACGGGGACGGTCCCCTGCATCCCGCTGATCGCGAGCTCGATCATGTCGAAGAAGCTCGCCGAGGATCTGAACGGACTCGTTCTGGATGTGAAGGTCGGGAGCGGGGCCTTCCTCCCGGAGGTCGAGAAGGCGCGGGAACTGGCCCGGACGATGGTCGGGCTCGGGGAGCGGACCGGAGTCCGGACGACGGCCCGGCTCACGGCGATGGACCGACCGCTCGGGCGCGCGATCGGGAATGCGCTCGAGGTGGCCGAGTCGATCGACTGTCTGCGCGGCGAGGGTCCGGTCGACCTGCGGGAGCTGACCGTGGAGCTGGCGGCGGAGATGGCCGTCGCGGGGGCGGTCGTCGACTCGCTCGAGGACGGACGACGGCGCGCCGAGGAGGCGCTCGACGGCGGGGTCGCCTGGGAGATCTTCGTCCGGATGGTCGAGGCGCAGGGCGGAGACGTGGGGTGGCTGGAGACGCCGGC
>JANQLR010000229.1 GCA_028280525.1 Longimicrobiales bacterium
CTTCAAGCCCTTCGAAGAAACCTCGCAAACGGCCAAGCGTCGCTAAGGTTCTGAATTCCTGCGATTCTCGTAGAGTCACGCAGAACTCGGATCTCCAACGCCCGCGAGAGCGATATAGCGGCAGGCCTTGAAGAACAGACAGACCGGTCTATCGGGTCGGGGGGACCGGGTCGCGACTCGGGTGGACAGCGCCGGCGTGGCGCTGTGGACGCTCGCCGGGGATGCGCCGCTCGAGGCGGAGTGGTCGGTCGGCGACCGGGTTCTGGAGCTCCCCTCCGAGGATTCGTCGGGCCGCTACCAGCTCTTCCGGGTCGTCGGCGTGGTGCGGCTCGGAGACGGGAGCTGGGTCGTGGCGAACCGGGGGGACGGGCGCCTCCTCTGGTTCGATCCGCGGGGCGGGTTCACGCGGAGTGCAGGCGGCGAGGGCGAGGGGCCCGGCGAGTTTCGGTCGCTGATCTCGCTCGCCCTCCGCGGCGACACCCTCTTCGCCCACGACTATCTGGCCGCCCGGGTCAGCCGCTTCGACCGCAGCGGGGCGTTCCTCACCTCCACCGCCCTCGCGCCCGAGGGGGGGCGCTTCACCTTCGACCTCTGGCCGACCGCGACCGGGCTCGTGGGGAACACGCTCGGTACGGGTCTCGAGCCGACGACGGGAGAACCGACCTTCCAGCGTCGCATCTCCCAGTACGTCCGGTGGAACGACGACGGGAGCTGGGGCGACACGATCGCGACCCGGCCCGGCCGGGAGAGCTACGTGGCCGGACGGCCCATGGAGGGCGGCGGCGTCGTGATGACCTCCGTGGCGCCGATCGTGAGTCACCGGAGCGAACAGGCGTGGACGGTGGCGGGGCTGGCGGTGGCGGCCACCGATGCGTGGGTGATCGACGTGTATGCGGAGGACGGGAGGCTTCGGGCGAGCTTCCGGAGCCCCGAGCGCGAGCGACCGGTCACCGATGCGGAGTGGGATCGGAGGGTGCAGGCCCGCATGGAGCGCACCGAGGAGGAGGAGGCACGTCGCTGGCTCCTCGACATGGCGGCCGATCGGCGCGAAACGATCCTCCCCGCCTTCGGGCGCTTCCTGTCGGATCCGGAGGGCTACCTGTGGCTCGCACCGGAGTCGGTGCCCGACGACGGCCCGGTCCGCTGGCTCGTTCTCGGGCTTGCGGACGCCTCGCTGCGGGAGGCGGTGCTGCCGCGCGGCTTCTCGCCACGCTGGATCGACCGGGAGGCGATCGCCGGGATCGTCCGGGATGATGTCGATCGGGAGTCGGTCGTGGCGTACCGCCTTCGCAGGTGAGGGCGACGGGTCGGAGCGGTGCGGCGCGGCCTCACGCCCCCCCTACCGCTCGACCCGTTCGAAGCGGATCCCCTGCGCCCGTCCGGCGTCGACGGTGAGCCCTGCCACGCGGTCACCCTCGAGGCGGACGCGGATCTGGAGGCCGGAGGTGGCGAGCCGGGCTTCGCCGACCCATTCGAGGAGGCGGGTCCGACTCCCCGACACGAGGCGGGCCCGGTCGCCGTCCGCCACGATCTCCCACTCGGCGTCGATCTCGGGGGCGTGGTAGACGCCGACGTAGGGGGTCCAGTCGACCGGCTCGACCTCGGCGATGCGTTCCGCGGTGAAGGTCTGACCCCTCTGCACCACCTCCTGGTGGTGATAGCGACCGTCCCGGAGGTCGGAGAAGCGCAGCTCCGCGTCGACGGCGGGGAGCGCGAGGTGATCGATGCCCCGGACCTCCAGCGGGACGCGTTGCCCGCCCTGAATGAAGACCAGCCCGCTCCCGGCGCGGGCGATCGCGACCTGGATCCCGATCGAGGCCTCCCAATCGCCCACGAAGCGCTCCAGCTCCTCGTTCGAGAGTTCGGGTTGGGCGGAGGGCGTATCCGGGACCTCGGCCGACTCGGCGACCACCGGTTCGAGCGACTCCGCCAGCACGACGTCGGCCACCCGGCGTGCCCGCGCGGCCGGATCCGAACTGGGGAAGCTGCACGCGACCATGGCCGTCGTCTCCAACTCCGGGAAGCGCAGGAGCTGACTGCGGAAGCCGGCGAGTGCCCCGCCGTGCCCGACCGTCTCACGTCCCCGGTACTCGCCCCGGCTCAGCCCGAAGGCGTACGGGAGCTCGGTTCCGTCGGCGAGGCCCCCGACCTGCAGGAGTCGGTCGGAGAACCCCTCCCCGCCGACCTCCTCCGTGAACCAGTTTCGGTCCCACCGCGCCATGTCTTCGATCGACGAGTAGACCCCGCCGGACCCGACCTTGTCGAAGCTCCACGGATGGTCCATGCGCACGCGCGGCCCGGCGAGGCGGTAGCCGACGACCCGGAGGGGGATCGGCTCGCGGCGGTCGTCGTGCACCCGGGTCGCACCCATTCCGAGCGGTCCGAAGAAGTGCTCCTCGAGGTACTCCCGGAGGCTACGTCCCGTGGCCCGCTCGACGATCTGCGCGAGGAGGAAGTAGCCGGAGTTGCTGTACAGGTATCGCTCGCCCGGGTCGAAGTTCAGCGCCTCCTGGGCGGCGATGAGCTCGACGATCTCGCCGTCGGTCATCGGCACGTCGTACGGGATCCCCGCGAGGTCGAGGAGCGTCAGGTAGTCCCGTACGCCGCTCGTGTGGTGGACGAGGTGGCGGACGGTGACCGGCACTCCGTACTCCGGCATCTCCGGGATCCACCGCTGCACGGGGTCGTCGAGGCCGAGGTGCCCCGCGTCGGCCGCGTGCTGGATTGCGGCGGCGGTGAACTGCTTGCCGACCGAGCCCAGGTAGAAGACCGAGGAGGGGGTGATCGGAAGGCCGTAGTCGAGGTTCGCGCTCCCGTACCCCTGGCGGTAGAGGATCTCGCCGGCCCGGTAGACGCCGACCGCGCACCCCGGCATCTCCGCCTCGATGTCCGCGAAGACGGCGTCGATCGCGGACGGGTCGAAGGCCTGTGCGGAGAGGGAGCGAGGCGATGCCCCGGCTCCCGCGAGCGATGCGCTGAGGACGACGCCGAGGCCGGCGCAGAGTCGGGCGAGGAGCCGCATGAGGACCTTCTTCAGGGGTGGGACGGTGGGCGGAGTACGGTAGGTCGTGCCCGGAAGAGTCGACAGGGGGCGGGACAGGCCCTAGTCGGCCTCCAGCTCCGCCAGCACCCGCTCGATCGCCCGACCGAGGCCGCCGGAGAAGCGGAGTGCGGTCCGGGTCCGATCGACGCGAAGGGTCATGAGCGTCCGAAAGCGACCGTCCCGGACGGCACGTTCGAGATCATCCCGGTCCACCGCGGGACCCCAGAAGCGGTCGTCCATGGGCGTCGGAGGAGGTCCGAGGCGGATCGCGTCGGCCAGGTAGGGCTCCAGGGCGTCGGCGACGAAGGTGCGCTCCCGCTCTTCCACGACCTCCAGCCGCTCCCGCTCCTGGAGGTAGGTCACGAGCGCCGATCGCAGAGTCGAGGACCGGAGGAGGTCCAGCTTTCCCGAGGCGATCAGCTCGTCGAGCGCCGGGTGGGTCGGGGTGAAGTAGCGGAAGTCGATGAGGGCGGCGCTGAGCGCTCTCAGGGAGTCCGCGGTCGGGGGAAGCCCGACCTCGCGCGCGGCGATCAGGCGCTCGGATCCGCGCAGAATCGCCTGGCGAGCCTCCCGGTCGGCCGCGAGTTCCCGCGCTCCCCCCGTGAACTCGATGCGCAGGCGCTCCCTGTAGTCCGCCTCGTCGCCACGGTCGAGCGACCACTCCCACGCCGCTCCCACGAAGAGGGCGAAGAGGACGCTGGCGGCGATCGTCGCGCCGGAGGCCAGGGTACTCCGCGGCATGCGCTCCCCGTCGGCGGTGCCGGGGTCGGAGGTGGTGGCCGCAGCCGACGACGAGTCCGTGTCGTTCGAGGATGCGGGGAAGCTCGGGGTC
>JANQLR010000252.1 GCA_028280525.1 Longimicrobiales bacterium
GAGGAGCGGCGCGCGCCGGAAGGCGGCGACGGCCTCGCGCACGGCGTAGTTCACCGCGCCTCCCCGGCCGAATCGAAGACGAGTCGGCCCTGGTCGAGCTCGAGGACGCGCAGGTGCGGGTGGGCGCGCACGAGTTCGAGGTCGTGCGTGGCCATCAGCACCGCCATCCCCATCGCGTTCAGCTCGAAGAAGAGATCGATGATCCCCCGGGTCGCGCGGTCGTCGAGGTTCCCGGTCGGCTCGTCCGCGAGGAGAACCACCGGCTCCGACACCAGGGCGCGCGCGATCGCGACCCGCTGCTGTTCCCCGCCCGAGAGTTCGTTGACCGGCGCGCCGGCCTTCGCGGCGAGCCCGACCTGACTCAGCAGCCGATTCGCCTTCGGTCCGATCGCCTTCGACGGCGTGCCGGTCACCTCGAGCGCGAAGGCGACGTTCTCCAGCGCGGTGCGCCCGGGGAGGAGCCGGAAGTCCTGGAAGACGCACCCGACGCGTCGGCGGATCTTCCAGACGTCGCGCTCCGGGAGGCGCTCGGAGGAGTAGCCGGAGACCCGGACCTCTCCGGAGGTCGGGCGGTCCGCGAAGTGGGCGAGGCGGATCGTCGTCGACTTCCCCGAGCCGGAGTGTCCGGTCAGGAAGACGAACTCGCCCTTTCGGACCTCGAAGGAGACGTCGCGAAGGGCCGCGCCGCGGCGCGGGTACTCTTTCGAGACGCTGGTGAGCTTGATCACGACGGGCTCGAATCGGGTGCCGAAGAAACCGCGAACATCGTAGAGACCCCCCGGGGGCGTGTCAAAGCTCGACCTCCGTCCGCTTCGAGGCCAGCCGAAGCGCCAGCGCCAGCGCCTCGAACATCGACCCGGCATCCGCCTCTCCGCGGCCCGCGAGGTCGAAGGCCGTACCGTGGTCGGGCGAGGTGCGGGGGAAGGGGAGCCCGAGGGTGACGTTCACCCCCCGCCCGAAGGCGGCGGTCTTGAAGGCAGCCATCCCCACGTCGTGGTAGGGGGCGACGACGGCGTCGAACTCGCCCCGGATCGCGCGCCCGAAGACGGTGTCGGCAGGGAGCGGGTCGGAGGCGTCGATCCCCTCGGCTCGCACGGTCTCGATCGCCGGAGCGTAGATGCGGGCCTCTTCATCGCCGAACATCCCGCCGTCGCCCGCGTGCGGGTTGAAGCCGCAGAGGGCGATGCGGGGCGTTCCGATCCCCCAGTCGCGCCGCAATGCGCGGTCCAGGAGGTGGAGCTGGCGCGTGAGCAGGGGGGCGTCGAGTCGGTCGGGCACCTCGCGGAGTGCGAGGTGCGTGGTCGCAAGGAGGACCCGCAGCGGGCCGCCCAGCGCGGTCGTCTCGGCCGCCATGAGCATGCCGACGTCGTCGGCACCCGTCAGCGCCTGGAGGAACTCGGTGTGCCCCGGGTGCTCGAGCCCCGCGGCGCGGATCGCGGGCTTGGCGATCGGGGCGGTGACGATCGCGTCGCACTCGCCGGCCTGCACCGACCGGACCGCCGACTCGATCGCGCCGACCGAGATCCGGCCCGCGCTCTCCTCCGACCCGTCGAAGGGCTCGACGGCGTGGATCCGACCCGGGAGGTCGAAGCCGGCGGGATCCCCGAAGAAGGCGAACTCCACCGAGGGGTGCGCGGCGAGAAGGTGCCGCGACGCGGCGGCGCTGACCTCGGGCCCGATTCCGCGTGGATCGCCGAGGGAGACCGCGATCCGAATCGTCACGTCAGAAGCGGATGTCCACGTAGGTCCGGGAGCGGAGCGACTCCCAGAGCCGCTCGAGCTGCTTCTGCTGCTGCAGCTGCTGCCGCAGGCGGGCACGCACGTCCTCGAACTCGATTTCCCCGGCCGCGCGGACCTCTTCCAGCTTGAGAACGACGGCGAGCCGGGCGGGCCCGATCTGGGTCGCGAAGGGACCGACCACATCGCCCTGCCCTGCGCCGGCCAGCGCCTGAGCGTACTCCGGCGGCAGCGCCTCCGAGATCTGCTGTCGGGAGACGGTGAGGTCGGTCGACTCGTCCGGGCTTCCGTACAGCTCCTGCAGGAGCGCCATCTCCTCCCCGGCCCGCGCCCTGGCGACGGCGGAGTCCGCCTTCGCCAGCGCCCGATCGATGTCGGCCGCGTTCGCCTGCGGGATCAGCAGGATGTGCCGGGCCTTGATCTCTCCGGGGCGGCGCCGGTCGACCCGGATCACGTGCCATCCGAAGTCGGTCCGCACCGGGTCGCTGATCTGGCCGTCGGGGAGGCGGAAGGCGACGTCCTCGAACTCGGGGACCATCCGTCCGCGACGGAACCATCCGAGGTCGCCCCCCTGCGTCGCATTCCCCGCATCCTCGGAGAAGATGAAGGCCAGGTCGGAGAAGTCCGCGCCGTTCCGGAGTTCCGTGGCGATGGAGTCCGCGAGGAGCCGCTTGGCCTCCCACTCCTCGTCCGAGGCCGACGGCCGGATCGCGATCTGGTTGAGCGTCAGCAGCTCGGGCCGTTCCGGAAGGAACTCCTTCTGCGCCTCGAAGAGCTCGCGCAGCTCCGCTTCGGTGATCGCGACCGCGGCGCCCCCCTGGAGCTGACGCTCCACGTAGAGCTGCTGGATCTGCTGCTCGCGGATCCGCTTTCGGAGCGTGTCCCGGTAGGAGGCCGGGGTCAGCCCGTCCCGGGCGAGAGCGGCCCGGAAATCATCCTCCGACGGGAACTGGTCCCGCACCTGATCAACCGTCTGCTGCACCCGGCTATCGACCTCTTCGTCGAAGGGGAGCAGCGTGGAATCCGCCGACGCCTCCCGCAGCACCAGCTGGAGGTTCACGAGGGACTCCAGCACCTCCCGCATCATCTCGCGCCGCTCCTCCGGATCCTCCGGAATCGGCTGCTGCGAGTTGGCGTTGAGGAGGATCATCTCCTCCTCGACCTGCGTCAGGAAGATCGCCGAGTCCCCGACCACCGCGACGACGCGGTCCACGAGGCCCGCGTCCTCCCCGGGGAGCGGGGGGATGTCCTGCCCGCGGACCGGCGCCCCCAGGAGGAGCGCCGCCGCCAGGCCGAGGAGCGTCGAGGGGCGTGCGTACGTCATGCGAGTTCGTAACCTGTGCCGGAAACGGGGTTCCTCGGGGTTCGCGCTACTGCCCCATCGAGTCGGCGGGCGCGGTCGGCGCCTGCGTCGGGAGCGTCCCGGGATTCGCCGGGAGCTGCTCGGGGCCGCGGATCTCACGGAGCCGGTTGACGGTGGCGAAGATGCCGGCCTCGAAGAGCTCGGCACGGTACGCCTTCCGCAGAGCCAGCGCGACGGCCCCGAGCGGGATGACGTTCGTCTCGCCGCTGACGACGCGCGCCATGAGTCGGTCCACCGCGTCGTCGACCGCCGCTTCGCCCCGATCGGGCGAGGCGCGCAGGTCGTCGATCAGCCCCAGCGAACCGGCGGCCCCGCGGAAGCGGCCCCGTGCGACCTCAGCGAGCGAGTCGCGCTGTGCGGCGGAGGGCTCGATCCCCTCCGCCCGCGCCGCGGCGACGAGGAGTTCGCGTTGGAGGATCGCGTCGAGGACGTCGCGCTCGATCACCTCGTCCGGGGCGTTGAGCACCTGCACCCGGTACTGCGCGTCCCGGCCCTCCATGAAGTCACGAAGGTCCCCGACGGTGACCTCCCCGCCCCGGTAGTCCATCAGCACGCGGTTCTGCGCGCGACGACTCAGAGTCACCCGCGGGTCGCGCGCAATCTCGCGAACCAGGTCGGCCGCGCCCTCCCGGACCTCGGGCTCCGCAGCGTCGAAGACGCCGGACACGTAGACCGACTCGGCCTCCAGCGTGCGGGTCTGGACCAGACGGTCTCGGAACTCGACGCGCGAGTCCTCGAAGGTCGGGGTCTGCAGCTCATCGAGCCGAATGATGTGGAAGCCGTACGGCGTCTGCACCACGTCCGACACCTCGCCGACCTCGAGGGCGAAGACCGCCTCGTCGAAGGGCCGCACCATCTGGCCCCGGTCGAAGAAGCCCAGGTCGCCATCCCGCTGACCACTCCCTCGATCCTGCGAGAAGGCGCGGGCGAGCGCACCGAAGTCCTCCCCGCGATCGATCCGACCCCGAAGCGCCTCCGCCTCCGCCTGAACGGAGTCCCGCTCGGCCTGCGTGGCCTGCTCGGGAACGCCCAGGAGGATGTGGCTGGCGCGGGCGCGCACCCCGGGGGCCTCGGCCTCGTAGAGCGCCCGGAGATCCGCCTCAGTGATCGCCGTGTCGGGCTGAACCACCCGGTCCCGCAGGGTCAGGATCAGCTCCTGTTCGACCTGCTGGTCGACGAGGAAGTCCAGGTCGAGGTGGCCGTAGGTCGAGTCGACCGTCCAGGCGTGGGCGAGAAGGGTGTAGTCCACCCAGAGGTCGGCGACCGTCTGGACGACGCTCGGGTCGGCCGGGAGTTCGCTCTGCGGGCCGATGAGGAGGACCGCATCCTCGGCGGTGAACTCGAGGGTGTGGGCCCGGGCGACCCGGGTGTCGCTCGACGAGGCGGTGCATGCGACGCCGACGAGCGCCAGCGCGGTGGCTCCGATCCGGAACTGCGTGTTCAAGACTGCTGTTCTCCCGATGGGGACGGCGGTCCGCCCCTCCGTGTTCACGCTACCCTCACGCCCCCACCCCGGCGACGGGCTCACCTAGGACCGAGAGCACCTCGATCAGGGTTGCCGTCAGCGGCTCCGCACCGATCTGCGTCAGGCTCAGGCTGAGCGGGGCGATGCGACGCACCTCGACCTCGACCTGAGCGGCCTGCAGCGGCGCCTGAAGCGCCTGCAGACGCGGGTTCACCCCCTCGCGGAAGTTCAGACGCGCCTTCCGTCCCCGGACCAGAATCCGCTCGAGCCCGAGCTTCCGGCCGAGCAGTCGGAGGGTCGCACCGTCCAGGAGACGGGCCACCTCGTCGGGCAGGGGTCCGAACCGGTCCGCGAACTCGTCCCGCAGCTCCCGAACCTCGGCGTGGTGTCGAATCTTCGACAGCCGCCGGTAAAGATGGAGCTTCTGCGAAGAATCGGAAATGTACGTCTCCGGGAGGTACGCCGATCCGGAGAGGGCGATTTCCGGCTCCGGGTGCTCCTCGACCTGGTTCGCCTCCTCGTTCTGGAGGCGTCGGATCGTCTTCTCGAGGAGCTTCAGGTAGGTGTCGATCCCGACGGCGTGAGCGAAGCCCGACTGGTCGGCGCCGAGGAGATTTCCGGCGCCGCGCAGCTCCAGATCACGCAGCGCGACCTGGTAGCCGCTCCCGAGTTCGGTGTAGTGCTCCAGGACCCGGAGCCGCTTCCGCGCCTCCTCGGTGACCCGTTCCGGAATGACCAGGTAGCAGTAGGCGCGGCGGTCGGCGCGACCGACCCGGCCGCGGATCTGGTAGAGCTGCGAAAGGCCGAAGCGGTCGGCCCGGTCCACGATGAGGGTGTTGGCGTTCGGGACGTCGAGGCCGTTCTCGATGATCGAGGAGCAGACGAGGATGTCGAGTTCGCCGTCGACGAAGGCGGTGATCACCCGGTCGAGTTCGTTCGGTGGCATCTGTCCATGCCCGACCCCGATGCGCGCGTCCGGGACCAGCTCCGCAATGCGGGCGGCGGCCGTCTCGATCGTCTCGACGCGGTTGTGCAGGAAGTAGACCTGCCCGCCCCGGTCGAGCTCGCGGTGGATCGCCTCGCTGATCAGCCCGTCGCTCCAGGGGAGGACGTTCGTGATCACCGGCATCCGGTCGCGCGGCGGCGTCTGAATGACGGTCAGGTCGCGGACGCGCGACAGGGAGAGGTAGAGCGTCCGCGGGATCGGGGTCGCCGAGAGGGTGAGGACGTCGACGGCGGTCTTGAGCTCCTTCAACCGCTCCTTGTGCTTCACCCCGAAGCGCTGCTCCTCGTCGACGATGACCATCCCGAGGTCGGAGAAGACGACGTCCTCCGACAGGAGCCGGTGGGTGCCGACCACGATGTCGACCTCGCCCTTCTCGACTCCCGCCAGGATCTCTCGCTGCTCCTTCGCGCCGCGGAAACGGGAGAGGGCGCCGATCCGGACCGGGTAGTCCGCCATCCGCTCCTCGAAGGTGTGCCGGTGCTGCTCCGCGAGGATCGTCGTGGGGGCGAGGACGGCGACCTGCTTCCCGTCCTGCACCGCCTTGAAGGCCGCGCGCACCGCCACCTCGGTCTTCCCGTAGCCGACGTCGCCGCAGATCAGCCGGTCCATCGGCTTCTCCGACTGCATGTCCGCCTTCACGGCGGCGACCGCCTTCTTCTGGTCCGGGGTGGGCTCGTACAGGAAGGAGGCCTCCATCTCCCGCTGCCAGTGCGTGTCCGGACCGTACCTGAAGCCCTTTCCCGTCTCGCGGCGCGCGTACAGCTCGAGGAGTTCGGCGGTCATCTTTCGGATCGCCTCCTCGGTCTTCCGCTTCTGCGACTTCCACTTCTTCCCGCCGATCTTGTGGATCTCGGGCGCCTTCCCGGAGTCGGCGTCGCCCACCCAGCGCTCGATCAGGTCGAGGCGGTGGATCGGGACGCGGAGGATCTCCCCACCCGCGTACTCGATCTTGAGCGACTCGTAGGCCTCGCCGGCCACCTCGAGCGTCTCCATCCCCTGGAACTGCCCGACGCCGTGGTCCATGTGGACCACGAAGTCGCCCGGGGAGAGCTGCGAGAGCGACTCGAGGGAGACGGATCCGCGGAAGCGGCGAGTGCGCCGGATCCGCCTGGAGCGCCGGAAGATCTCGTGGTCGGTGAGCACGCGGAGGGGGGGCGTGGCGCGTTCCAGGACGAAGCCCGCCTCCACCGACCCGACCGCGACCGTGGTCCCCTCGGGGATCTTCCGCTCCCCACCCAGGATCTCCTCGAGGCGCTGCGCCTGCCCATCGTTGTCGCAGAGGATGATCGTCTCCTCGCCCCGGGCGGCTCCCTCGCGCAGGTAGGCGGCGAGGAGCTTCATGTCCCGCTCGATCTCGGGGGGCGGCTCGGAGCCGAGGCTCGCGTGCGCCTCCGGATCGTCGGCGCGGAACTCGATCCGGGCGAAGGCGCGCAGACGACGGATCGCCTCCTCCGGTGGGAGGAAGATCTCTTCCGGGGCGTGCAGCTCCTGCAGGCCCGAGTACTTCAGTTCGTCGTGCACCCGGGTCGCGTGCGTCCACGCCCGGTCGAGCGTCCGGGCCCAGCTCTCCCGGCTCATGTCG
>JANQLR010000320.1 GCA_028280525.1 Longimicrobiales bacterium
GTCGGCCCCTCCGTGCAGCCGGGCCTCGACACGCGCGCGGTGCACGAGGGCGACGATCTCGTCCCGCGCGACCTGGACCGCCCAGAGGTCGGCGGCCCTCCCGATCCGGGGCAGCGCGACCGTCAGGAGGGTGCCGACGACGGCGAGGACGGTCGTCGATTCCAGGAGGGTGTAGCCGCGAGTCGAGGAGCGCATGGTCCACGATCGCGGGCGGGGCCGGGCGGCCCGATGGTCGAACGCGCCTCGGAAGGAGGGCGAATCGACCGCCCTTCCGCCTCAGCTGATGCCGTAGTCCTGCAGCTTGTAGCGGAGTGCCCGGGTGCTGAAGTTGAGGAGCTCCGCCGCCCGGGTGCGGTTCCCCCCCGTACGCTCGAGCGCGAGCGCGATGAGTCGGCGCTCCAGCTCCGCGGTGCGGACCTTCACGTTGAGCGTCGTCTCGTCGATCGGAGTCTCCGGCGCCGAGTCCGGGTCGCGCAGGCGGTCGGGCAGGTCGTCGACCCCGATCTCGTCCCCCTCGGTCAGCGCCAGGGCGCGCTCGAGGACGTTCTCGAGTTCCCGGACGTTCCCCGGCCACCCGTAGTCGAGCAGGCGCTCCATCGCCGCCCCGGAGATTCCCCGCACCCGGATCCCGAGTCGCTCCTGATGGCGATCGAGGAGGTGATGCGCGAGCTCGGGGATCTCCTCTCGCCGGGCGGCGAGGCTCGGAAGGTGGATGGGGATCACGGCGATCCGGTAGAAGAGGTCCTCGCGGAAGTCGCCGGCTTCGACCGCCGCCTCCAGGTCTCGATTCGTGGCGGCGACGATCCGCACGTCCACGGGCCGCGCGGTGGAGGCGCCCACCGGACGCACCTCTCCCTCCTGCAGCGCGCGCAGCAGCTTGACCTGGAGCGTCGGCGGGAGCTCCCCCACCTCGTCGAGGAAGAGGGTCCCCCCGTCGGCCTCCACGAAGAGGCCATCCCGATCGCGGTCGGCTCCGGTGAAGGCGCCCTTCAGGTGGCCGAAGAACTCGCTCTCCAGCAGCTGTTCGGGGATCGCGCCGCAGTTGACCGCGACGAACGATCGCTCGGATCGCAGGCTCTCGCGGTGGATGAGCCGGGCGACCAGCTCCTTCCCCGTGCCGGACGCACCGGTCACCAGGACGGAGGAGGCGTGGGCGGCCACCTTCCGGGCGACCTCGAGCGCACGCACCATCGCGGGAGAGCGGGCGACGAGTTCCCCGTACCGCCGGTCGGCCCGGACCTCGTCGCGAAGCCGCCCCACCTCCTGGCGCAGCTCCTCCCGCTCCCGGGCCTTGTGCAGGACGAGGAGGACCTCGTCGGCCGAGAAGGGTTTCGAGACGTAGTCGTACGCCCCGCGCTTCATGGCGTCGATCGCCAGTTCGATCGAGCCGTACGCGGTCATCATGATGACGAGCGCCCCGCCCCCTCCCTCCCGGTACCGGTCCAGGAAGGCGAGACCGTCGACCTCGGGCATGCGCACGTCGCACAGGATGATCTGCGGCTCGTCCCGCTCGGCGAGGCGAAGCCCCGTCTCGGCGCCGTCGGCCTGGACGACCTCGTACCCGGCGTCCTCCAGGATCAGGCTGACCGAGCGGCGGAGGCCGTCGTCATCGTCGACCACGAGGATCTTCATTCGACGTCGGGGACGGAGATCGGGAGACGGAGGTGGAAGACGGCGCCACCCTCGGG
Organism: Longimicrobiales bacterium; assembly: GCA_028280525.1. GTDB lineage: Bacteria > Gemmatimonadota > Gemmatimonadetes > Longimicrobiales > Gaopeijiaceae > Gaopeijia. The sequence continues at coordinate 1,689 of JANQLR010000320.1, forward strand.
GTGGTTCTCGACGGAGATGCGCCCGCCCATACCATCGACCAGCCGCTCGCAGATGGCCAGCCCGAGCCCGGTCCCCTTCCCCGGGTCCTTGGTGGTGAAGAAGGGGTCGAAGAGCCGTTCGAGGTGCTCCTCCGGGACGCCCGGACCGTGGTCGCGGAGTTCGATGCGCAGGACCTCCGACGCGTTGAAGACCGGGTCCGGCACCCCGTTCCCGTGGTCGGCCGCGACTCGACGCCGATGCCGGTAGTCGATCGTTGGCGGATCGGACTCGCGCCGCGCGGGGAGCCGCCGCACCTCCCCCGGCTCCCGGTGCAGACTCACCTCGATCGCGGGCGCCTCCTGACCACGCATGGCGTCCAGCGCATTCAGGAGGAGGTTCACGAGCACCTGCTCGAGCTGCTGCGCCTCGACGTGCACGCAGAACCCCGTCTCCGCCTCCGGCCACGCGGTCCGTACCCCGTCGAGCTGGCCCTGGGACTCCAGGAGTTCGCGCACGCGGGCGATGACGGCCCCGGGGTCCACGAGCGTCGCGCCCATGGTCGTGCCGCGGGCGTATTCGAGGAGAGTCCGCACGATCCGGTCGATGCGGTGCGCCTCATCGCGGATGGCGAGGAGCAGCTCCGGGTCGCGCCCCTCCCTCTCCGCCTGCATTCGGGCGAGATCCGCGAAGCCGAGGAGGGCGCCCAGCGGGTTGCCCACCTCGTGGGCGATCCCGGCGGCGAGCGTCCCCACCGAGGCGAGCCGCGAGGTGCGGATCAGCTCATCGCGGGTCTGAACCAGCTCCTCGTTCGACCGTTCCAGCGAGGCGACGTTGCGGGCGAGGAGCGCCTGATCCTCCAGAAGGCTGTCCGCCAGGGTGTTGATCGAGGTGCGCAGCTCTTCGATCTCCTGCTGATCGGCGGGCTTCAGGCGGTGTTCGAAATCGCCGCCCGCGATCCGGCCCGTTCCCTCGACCAACCGCTCGATCGGCTCGACCAGGCGGGAGCGCAGGATCGAGCGCATGAGGAGGGCGAGGAGCCAGAGGTCTGCGGTGAGGAGGACGAGGATGAGGATGAAGACGCGGACAGGGTCGCCGATCCAGGGGAGGACGATCCCGATGGAGATCGCTCCCAGGAGGATCATCCCCGCAAGGAGGATCGCGATCGAAACTCGAAGCTCCTGCCGGAGCGATCGGAACCAGCTCATCGAACTCGAGCCGGGGGGTGTGACCGGTCCAGGTCGAGGATGCGCCGCCGCGGGTACGGGAGGCAGCGGTACCGCGGGCGGGGGAAGGTGCCGCGCCCCGGTCGGGAGGAGATGGGACCCCCGTGGCGGGCGGCGATGCGGTGCGAGTGCGGCGGGTCTGCGGGGAACGGCGCGGCGCCGAGGGGTGGGCTCTGGTGGGTCACCCGCAGGTGATCACCCCGGCGGTCGACGCGGGCGAAACGGCGGCGGCGTCGCCGTAGAAGACTGCACAGGTCTCCGGGGTGCCCGGATGCGTGGTGGAGGCGGACCATCCGGCCCCGGTCACCGTCACGGTGCCGAGGGTCACCCCGTCCGAACTCTCGTGCTGAAGGGAGGTCAGGTTCGTGGTGTAGACGAAGTGGTTCCCGTAGTAGACCTCCTGCTGGGAGGCCAGATTCTTCAGGTCCTGCTTCATCGTCGACAGGTAGGCCTTCTGCCGGGTGCTGGTGAACTTCGGGATCGCGATGGCCGCGAGGATCCCGATGATCACGACGACGATCAGGAGTTCGATCAGGGTGAAGCCATCCGACCTGCGCATGATCCTCTTCCTTGGACGAGAAGGGCGTCGGGGTGGATTTGGGCGTTGAAGCGGTCCCCGTCAATGGCTCGTGGATCCGAGATGCGCCGTCGCGCCACCCGATCCGGCACCGTGCGTGCCGGAGCGCGACGATGCACGAGGGGCGTGACCCGAGCCACTGCCGAGCCACGCCCCCGTGTCCTGCTGGTGGGATCGGGTCACCCCGATCCGAGCGACATCAGCCGCAGGTCACCGCACCCGCAACCGTAGCCGGGGAGACCGCAGCCGCGTCGCCGTAGAAGACGGCGCAGGTGTCGGTGGTACCGGAGTGCGTCGCCGTGGCGGACCAGCCCACACCGGTGACGGTGATGGTGCCGAGCGTCACGCCCTCGGAGTTCGCGAAGCCGAGGTTCGTGGAGTTCGTCGTGTAGACGTAGTGGTCGGCGTAGTAGATCTCCTGCTGCGAAGCGAGGTTCTTGAGATCCGACTTCATGGCCGACACGTAGGCCTTCTCACGGGTCTGCGAGAACTTCGGGATGGCGATGGCCGCCAGGATCCCGATGATCACGACCACGATGAGGAGCTCGATGAGGGTGAAACCCTTGTTGTTGTCCCGCATGGTGTACTCCTGAGAGTGGGGTGGGCGAGGGACGGGGAGTGCGTAATTCTGGTCGCTTCAAGTGGCACGGTCCGGACCACTTTCGCAACAACCACCGCAAGTCAAACTCCTGCAATAACTTAGCGCTTCGCGTTACCGGGTCGTTTCGCTCGACGGGGGCGCCGGGGCCGTGGTGTTTTGCAGGACACCGGAGTTTTGCGAGACTCGAAGGGGACCCACGACAGCCGTGAAGAGGCTGTCGATCTGGCGGATCGCATCCGGCCCCGGAGCCCGGACGCGGGCCGAATCCGCGGCGCCGCGGGCTCCCTCCGCATCCCCCGCCCGGGCGCGCAGCTCGACCAGCCAGTACCACTGCTGCCACGCGCGGCCCTCGCCGAGTTCGATCACCCGCTCCCGGGCGCTCACGGCCTCCGGCCACCGCTCCTGACCGGCGTACGCCGCGGAGAGGAGGTGCAGGGCAGTCCGGTCCTCCGGGTCGCGCTCGAGCGTCCGCCCGGCCCACAGCTCCGCCTCCGGCCAGCGCTCCTCCCGGGCGCGGATCACGGTCATGAGCCGGGGGGGCAGCACCTTCTCGGGACGCGCCTCGAAGGCGCGGGTCAGCAGCGGGACGGCCGCGCCGGGGAGGTTTGCGCTCAGGAGGCGACGGGCGGTCTCCGTCAGGAAGACGTACTCCGGGCCGAGGCGCCCGATCGCGATCCGATACTCCCGCAGCGCCCCGGAGAGGTCGCCCGTCTCCGCCAGGAAGTCCCCCCGAATCCACGCCGACCGCCCCGACTCGGGCGTCGCCTCGACCATGTGTTCGAAGATGGCCTCCTGACTCGTCCACGCCGGCTGGTAGAGCACGCTGCGGACGGCTCCGGCCGAGAGCGTCATCCCGAGCAGGAGGAGGGGGGCCGGCGTCAGGCCGAGGAAACGGCGCCGGGAACGTGTGGGAGACGAGGCCTCATCCGGCTCGCGGGGAGCGGTCGGACCGACGGGCGCCCCCCCGCCCGACGTCGCCGCCCACAGCCCCGCGATCGCGTAGCACGCGCCGATCGAGGGGAGGTAGAGCGTCCGCTCGGCGACGAGGACCCCGGCCACGAAGACCAGGTTGGTGATCGGCGAGACGGCGACGACGTACCAGAGGATGCCGAGGGGGAGGGCGTCGTCGACGCTCCGGGTCCGACTCCGGAACCAGAACCCCGCCCCGATCAGGAAGGCGAGGACCGCCGCGACCGCCGCGAGGCCGCGCGCCGTCCAGATCGTCGTGACCGGCAGAACCGCGGGGGCGTAGTCCGGGGTCAGCCGGGCGGGCCACACCAGGAGCCGGAGCTGCTCCGCCCAGATCTCGCCGACGGTGTGGATCCTCGGGATCTCGGCGAGCAGCTGTGCGCCGAGCGCCGGGGTGGGGTCGGCGACGGTCCCGAGGATCTGCGCGCGAGCCGCGAGAACCCCCGCCGCGACCACGCCCATTGCCAGGTAGAGATGACCGCGCGCCCGAACCGCGGCACCCAGCTCCCGGAGCGTCCACCGTCCCCGCCCCGCATCCACGAGGAAGAGAAGCCCGGGGAGGACGACGGCGCTCTCCTTGGAGAGGAAGGCGAGGAGATAGAGGAAGCCGACGTCCCGGGCCTCGGCCACGCGCGAGACCGTCCCCGCCGACCCCCGCGTCGCCCGCTCGAGCGCCAGGAGGATGAAGCCGGCGGCGAGGAGCTCCGCGATGCCGACCCCGTTCGCCACCGCCTCCACGTGGACCGGGTGGACGGCGAAGATCAGCCCCGCAATCGCGGCCACCCGGACCGGGAAGACCCGCGCCCCCACCACGACCACCCCGGCGGTGACCGCCGCGTGCAGGAGGACGTTCGCGAGGTGGAAGACCCACGGCGCGCCGTCCGAAACGACCCAGAGGAGGGTGAGGGAGATCGAGGTGACCGGTCGCCAGAGGCCGAAGGCGACCCCGTCCTCTCCGGGCCAGTACGGCCGGACCAGGAGCTCGGGAATCCCGCCGAGCGAGCGGATCGTGCGGTCCTGGACGATGATCAGGAGGTCATCATAGGCGAAGCCGTTCCCGAGCGACGGGAGGTAGACGACGCCGGCGAGCGCCGCGGCCGCGAGAGCCCACTCGCGCGCACCCCACTCGCGGATTCGATCGGCGAGTGCCGTCACCCGCCGCCCTCCCCGTTCTCCGGCGTCGTGGGGGCGGGAGGCGCCACCTCGATCCGGGGATCGAACCCCTGCGCCCTCGCCGCTCGGACCTGCTCGAGCGCCGACCCCAGCTCGGCGAGTCGGGCCCGCGAGTCGGCGTCGTCCTCGTCGAGGGCGACGGCGGTTCGGCGGGCCCGAAGCGCGACCTCGTAGCGCCCGAGCCCGATCCACCCCTCGGAGAGGAGGGCGAAGGTCCTGCCGTCGGCACCCGCACGACGGAGCCCTGCGGCACCCGTCTCGACCACTGCGCGGTACTCTCCCTCCAGGAGCTGCAGCTCCATGAGCAGGTTGTAGCCGTCGATCCGGTGCGGCCACTGCTCGACCGTCCACTCCAGGTACGGCCGCGCCTCCGCGCGGCGCCCGAGCCCGGTCAGCCGCGCCCCCACCTCGCTCGACAGGTCGGAGCGGTAGGGGAGGATGTCGAAGGCCTGCTTCAGGAGATCGACGCCCTCCTCCTCCCGGCCCAGCTTCAGGAGGCCGACGGCGTAGTGGCGCATCGCCCGCCACGACGTCGGCGAGTCCTCCAGGAAGGAGTTGGTCACCGAGGCGGTCGAGTCCCAGACCGGAGTGCGGAGGACGCTCCCGAGCGCGAAGAGGACGAGGAGGGCACCCGTCCCCCCGAGGGCGAGCGGGCGACGCGGGGACTCCGGGGCGGCGAGCGTCGCGAGCGCGGTCGCCGCGAGGATCGCCACCCCGACCGAGGGCAGGTAGAGCGTCCGCTCCGCCAGGATGACGCCGGCGGGGATCACCAGATTCGACACCGGCAGGCGCACCAGGACGACCCAGAGGATCCCGACCGCCGCGAGCCGCCCCGCGCCGCCCCGACGCCACCCGACGACGGCGAGGGCGAGGAGGGCAAGGAGCATCAGGAGCCCGACCGCGCCGCCGAGAGCGGGGGGGGCCACCAGGTCGAGGTGACCCGGGTCGTAGTCGGCGGCGAGGTCGACGGGTGCGACCATGAGCGACCAGGCGATCGGGAGGACGGAGAGCGCGGTCCAGATCCGGGTCGTCGGCGGGTGTCCGACGAAGAGCGCGGCGGGGTTCTCCCCCAGGATCCCCCCCAGCACCCAGTTCCGGACCACGAGGTAGGTCGCCGCCACCCCGACGAGTGCGATGTGGATCGCGAGGTCGGTCCGGAGCGCCTCGCCGAGCCGCCCGCCCCGCTCGGCCGTCCGCACCAGGAGGAGGACGGCCGGGAGGGTGACGGCGATCTCCTTGGCGCCGAGGGCGAGGGCGTAGAGGAGGGCGATCAGGGCGACGCGAAGTGCGAGGGCGATCGCGCTCGCGGCGTCCGCGCCGCCGGAGGAGACCGCGTGGGTCGCCCCACCGCGGTCCAGCGCCCCCCCGGCGCTCCCCTCCGGCACCGATCCCAGCGCCAGCAGCAACGCCGACAACCCGAGCAGCGCCGCCCACAGCTCCCCCTGCCCCACCACGTTCGCCACCGCCTCCACGTGCACCGGGTGCGCGGTGAAGAGGAGGGCTGCGCCGCCCGCTGCGAGGAGGTGGCGGGACTCGACGCCCCCGGACACCCCGCCGAAGAGTCGCAGGAGGAGGAGGAAGACGAGCGCCGCGACCGCGGCGTTCAGTACCAAGTTGACCGCCTGAAAGCCGACCGTCCAAAAATTAAACTTGGACAAGTACTCTTTTCACTTCCGGAAAAAAAGTAACCACATAAAATTAACCCAGTTGTCTATCGAAAGGAAATGGCACTATTTGATTACCGTG
>JANQLR010000332.1 GCA_028280525.1 Longimicrobiales bacterium
TGGGGGCGAGTTCGTTCTGGAGACGGGGACGAGTACCGGGGCCGAGATCGCGACGACGCAGGCGGGCTTCTCGGTGGGCGGCCCGATCGTGCGCGACCGGGCCCACTACTTCGTGGCGCTCGAATACGAGGCGCTCGCGCGGCCACCCCAGGGCTTCAGCCTCGGGCGCGACGCCCCCGAGCTCATTCGGCTCGGCGAGGTGGAGGTGGACGAGGCGCGCGAGGCGATCCGGAACTTCGTCGGGGACGCCCCGGGGACCGCCGGTCCGCTCACCCTGGACCGCGCCCTGCTGAACGTCTTCGGGAAGCTGGACGTGGCGCTCGGCGACCGAAACCGCCTGACGGTACGCAACATCCTCGCACGGGCGGAGGACGACGGCGCGCCGAACCGACTCGGGTTCGATCCGTACGGGCTGTCGTCGAACGGGGTGGCGCGGACGGGGCTGTCGAACACGCTGAATGCCGAACTCGTGTCGAGCCTCGGGGATCGCGCGACGAACGAGCTCTCCGTCCTGGTGCAGGTCAGCGACGACGAGTCGGTGGCGAACGCCGACTGGCCTCAGGTAGAGGTTCCGATCGAGAGCTCGATCAACGGGGTGTTCCGCTCACGCCAGCTGCGGGGCGGCGCCTGGCTCACCGCGCAGGAGAACGACCTGAGCCAGCTTCAGCTGCGCCTTACGGACGAACTCACGGTGGTTCGTGGAAGCACGACCTTCACACTCGGGGCGACGGCGGCGCGGTACGAGTTCTCGCAGGGCTACCTCCCCGGGGCGATCGGGGAGTTCATCTTCCCGAGCCTCGATTCGCTGAGGACCGGGGCACCGAGCGAACTTCAGTGGACGACGAGATCTGCCGGGAGTTCGGATGTAGTCGACTTCGGGGTGTCGGAGATCGGCGTGATGGCGCAGAGCGAGTTGTCGGCCGGGAAGGGGCTCACCATGCGGTTCGGGCTGCGCGCGGACGTCCCGTGGATCGACGGGAACGCCGACCGCAACTTCCCGGTGCTCCACTTCTTCGGGTGGGACACGGGGGACCTTCCGAGCGGTAACGTACTCATCTCTCCGCGCTGGTCGTTCAACTGGCAGTCGGACGACGGGGAGGGCGCGACGCAGGTGCGGGCGGGGGCCGGGCTCTTCAACGGCCAGATCCCCTTCGTCTGGATGGCGGACGCGCTCCAGAACGACGGCATGCGCACGATCGTGAACCGGTGTCGAGGGCCCTCCATCCCTCGGTGGACGGGTACCCTTCCCGAGAGGTGTTCCCCCGGATCGGCGTTTGATCCGACCGAGAGGATCCGGAACGTCACGGTCTTTTCTCCGGACTTCCGCTATCCGCAGGACTTCCGGGTATCGATCGGGGTGGATCGTCGCGTGGGCGATGCGACGCTGTCCTTCGGCATCCTCTACAACCGGGCCTTCAATCAGCTCGTCCTCTCGGAGCTGAACCTCGGCACTCCCTCGCAGCTCGGGCGGATTGACGAGTACGGCGGCAACCTGAGGAGCTACCACGGGAACGCCGTCTTCGAGGGGTTCGACCCGGTCCGGTTGGACCCTCGGTTCGGGCAGGTCCTCTTCGCCTCGAATGCGAGCGACGACTGGGCGGGCGCGCTGACGGCCGAGGCGCAGGGGAGAGTTGGGGGCTACGACGTCCGGGCAGGGTACACGTACGCGGCATCGCGTGATCGGATGAGTCTGGTCGCCACGGACATGATCTCGAACTTCGGCTTCACCGGGGTGGAGGCCACACCGAACCTGCAGCCGGTGACCCGGTCGAACTTCGATCGCCCTCACAAACTGGTCGCCTCGGTCTCGGGGCAGCCCTTCGGCGATGCGGGCCCGCGGATGTCGGTCCTGTACATCGGACAGTCCGGCGCGCCCTTCTCGTTCGTCTACGGGGGAGATGTGAATGGCGATGGCTACCCCGGCCCCGGCCCGGCCTTCGAGCGCACGAACGACCTCTTCTTCGTTCCGGATCCACCGAGTCGGCTCCTGATGGGGTTTGCTTCGCAGGCCCTCGTGGCCGAGGCGGTCGAGGAGTGGGAGTGCCTGCGGAGTCAGGTGGGGCAGATCGTGGAACGGAACAGCTGCCGGGCGCCGTGGCAGAACTCGCTGGACGTGCGGCTCTCGCAGGTCGTACCGAGCGGGTTGGGTCGGTTCAGAGTCGACTTGGATGTCGTCAACGTCCTCAACCTGTTCAACGCCGACTGGGGGAGGATCGATACGCTGCGCCCGGTCGTGCCGATTGTCGATCTCATTGACCGCCAGGATACGGCGGAGAACTTCGGGCCCCCGCCGCCCGTGCTCAACCGCTGGTCGGGGGCCTCCTTCCGGGACGACGACGCGCGCCTCGTGCCCACCCGACCGTGGACGGCCGAACCCAACCGCTCGCAGTGGCAGATTCAGCTGGGGGTCCGCGCGGAGCTCGGGGGAGGCGGATGACGTATCGACCGCATGCGGCCATTCTGGCGGCCGTGACGATGCTCGCGGCCGTGGGCTGCTCCGACACCGTTCGTCCGCGCTTCGTGAACTCCATCTCTCTCGAGCCGGACTCGGTCTTCCTGCGTCCGGGGGAGCAGGCGGTGTTTCAGGGTCGGGCGCGGGATCCGCGCGACGAGGACCTGCCCGATGCTCCGCCCTTCATTCGCTGGAGATCGGTCCGCCCCGACCTGGCGACGGTGTCCGACACGGTCGGGGCCTCGATCACGGTCCAGGCGATTGAGGTGGGGAGTGCGGAGATCGAGGCCGAGCTGGGTCGAGGGAGCGCCTCCGCATTCGTTCACGTCACCCCGCCCGGGGAGATCGGCGTCGAGATCGTTTCTCCCCAGGACGCCTTCGAGGTCGGCAGGGGAATGCGGCTGCGGGTGGTGCTCACCCGCCCGAATGGGGATACCGTCGACGCCGTGGGGTACCGGATGTCGTGGCAGGCCGGTCCCGAGGGAGTGCTTTTCGTGAACTCGAGCGTTGCGACCGGCCCGGAAGTGTTCGCTTTCGCCCAGGGGCCGGGAACCGGCCGCGTCACCGTCATCGTCTCGGACTTTCGGGCCACCCGGGAGTTCCCGGTCCGGCCGTAGGCGCCCGGGCGCGTCCCCCCGTGGTGTGAACCGCCCGCCGTCGCCTCGTCGCGACCGACGCAGGCTCGCTACAGCACCGCGTTCGCCACCCACGCGCCCACCCATGCGAGCGCCAGCATGTAGGTGAACTGGAAGATCGGCCATCGCCACCCGGCCGTCTCCCGTCGCATCACCGCGACCGTGGACAGGCACTGCAGCGCGAAGACGAAGAAGATCAGGAGGCCCACCGCAGAACCCAGGTCGAGGGCGCCCTGAAGTCGTTCCTGTAGTTCGAGCGAGCCTTCGTCCGCCTCTTCGATCCCGTAGATCGTGCCGAGCGTCGCAACGATGACCTCCCGCGCGGCGAGGGAGGCGATCAGCCCGATCCCGATCTCCCAGTCGAAGCCGAGCGGTGCGATCGTCGGCTCGATCACCTGCCCCATCCGCCCGAGGACGCTCTCCTCGAGCGGGGGCGGATCGGTCGGTCCGCCGGGGAACTGCGCGAGGCCCCAGAGGACGACCGTGACGACCATGATGATCCGCCCGGCCCGGCGCAGGAAGATCTTCGTACGGTCCCAGAGACGGAGGCCGAGCGCCCGCGCCGTGGGGCGGCGGTAGGGGGGCAGCTCCATCATGAAGTCGGAGGGCTTCCCCCGGAGCAGGGTGCGCTTGAGCGCGAAGGCCGTCACGACGGCGGCGAGCGCCCCGAGCAGGTAGAGTCCCAGGAGCGTCGCGGATCGCAGCCCGAGGACGGGGCCGAGGAGCGGCTCGTCCGGGATGAAGGCGGCGATCAGCAGGGCGTAGACGGGAAGCCGCGCCGAGCAGGTCATGAAGGGCGCGACGAACATCGTCGCCAGCCGGTCCCGCTCGTCCTCGACCGTGCGGGTCGCCAGGATCGCGGGGACGGCGCAGGCGTAGGCCGAGAGCAGGGGAAGGAAGGACCGACCCTGCAGCCCCACTCGCACCATCATCCGGTCGGCGATCACCGCGGCGCGCGCCATGTACCCCGAGTCCTCCAGAATCCCCAGGAAGAGGAAGAGGATCAGGATCTGGGGGAGAAAGACGACGACCGAGCCGACGCCGGCCCAGACCCCGTCGATCAGGAGCGACCGGAACCAGCTGTCCGGGAGGGTGGTCGCGAGCCACCCGCCGGAGAGGGCGATCAGCGCCTCGACGCCGTCCATGAGCGGTGTCGCCCAGGTGAACATCGCCTGGAAGACGAGGACCACGACCGCGAAGAAGACGATCGGGCCCCAGATCCGGTGCAGGACGATCGAATCGATGCGGCGCGTGGTCGCGGAGGGCTGGGCGGGCCGGTAGTCCGCGGCGCGCCCGACCTCGCGCACGTGCCGGCGGCGTTCGGCGAGCGCGTCGATCACCGGGAGCGGCTTGCCGAGCGGTCCGGCGTTGGTGATGGCGGGGCAGGGGCGCCCCGGAACGGGGCCCCGGCGGGCGACGGCGCCGAGGAACTCCCGGATCTCCGCCTCGCCCTCGCCCGAGCGGGCATTCCCGACCACGACCTCGACCCCGA
>JANQLR010000336.1 GCA_028280525.1 Longimicrobiales bacterium
CCTCGACCGCCGCATCGGCTGCCCCCACCCCCTTCGCCGCGTCGGCTGCCCTCGCCGAACCCGCGGACGCGACGAGTTTCGCCCCCGACCCCTGGCTCGAAGGCGTCGGCGAGACGGCTTCGGCCCGCCTGTCGATGCTGTACGAGGCGACGATCTTCCGCGTCGACGTGGCGCGGGTGGAGGCGCGTCTCGACAGCGCGCTGGCCGAACGCATCGAAGCGCTCACGACGGAGGGGGAGTACCGAGATCAGCGCGAGGCCGTCGAGGCCGCGCTCCTGGAGGCGCACACCTTCACCGTCGGGATGGCCTTCCTCCGCGACGCCGGGTGGGACCGCTTCCGGGACGGCACCCGCGACAACATGAAGGGAGCCGCCGAGGTCGGACTCATCTCCGACGACGAGTACGAGCGCTTCTACGCGGACTTCGTGAGCGACTTCCAGCCGCTGCACGATCGCGGCGTGAAGAAGGGCGACGCGATCCTCTACCGTGTCGACGGAGACCGGGTTCGGATCCGGTACACGGACGCCGCGGGAGAGACGCTCGTCGAGATTGATCGCGAGGGGACGCGGCGGGGTGCCGCCACCCGGGGTGCCTACTTCGCGCGGACTTCGGAGTTCAGCGAGAAGCTCATCCGGTCGGCCTTCGAGGGGGAGCGGTAGGCGAGGTCGGCGCCGACTGGCGATGCGTCCCGATCGGGGCAGTCTCTCCGGCAGCGGTCCCCCCTCGATCCCGGAGTCGACATGCGCTCGTGCCGCCGCCCCCTCCTCCTCGGCTTCGTCGCCGCACTCCTCCTCCCGTCGGCCCTCTCGGCCCGGCAGGCCGAGTCCGGTCGGGAACGCCTCGAGCGGAGGAGTGCCGAACGGGCCGCGGCGCTCCGAGCCGAGCTGGAATCGCCCCGCCCGATCGACGCGATCGAATCGGTCTGGATCGAGGAGCTGACCTGGATGGAGGTGCGCGACCGGCTCGCCGAAGGCGCCACGACGGCGATCGTCTCCACCGGCGGGGTCGAACAGAACGGACCGTACGTGGCGCTCGGCAAGCACAACTACATCCTCGAGTCCGCCTGCGAGATCCTCGCGCTCGAACTCGGGAACGCCCTGTGCGCGCCGGTCATCAAGCTCGTTCCGGAGGGGGGCATCGAGCCGAAGAGCGGCCACATGCGCTACCCGGGGACGATCAGCGTTCGCCAGGAGACCTTCCAGATGATGCTGACCGACGTCGTCCGCAGCCTCGAGGCGCACGGCTTCACCGAGATCGTCCTCATCGGCGACTCGGGCGGCAACCAGAGCGGGATGGCGGCGGTCGCGGAGGCGCTCGACGCCGAGTGGGCCGAGCGCCCGGTGAGCGTCGTGCACGTCCCCGAGTACTACCAGGCGGATGTCTCTGCCTTCATGGCCGACTCGCTGGGCATCGTGGAGGCGAAGAACGATGGGTTCCACGACTTCTACTGGGTGACGGCTCAGCAGATGGTGACCGACCCGGCGACGGTGCGCTACGAAGAGCGGGTCCGGGCCGGGTTGGCGCACATCAACGGGGTATCGATCGCGCCGGCGGAGGAGTCGATTGAGGTGGGGCGGGCCATCCTGGAGTATCGCGTCCGCGAGACGGTCGAGGCGCTGCGCGAGCGAGGAGTGCTGGACGGACGCTGATCGGCGACGAGAGTGTGCTGGTCCATGACGCGCCCTTCCCTCGAGCCGGACGTGAACGCCGCGGCACGCCGCCGAGGCCTCGTGCTCGCCGCGCTGGGCCTCTCCCTCGCGATGGGGGCGATCGTGCCACTCGTGACCGGCGCGCTCCCTCCGATGGCCGGGTACGTCGCCGTCCTCGCGATCTACTGGGTCGGCTTCTGCATCCCCGCCGCCCTGTCGTTCGGGGGTGGCCCGAGGCGGGCCGCGATCGGAGCCGGCTCGCCGTGCCCCCGACTGCCGTGGATCGCGCGCGGACCCCCGCTGGTGGTCCTCGTCGCCGCGGGGCCGGAGCGGTGGCTCGGCTCCGACCCGCGCCTCCTCGGGATCGCCGTCCTCTGTGCGGCCATCAACGGTCCCCTCGAGGAGCTGGCCTGGCGTCGCACCTTCCGCGCGAACTCGGACGGGCGATGGTGGTTCGAGTTGGCCGGACTGGGGCTCTTCACCGGCTGGCACATCCCCCTCTTCTTCGCCCGGGGCGTGACCTTCGATCACGGTGCCGTCGGCCTGGTCGGTGGGGCGTTCGTGCTCGGTGCGATCTGGATGGCGATGACGCGGGCGAACGACTCCGTCGGGTGGCCGATGATCAGCCACGCCCTCGTGAACGTCGCGGCCTTCCTCCCCTTTTTCGCGATGAACTTCGCGGGGTAGCCCGGCCTCCCGGGACGCTCCCGCGAGGGACGGGCCGTCGAAGGTCTCGAGGTCCCTGCATGGCCGAGCGCGCTCCACGGCCCCAGCTTCCGTGACCCGTCGTCACACCCACTCCCCGACCCGCGCCATGATCCGGTCCCGTCGACTCCTCCCGATCCTCCTCCTCGCCTCCGCCCCCCTCACCGCCCAGGAGCCGAACTTCGGACGCGCCCTCGCGCTGGACGGAGACGATCTCCTGATCGGCCAGCCGGTGAACTGGTACGGTCCGGGAACGGTCTACGCCTACCGCGCGGGGGCGGGCGGATGGGTGGAGGCGGCTCGCGT
>JANQLR010000235.1 GCA_028280525.1 Longimicrobiales bacterium
CGCTGGCTCGAGGAGCTCTCGGACGACGTGGTACGCCTCCTCGCACACGTTCCGGTCCTTCTGGCCTGGGGGGTGCGTGACCCGGTCTTCGACCCCGAGATGATCGACGCCTTCCGCGACGACTTCCGCGTGGTCCGCGTTTCCCGCCTGAACGGCGGCCACCTGGTTCCGGAAGACACCCCGGCTGAGCTGTCGGAGGCGATCGTCCGCTGGCACCAGGAATGCGTCCACCCGACTGGACAATAAGCTTTCTTTACGGGTCTACACCCGGGCGGGCGGCGAGTCGACATTCGTCGGCATGGGGATACACTACCGATACGCCTCCGACGAGAACCGCGTCTACACCGAGGTGCGCGGCCGGGTGACGTCGGGAGACTTCGCGACGTACTGCAACGGTCTCCTGGAGGATGCGCAGGTGCGGCCCGGCTTCATCGAGACGATCGATGTGGAGGAGGACGCGATCGTCGAGGTCACCTTCCGGGACTGTCTCCCCCTCGCCGAGATCTGGGAGCGCTACCTCGAGGCGGGCCTGGCCGGGTCGATCGTCCTCCCGCGAAGCGCCTGCGCCTACGGCATCTTCCGGATGTTCCAGGGGGCGATGGCCAATACGCCCGGGTCCCCTCCGGTCTTCGTGGTGGTCGCCACGCCGGCAGAGATGGAGGAGCGGGTCGAGGAGCTGCGGGACGACGATCGGGGCCGTTCCGCGACGCACGCCGAAGCCTGACGACCTCACCCGCGTTGCCCCGCGGACGACGGGGACCCACATCTACACGGTCCCGCCCCGTACCCCCGTCGCGTCCCGCAGCCGCATGCTCCGCACCCTCCCCCTCGGCGTCCTCCTCCTTCTCGCGCTCGCGGGGTGCTCGATCGAGCCGCGGCCCGATCGACCCCGCAGCTCGGCGGTCGAGGAGGATCGGCCCTTCCCCGACGACCCGACCCTCTGGCCCTCGATCCGGGAGGAGCGCATTCGCACCCTCCTTGGTCCGGCGATGGCGCGGGCGGAGGTGGACGCCTGGGTGGTCTTCGCCCGGGAGAATGCCAACGATCCGATCGCGCGGCACATCGGGGCGGAGAATGCAGGCGGTCTCGCAGCCTTCCTCTTCTTCGCCGACGTCGCGGGCAACCTGGAGTCGCTCGCGATCTCGCCGATGACGGAGTCGACGGCGCTGGCCGAGGTGACCCCGCTCGACTCGGTGGCCGTCATCCCCTTCGGCCGGAGCGCGTACGATGCCGCCGCCGCCGAGCTTCGGGCCCGCGATCCGCGACGGATCGCCGTGAACTCGAGCAGCCGGAACGTCGCCGACGGGCTCTCGTGGAGTCAGCGCAACGCCTTCGAGGAGGCACTCGGCCCGGATCTCGCGGGTCGACTGGTCTCGTCGGGGGATCTCGTCGTCGAATGGCTCTCCGTGAAGCTGCCGCGCGAGGTCGAGATCATGCGCCGCGCCGCCGAGGTGACCGAACGGCTCGAGCTCGAGGCGTATGCGATGGTCGAGCCGGGGGTCACGACCGACGCGGACGTGGCCCGCTTCCTCGACCGACGGATGGAGGAGCTCGGCGTCGGCGAGGCGTGGGCGCCGGACCAGAACCCCAACGTCAACTCCGGTCCGGATCGGGGGCATTCGCACTCGACCGACAAGGTGATCCAGCCCGGGGACGTCATCCAGACCGACTTCGGGATCCGGGTGCACGACACCTGGGTGACCGACATCCAGCGCTTCGCCTACGTCCTCCGCCCCGGGGAAACGGAGGCGCCGCCCGAGATGCAGGAGCGGTGGGAGAAGGCTCGGGCGGGAAGCCGCGCCGCCTTCGGAGCGATGCGGCCCGGGGCGACGGGGTGGGAGGTGGATCGTGCCCAGCGGTCGATGCTCGAGAGCAACGGCTCGATCCCGATCATCTGGTCGACGGGACACCCGGTCGGGTACTGGGCGCACGACCTCGGTCCGCGGCTCGGAGGGTCGAACGGGGGTCGACCGGCGCGCGGCGACGCGGCGCGGGCCCTCGTCGCGGGCCAGACCTTCGCCTTCGACGGCTTCTTCGGGTGGCGGAGCGACGACGGCTCGACCAAGACGATCTCCGTCGAGGAGATGGTCGTGATCACCCGGGACGGCGCCGAGTGGCTGATCGCCCCGCAGGAGGAGTGGATCCTGATCGGGGGGTAGCCCTCAGGCGGTCTCGGAGCCGAGTCGGGCGCCCTCCTCCTCCCACCACGCCATGAAGGCGTCGGCGGTCGCCTCGGAGAAGTCGATCGGGACGCCGCCCGCCCGACGCACCCACTCCGACTCCGCCGACTCCAGGACGCGGACGAGGACCGGAACGCGGCCCCGGACTCGCTCGAGGATCGGCGCGTTGTCGGTGACACGACGCAGCGTCGAGAGCACCACCCGGGCCCGGTCGGGAGCCGCCATCCGCAGCACCTTCGCCTCGCCGGCATCCCCATGGATCACGCGGATCCCCGCCTCCCGCAGCTCCTCGACGACGGCCGGATCCTGTTCGACGACGGTGACGTCGTGCCCGCCGAGGATCAGGAGGTCCAGGAGGACCAGCCCGTTGCTCCCGCACCCCAGGAGGAGGACGCCGTCGTCCGGCACGACCACCCGGGGGATCCGACGCTGGAGCGGGTGCCAGCGCAGGAGTCGGAAGACGACCCCTTCCTGCGACAGGAAGGGGGTCAGCGCCATGGTCATCAGGGTGACGAGGGCGACGACGACGAAGACCGACGGCTCCAGGTGGCCGGCCTGGACCCCCTCCAGCGTGAGCACCAGGGAGAGCTCGCTCGTCTGCGCCAGGAGGAGGCCGGACAAGAGGCCGGTGCGGGCGCTGTACCCGTTGGCCTCGGCGAGGGCGGCGACCAGAGGGACGGTGACGACCACGATCAGACCGACGAGGAGGAGCGCCCGGAGCAGCTCCCCGCCCGTCGGGAGGGGGATCGCCGCGCCGAGTGCGGTGAAGAAGAGGGC
This sequence comes from Longimicrobiales bacterium, assembly GCA_028280525.1. GTDB lineage: Bacteria > Gemmatimonadota > Gemmatimonadetes > Longimicrobiales > Gaopeijiaceae > Gaopeijia. Next base: position 2,958 of record JANQLR010000235.1, read on the forward strand.
GCGCGCGAAGTCGGTGAGGGGGACCAGCGCCGCGCGGAGCGTTCCGGCGACGGGGAGGGCGGAGAGGGCGACGCCCGCCAGGAAGGCACCGGTGATCGCCGGAAGCCCGGCGCGGGTGGCCAGGGCGACGAAGACGGAGAGGAGCCCCAGCGCGAGAAGGGTGCGACCCTCCAGATCCGCGGCCCCGCCGTGGACCATCCGAGGCACGATCCACCGGGCCAGCAGCAGG
>JANQLR010000371.1 GCA_028280525.1 Longimicrobiales bacterium
CGCCCAGCCGAGGAGGAGAAGGCCGGCGAGCCCCCACCGCGTCCACGGTCCGCCCTTCATCCCCGGGTCCCGTCCCCCGGCGCCGGTACCGAGCCAACGGACGCGGCGGTAGAGGCCGGCGGCCAGGAGTCCGGAGAGGGCGACGACCCCCATGCCCAGCCCCGTCTCGCCGACCCATGCGCCCGCCTGCAGGAGCGCCCCCATCTCGGTCAGGGGGAGGGCGAGCGGGGACCAGGGGAAGTCGAGGGGGCCGAGGGCGTCGCCGCGCAGCACCTCGACCGCACCCCACGCCACCGGTGCACCGAGGACGATCGGGGCGCGACGCACCGAGAAGAGGAGCAGCCCGAAGAGCCCGCCGAGGAGGGCGAGGACCGCGACCTGCCCCACCCAGGCGGCGAGCGGCCAGAGGCCGAAGCGTACGAGACGCAGGACCCAGAGGAGCTCGATCCCCCAGAAGAGTCCGAAGAAGAGCGCGCCGTAGCGCGTCGACCAGAGGAGCGTCCCCTCCCGTCGGCGCCACGCCCACCGGAGGAGGAGGGGGACGAGGGCGAGCAGGACGAGCGGTGCGAGCCCGGGCGGTCCGGCCGCGTTCAGGAGGAGGGCGCTGAGCAGCGCCGCGAGGAGATCCGAACGATCGATCGAGGCGGACCCGCCCGCCGTGAGGCTAGCCGTTCTCGGCGAAGCGGAGCGCACGGTGGAGGAGGTGGATCGCCGCGGTCGCCTGTACCGGCGCGAGGAGCAGCGCGGTGGAGAGCGTCTCCTGGCCGGAGGGGAGGAGTTTCAGGAGGAGTCCGAGGGTGGCGAGCAGCCCGACGACGGTGACCGCGCGCAGCCCTCGGCGTCCCACCTCCTTGCCGCGGAGGAGCTGAAGACCGGGACCGATCCAGAGGAGGGTCAGCGGGGAGGCGTAGAGGAGGTTCTCGTTCCCCCTCCAGAAGGTGTGGTCGGTGAAGAGCCACGCCGCCGCGAGGATCGTCCCCGCGAGCCCGACGACGACGCCGAAGCCGGCCATGGAGAGCCCCGCGATCCTCGGACCGAGCGAGCCGGGCGGCCGCGCCGGGAGGAGCATGAAGGCGATGTTGGAGACGAGGATGATCGAGAGCCCCAGCGCCCACGGCCACCAGCGCGGCGGTTCGGTCATGAGGGGATACCGCCCCCCCTCGACCATCGGAACCTCCCGGACGACCAGGGGGCGGGCCACGCCATCCTCCCCCACGACCGTCGCCTCGGCCACCGCCTGACGCAGCTTCAGGGGGAGGAAGAGCTCCTCCCAGCGATCGATCTCCGCATCACCGGGACGTCCGAGGACGAACTGGACTCCCGCCCACGCGGGCGGGGACGGGCGGAGGAGGCGCAGGGTGTGGTCCCGCCAGCTGACCCCGGTGCCGACCCCCTGCAGACGCGCGGAGAGTGCGCCGTCCAGGACGGCGTCCAGGTGGTCCCGGACCCGCGTGGAGCAGTTGTCGAGGTAGTAGTTGTAGGTGTACTCGCGATTCTCGGGTCGCCAGTTCTCGTTGATCCGCCGGACCAGCTCGAGCTCCTGCTCCGGCGTGAGCGCGAGCTCCTGCGCCCAGACGTCCCGTCCCTGGGTGCGGTAGTACGCCACCATCGAGTCGAGGTACCGGGCCCCCATCGAGTACAGCATGGTGCCCTTGAGGAGCCGACCGATGAAGCCGACCTGATCGAAGTTGAAGATCCCCCACTCCCAGACGATGTCTTCCGCCGAGAAGTGGTCGCGGATCCAGATCCCGTTGTGCCCGAAACGCTCCCAGACGGCGCCCCCGGGCGCGGCGGAGAGGAGGTGGACGGTGTAGCGATCGGGCGTGGTTGCTCCGGCCGCGACATCCGTCTGCGCGGACTCCCCGGCAGCCGTCTCCTCCTGGTCGAGCCGGGATCGCACCTCCGCGCTCAGACCCCCCAAGGGGAGGACGGTGAGCACCCCGAGAAGGAAGGCGACGATCGGCGCGGACCGTGGCCCGAGGGGGGCGGCCCGGCGGGACCGGGTCAGAGCCGGACTTCGCACCGGTCCTCGATCGAGCGGTACGCCGCCTCCACGATCTCCATCACGTGGATCTGGTCCTCGGCAGACTCGATCGGAGCGTGGCCGCGTACCATGCGGAAGAAGTGGTCGTGCTCCCGCCGGTACGCCTTGCGGTAGCGGTCGCGGCCGTCCTTCGGCAGCTCTCCGCCCCGGGGCGTCACATCCATCGGGCGCCCCCCCGCCTGCGTGCAGATCTCGAGCGGCGGCAGCTCTCCCCCACCCTCGGTCCCGAGGACGCGGGCGTAGTGCCGGTCCTCCGAGGAGAAGAAGTTCCAGCTGACCTCGACCGTGAGCGCCGCGCCGTCCTCGGTCTCCATGACCACGGTCGCGGCGTCCTCGACCTCCAGATCGGCGCGGGACGCCATCGCCGTCACCCGGGTCACCCGCGGCTGACCGAGCACCCAGAGCAGGAGGTCGATCGCCTGGGTGCCGAGGTCCATGAGCGCGCCGCCCCCGGCCGAGTCGATCCGCTGGCGCCAGCCGATCCGCCGCATCGGGACCGCCCGGTTCATCCAGGCGGCCCGTGCGGCGTAGATCCGTCCCAGGCGCCCGCTCGAGACGAAGGCCTTGAGCGCCGCGACGTCGGGGCGAAAGCGGTGGCTCATCCCCGGCAGCGCGACGCGGCCCGCAGCCTCTGCCGCGTCGACGATCCGTCGAGCGCCGGCGACGTCGGTGGCGAGCGGCCGTTCGACGAGGACGTGACGCCCGGCCTCCAGGACCGCGACGGCCATCTCGGCGTGCAGGTGATTCGGGGTGCAGAGGACGACCGCGTCGACCTCGAACCCGCCCAGCAGCTCCTCGACGGAGTCGACCTTCGGGATGTCGTACCGGCGGGCGATGGTGTCCACCCGCAGCTCGTCCGGATCCGCCAGCGCGACCACCTCCACATCCCGCCGCTCGGTGAGGAGGGGGAGATGGATCAGCTGGGCGACCGCGCCCGTGCCGACCACGCCGACGCGCAGAGGTGTGGTGTCCGTCATCGCGACCGCTCTTCTCCCGGTGCAGGTCCCTTGAACATGAACTGAAGGCCGGCTCCGATCTGCGTGTACCGCAGATCTCCCATCACCTCGTAGCGGGCCGTCCCGAAGATGCGGATTCGATCGGAGATCGGATACTCCAACCCTCCGTGCACGTTGATCGCGGCCACCGTCCCATCCAGGAGGTCCTCCACGAAGGTCCCGTCGATCGCCGGCCCGGAGCCGTTCTGGACATGCGCCGCGACGCCCAGACCGGCGTACGAGAGGAGATCGAAGGGGATCGACCAGACGAACTGCGCATCGAGTCCCAGGACGAGGGCGGACCACTCGATCTCGCGCAGGTCGATCGCGACCGGAGGCGTGGCCGGCGGAGTCGCGCCGTCGACGAGCGACTCCACTCGACCCTCCAGCCGCTGGATCTCCGCGTCGTCGAGGAAGGAGCTCCACCACCCGACGCGCGGGAGGATGCGGAGTCCCGGTCCGAGGTAGCCGAGGTCCATGCGGACGCCGAAGGTCTCGACCGGGTCGACGCGGGTCGGCCAGATGTAGCCGGCCTCGAAGCCGAGGCCCCGTACGCTGAGATCCTCGTAGTCGAAGTCGGCGAGCTCCTGCGCGCCCGCGCCGCCCGCCGCGAAGGCCGTGGCCGCTACCAGCACGGCGAGCCGCACCGCCCACTGCGCACCCCGGCCCCCGGGGCCTCCGTCGATCATCCGTCGCATCACTCCACCACCCGTCCGATGAGATCGTATTCGAGCGCGTCGACGATCTCGACGCGCACCATCTCCCCCTTCAGGAGGCGTCGCCCTCCCTCCGGGTGCAGCAGGTTCGTGACGCCGTCGACGTCGACCGCCTGCCCCTCGGTGCGCGCGATCGCCCCGTACTCGGGGTCGGCCTCGTCCCCCTGCAGGATCCGGTCCACCAGGACCGGCTTCACCTGCCCGACCTGCTCCAGATTCCGCTCGAAGGAGATCGAGCGCTGCAGGTCCATCAACTCCTCCAGCCGCTCGCGCTTCAGCCACTCGGGGAGGTGACCCTCCATCTCGGCCGCGCGCGTCCCCTCCTCGATCGAGTAGGTGAAAGCGCCCACCCGGTCGAACTGAAGCTCCTCGAGGAGGTCGAGCATCTGACGGAAGTCGTCGTCGCTCTCCCCGGGGAAGCCGACGATCACCGTGGTCCGGAGCGTCAGCCCCGGGATCGCGTCGCGCAGCCACCCGACCCGCTCCCGAATCGTCGCCACGCGCTCCGGGCGACGCATCGCCTCGAGCATGCGGTCGGCGCCGTGCTGCAGCGGGACATCCAGGTACGGAACGATGCGGGGCCCCTCGGTGCGCCCCGCGCTCTCCGCCATCAGGTCGACGAGGGAGCGGGTGATCCCGGACGGGTACATGTAGAAGAGGCGGTACCAGTCGACCGAAGTCTCGGTCAGGAGTCGGGTCAGGAGCCCGTCGAGGAGGGGCGCTTGCCGGTCCTTCCGGCGGACGTCGCGCCCCCACCAGGTGGTGTCCTGCGAGATGACGTTCAGCTCCCGCACCCCGCTCTCCCCCAGGCTCTTCGCCTCGGCCACCAGGTCGTCGATCGGCTGCGAGCGGTGGAGGCCGCGCATGAGGGGGATTGCGCAGAAGGCGCAGGTGTGGTCACACCCCTCGCTGATCTTCAGGAAGGAGGTGTGCGGCGTCTCGGTGGTCAGGACGCGGAGCGGACGCTCCATGATCGGCACCTTCGGCGCCTCCGGGAGGATCTTCCGCTCCCGCAGCGTCGGCACGAGCCCCTGCAACTCGGTGAGCCCCATGAAGAGGTCGACCTCGGGGATCTCCGTCTCGAGCTCGTCCTTGTAGCGCTGGACCATGCAGCCGACGGCCACGACCGCCTTGAGCTCCCCGCGCTCCTTTGCGTCGCACGCCTCGAGGATCGTCTCGACCGACTGCTCCTTGGCCGCCTCGATGAAGCCGCAGGTGTTCACGATGACCACATCCGCGCCATCCACATCCCCCTGCACCCGCGCGCCGTGCCCGACCAGGGAGGCCATCATCCGCTCGGAGTCGACGGTGTTCTTGTCGCAGCCGAGGGTGATCAGCGCGATCGTCGGGCCGTCCTCCGGTCCGATCGCCTCGAAGTCGTGCGACATCGCCTTCACCGTCGGGGCGACGTCGGGGCGGATCGGCTCGGGGGCGAGCGGGAAGACGGGGAGGTCGCGGGTCTTCATCGGTCCTTCGGTGCTCCGCCAACGGTGACGACGGTCGTCCCCTCGGGCGGCTGGTAGTCGAAGAAGTCGGGGGCGAGGTCGGGCGACAGGTCGATCGCCGAGAGCAGGATGCGGCGGATGGAGCCGTTGGTCTCGACGATCGAGACCTTCCGGATCATCTGCTCGGCAGGGTCGATCCAGACGGTGGCGAGGCGCCAGTCGACGGGGTTCCGGGGCTCCAGGCGGACGGCGTGGGTGGCGACCCCATCCACCACCTCCGAGCCCGCCTCGAGGACGGTGTACACCTCGAAGGGGTCCTCGAGGAACTCCCGGTAGAAGTCGAAGCCGCCGGGGCGGTCGGCCATCGGGATCTGCACGACCTGGTCCGGCGCCTCGCTGGCGAGGCGGATCCAGAAGAACTCGCCGTCGGCGACGATCTCGTCGCCCTCCGGCTCGGCGAAGCGCATCGAGAAGAGGTTCGGGCGGCGCTGGCAGAGGCGGCCGTGCGACCGGTTCGTCTGGCGCAGCAGCGTGACCTCGAGTTCCT
>JANQLR010000388.1 GCA_028280525.1 Longimicrobiales bacterium
ATCGGGCGCCGGTCGAGCGGGTTCGGGGGGTCCTGGCTGAGGGGGACGCGCACCGCGGGTCCGATGTCGCCCATTCCGTCGAGCGGCTGGCCGAGCCCGTCGAGGATGCGACCGAGGAGCCCCGGACCGACCTCGACGCCCCACGACCGCCCCATCGGCTCGACGGCGCTCCCGGGGTGCACCCCTTCGAGCTCGCCGAGCGGCATGAGGAGGATCCCCTTCTCGTGGAAGCCGACGACCTCGGCGAAGACGGCGGACTCGCCGGTCAGCGACTGGACGCGGCACAGCTCGCCGAGCGCCACGTCGAGCCCGACGGCCTCGATCACCAGTCCGACCACGCGGGTCGCACGACCGTACTGCGAGAAGCGGTCGACCTCGGTGATCCGGGAGAGGAAGTCGTCCGCCTCCGGGAGCCCGAGCGGAGTCACGAGCGCCGGCTCGCTCCCGAACGGCGTGTGCATCGTCGCCTCAACCACCGGTCATGCTCCGGTAGATCTTCTCGAGCGCGTGATCGATCCGGCCGTCGATGATGTTCTCGGGCCCCTCGATCAGGAAGGAGCCCGGGACGAGCGAGTCCTCGGTGGTCCACTGCGCCCAGCGGTTCTTCGTCATCTCCTCCGTCGCACCCGAGGCGCGCAGCGCCTCGTAGTCGGTCGGGGAGACGCGGATGCGAATGGCGTGGTCGACGGGGAAGCGGTCGAGTGCGTCGGCGATCAACTCCCGCACGGTGTCCGGGGCGGTGCGGATCTCGCGGTCCAGGATCTGACGGGCGATCGTGACGGCGAGGGCGGCCATCGAGTCGGCCATCGCCTCGCTCCACCCCTCTGCGGAGGCGCCGAACTCGCGGAAGATCCCGTCGAGCGCCTGGTGCGCGGAGCGGAGCCGAAGCTCGGCCTGGTCGGAGCCCTGAACCATCCCGTCGCGTACGCCCTGCTGGTACGCCTCACGGATCGCCGCCTCGAGCTCGGCCTGCTGCTCGGCGGCCCTCTCCTCGGGCGAGCGCGACCCATCCGGATCGAGTTCGTCCCAGCTCCACGCGACTGCAGCCTCGACCATCGGGCTACCCGATCATCGCGTCTTCCGACGCGCCGATGACGATCTCGCCGGCTTCCTCGAGCGCACGCGCCATCTTCACGATGTTCGCCTGCGCACCCTCGACGTCGGAGACGCGGACCGGCCCGAGGAACTCCATCTCCTCTTCCAGCGAATCGCGCGCCCGCGACGACATGGTGCCGAGGATCTTCATCTTCAGCTCGTCGCTCGCAGCCTTGAGCCCAAGGGCGAGCTCCTTGCTCTCGACATCGCGCAGAAGTCGGGTGATGCCCCGCTCGTCCAGCTTGATGATGTCCTCGAAGACGAACATCAGGTTCTTGATCTGCTCCGAGAGGTCCATGTCGTGGTCGGCCACGCCGTCCAGCAGGTCCTTCTCGAGGGTCGAGGAGACGAGGTTGAGGACCTCGGCCACCGACTCCGGCCCGCCGGCCGCCGACCCGCTTCCACCGGTCAGCGAGAGGTCCGAGTCCGCGCCGAGCGACTCCTCGACGAGCTTGAGAACGTCGGGCATCACCTTCTCCATCCGCGCCATGCGGAGGAGGACCTCGGAGCCGAGGTCGGTGTCGATCTCGCGCAGCACCGCCGCGGTCTGACCCGGATCCAGGAAGGCCAGGATCAGCGCCATCGTCTGCGGGTGCTCGTTGCGGATGATCGCGGTGAGCTGCTGCGGGTCGGCGTTGCGGAGGTGACTCAGCGAGATGTGGTCGGAGAGCTGCGCCTCGATCCGCTTGAGGACCTGCGACGCCTTGCTCGGACCGAAGGCCTTTTCGAGGACGCGCTTGGCGTAGTCGAAGCCGCCCTCGGCGATCGAGATCGCGGCCTGCTCCGTCTTCTGCCACTCGTCGAGGATCTCCTCGACCAGGTCCGCCTCGACGTTGTCCATCTTGGCGATCTCGAAGGAGATCGCCTCGACCTCGTCGGGCGCCATGTTCCGGGTGATCTCCGCCGACGCCTCCTCACCGAGCGCCATGAGGAGGATCGCGACCTTCTGGCGGCCGGTCAGCTCATCGATGGAGGGCTGGAAGTTCGAGCCCGAGTTGCGACGGGCGAGCGCGGTACCGGTCACCTCAGGCCTCCTTCATCCACGCCTTGAGGACGCGGGCCGTCATCGCCGGGTTCTGGAGCTGGACCGTCGGGACCTGCGGCTCGGAGATGTACTGCGGCTGCGGCGTCGCGACGGCCTCCTCGACCGGGGCCTGCGGGAGCCCGGCGGCCGCGGGGGCTGCGAGCGCCGGAGCGCGAGCCGGAGCCGTCTCCTTCAGCGTGTTCATGAGCCGGAGGGCGAGGACGAGCGCGACGATCAGCCCGACGAGCCCGATCAGGGGGCGCGAGAAGGTCTGCGCGAGCCCGATCCAGTCGAGCGTCTCGGGCTCGACCGGCGCGTCCAGGAGGGTGTCCTCGAAGGGGACGCTCGCGATCGAGATCTCGTCCGACCGGTCGTCGGCGATCCCGACGGCGTTTCGAACCAGCGCCTCGATCCGCTGCAGCTCCTCCACGGAGCGCGGCTCCCACGTCACCGTGCCGTCGTCGGCCTCGATCCGGCGGTCGCTCACCAGGACCGCAACGGAGAGCCGCTCGATCCGCGAGCCCCCACTCTGGAAGGTCTCGCGCGTCCGGGTCGTCTCGTACTGCGTCTGGCTGATCGTCTGGCCCGCGCCGACCTGACCCTCGCCGGGTCGGATCTCCTCGGTCGACTCGCTGACGGCGACGAGGGCGTCGGGGTCGAGCCGGTCAGTGGTGGTGTTGGTCTGGTCGAAGTTCATCTCCGCCGCGACGCGGACCGAGGAGTTCCCGGGGCCGACGAGGCGGGCGAGCATCTGCTCCGCCTTCCCCTCCAGGTAGCGCTCCGTCTGCTGCCGAAGCTCGAGCTGCTTCCGGGAGAGCCCGAGACCCGCGGCGACGTCCCCTTCGTCCGAGAGGAGGCGGCCGGCGTCGTCGAGCACCATTACGTTCGTCTTGTCGAGCCCCTCGACCGAGGCCGCGACCAGGGAGGCGATTCCGTCGACCACCGCCGGGTCGCTCGGCATCCCGGAGTAGAGGGCGATCACGACCGAGGCCTCCGCCGGGCGGCTCTCCGAGCGGACCACCGACGACTCCTCGAGGGCGAGGTGGACCTCGGCCGACTCGACGCCGCGCATGTTCCCGATCGTCCGCTCGAGCTCCCCCTCCAGCGCGCGGCGGTAGTGGACCCGCTGCTGGAAGTCGGTCATCCCCCAGCCCGGCTGGTCGAAGAGCTCGAAGCCGGGACCGGAGCTCTCCGCGGAGAAGCCGGCTCCGGCCAGGGCGACGCGGGCCGTCGCGATGTCCGACTCGCGGACTGCGACGGTGCTCCCACCGGCCTCGAGCCGGTGCTCGATCCCCTGGGCGGTCAGCGTCGCCGTCATCTGCCCGACCGTCTCCATCGGCACGTTGCGTCCGACGGGGATCCACGAGGGCGACATCGCCCAGGTGGCGAACCCCCACACGACGCCGCCGGCGCCGAGGGTGACGAGGATCATCTGGACGCGGCGGATGCCGCCGACCCGATCGAGGAAGGGTGCGAGCGCTTCGGACATCTCGGCGTCAGGCCTGCATCTGGATGACGGAACGGTAGGCTTCGGTCAGCTTGTTGCGGACCTCGACGAGCATCTCGAGGGAGATTCCGGCCTTCTCGACGGCAGTCATCACCTCGACGATCTCGATCGGCTCGCCGCGCAGGTACGCGCCGATGGCGTCGCGCTGCTCGACCTGCAGCTGCGAGACGTCGCCGAGCGCCTGCTTCAGCGTGTCGGCGAAGGAGGGCCCGTCGTTCGCGATCCCGCCGATCCGACGACCCCCGTCGACCTCCTGGCCGGTGCCGACGGCTCCGGGCGCCCCTGCGGCGCCTCCGATCTGCATCGTC
>JANQLR010000006.1 GCA_028280525.1 Longimicrobiales bacterium
TCCGGGGGGAAGGCGAAGCGGCCGAGGAGGGGCACGAAGGTGACGTCGTCGAGCGGCTCCTCCGTGACGGCGAAGCCGGTCTTCCGGACGAGCGTCAGCCGCTGCGACTCGCGGGTCCCGATCGGGATCAGCATCCGTCCTCCCTCCGCCAGCTGGTCGATCAGCGCGGGCGGCACCGAGGGGGAGGCGGCCGACACGACGATGACGTCGTACGGCGCGTACTTCCGCCATCCGATCGTCCCGTCGCCCACCTGGAGCGCGACGTTCCGCACCTCGAGCCGGTCGAGAACCGCCCGCGCCCGCGCGGACAGCTCGCGGACCCGCTCCACGGAGTAGACGCGCTCGGCACGCTGCGCGAGCAGCGCCGTCAGGAAGCCGCTCCCCGTCCCGAGCTCGAGCACGACATCGCCCGGTCCGGGGTCGAGGATCTCGAGGTACTTCGCCTGCAGCGAGGGCTGCGAGGCGGTCTGCCCGAAGCCGATCGGTACGGGGGCGTCCTCGTACGCGCGGTTCCAGACGCCCTCCGGAAGAAAGAGGTGGCGCGGGACGAGGTCGAAGAGCTGCAGAAGTTCGAGGTCGTGAATGCCCTGGTCGCGGATCTTCTCGATCAGCGCGCGCCGCATCCCCACGAAGCGGTTGTCCGGCGGCACGACGATGCTCATCGGATGTGCAGCCCCCACTGCCGAACCTCGTCCATGAGACGGTAGTTCGTCAGGTCGAGGTGGAGCGGCGTGACCGAGACGAATCCCTCGTTGATCGCGCGGAAATCGGAGTCCTCCGGGCCCTCCCACGAGGTCACCCCTCCCCCGATCCAGAAGTACTCCCGACCCGACGGATCCTCCGCGCGCGTCAGCGAGTCCTGATAGCGGCGCCGCCCGAGCGAGGTCACCCGGACCCCCTTCACCTCCGCGGGGTCGATCGGCGGAAGGTTGACGCTGAGCAGGGTGTCGCTCGGGAAGCGGGACAGGTCGAGCATGTCGGAGAGGAGTTCGCGGATCAGCGGTCCCCACCCCTCGATCTCCTGCGCGTCCCGCCCGACGTAGCTGAAGGCGATCGCCGGAATGCCGAGGACCGTCGCCTCGATCGCGGCGGCCACCGTGCCGGAGTACAGGACGTCCTCCCCCATGTTGGCGCCGTGGTTGATCCCCGAGAGGACCACGTCCGGGCGGTGCTCGAGCAGCTCTCCCACCGCCAAGATGACGCAGTCGGTCGGGGTCCCATCCACCATGATCGCTCCGTCGCGGGCCCGTCGGGCGCGCAGGGGGTGATGGAGGGTGAGCGAGCTGCTCGTGGCGCTCTGCTCCCGATCGGGGGCGACGATCGACACCTCCCCGAAGGCGTGGGCGGCGGAGGCGAGGACGTTCAGACCGAAGGCGAGATAGCCGTCGTCGTTGCTGCAGAGGATGCGCATGAAGGCGGTTCTTGGGGCGACTGGGGGCGGCGGGTCGGTGGACGGGTGCGGGCGCCGCGGCGGGGCGCGGCGAGACGGGGAGGAGGTCGGACGGTCAGTCGCCCCCTCTCCCCGGACGATCGAGAAGCTCCCGGAGCGCGAGGAGTTCCTGCTTCATCCCCGCGAGGACCTCGGGCTCCAGCACCTCCTGGCGGCCCTCCTGCAGCTCGCCGTCGCGGCGCATCTCGAGCATCCGCTGGCGGGCGCCCTCGATCGTGTACTTCTCGTCGTACAGGAGGTGCTTCACGAGGAGCACGAGTTCGATGTCCTTCCGCCGGTACGCCCGGTTGCCCGACCGGTTCTTGCTCGGGCTGAGGACCGGGAACTGCGTCTCCCAGTAGCGCAGGACGTGCGGCTTCAGCCCGGTCAGGTCGCAGACCTCGCCGATCGAGTAGTACGCCTTCCGGACGAGCGGGCCCTCGTCGCCCCCCTCCGCCCCGTCGGCCTCGAGCGGCTCCGGCTCGCCCCCCGGCAGCCCGAGGGAAGCCTGCTCCCCGAAACCGCGCGGGCGTGGATCCACCCCCTCTTCGCTCAC
>JANQLR010000018.1 GCA_028280525.1 Longimicrobiales bacterium
GTCGGCGTCGCTCCGGATCTCGACCACCCCTTCCGCGCCCGCTTCGGCGTCGGTGTGTTCGACCCGGATCACCCCGTCCGACCCGCGTGGAATCGGTCCCCCGGTCGTGATGCGAACCGCCGTGCCCGACGCCACCTGCGGCATCTCGTGGGGCACCCCGCCGGGGCGCGCATCGCCCAGCACCCGGAGCCGGACCGGCGCCGCTTCGGTGGCCCCGGCGACGTCACTCGAGCGCACGGCGTAGCCGTCCATCGCCGAGTTGTCCCAGGGGGGGAGGGTGGCCCCGGCGACGACATCGTCCGCGAGCACCCTTCCCAGCGCCTCGACGACGGGGACGGGGACCGCGGGGAGAGGGTTGGCGCGAAGGAGGATACGGCGGAGCGCTTCGCCGACGCTCAGCCAGTCCGGGACCCGGGTCTCGAAGGGCGCGCTCAGAACCGGATGGCGAACCCGAGCGAGATCGCCTGAGAGGTCGTCCACTGGCCCTCGGGGACGAACCCGTCCGGGTCGAGTTCGGGGGTGCGGAACCCCGACGGGTTGTCGATCTGGTAGAGCTGAGCGGCCAGGTCGATGCGGGCGTGGAAGCGGTCGTTGAGGATCCAGCGCACTCCGCCTCCGAACGATCCCGTGAACTTGGTTCCGAAATCGAACCGGAACTCCTCGCTGAGCTGGAGGTCCTCGGCCTGCTGGCCCGCCAGATCGGTCGCGAGCCCGATGCCGAGAAGGGCGAAGGGCTGCAGGCCGTTCCACGTTCGATTCCCGGTCAGCCCGATGCGGAGGCGCGCCTCCGCGAATCCGAGGAGCACCTCCGACTCCTCGATGATCTGATCCCCGGGGAGTCGGTTGGGGTTGACCACGTCCCGGGTCGTGGGAATCGCCTTCAAGACGGCCTCCAGGGCGACCGGTCCGGAGACGGTCACCGCGTACCGCGCTCCCAGGAAGGGGGCGGAACGGGGTCCGATTCCGAACCGGTCCGAACCTGCCGCGAAGTATCCGGCGAAGACGCCGGCCTCCTGTCCCCGCTCGATGAACTCGTACGGAGAGGGAATCGACTGGGCCCGGAGCCCGGAGGCGCCAACGAGGAGGGCGCCAAGCGCGAGGAGGATGCCGGGGCGTCGAATCATGCAGGGGGGTCGGAGCCGGGAGCGTGCTGGGAAAACCGCCGCGGAAGCTACCCGCGGGCGGGAGGCGAATCAACGCGGAAACGCCGATTGACGACCTCAGGCCGGCCGGGCACATTCCCGCCATGCTTCGTACCGCCGCCGGCCACCTCTCCCTACACGCCCGATCGGGGTTCGTTCGGAGACGCGCCCCCCTCCTCCTCCCGGGGCTCGCGGCGCTCCTCGCCCTGACGGTCGTCTCGCAGGCGTCGCCCCTCCGGGCGCAGCGTGCCGAGGTCGCCCAGGAGGAGAACTTCCGGAACGAGCCCAACGGTGGACTCCTCGCCGTTCTCGCGCCGGGTACCGGGCTCGTCTTCCACGAACGCCGCGAGCGGTGGGTGGAGGCGACGATGGAGGGGTGGGTCTGGGCCCGCTCGCTCCTCACCACCGATCGGGTGGGGTACGACCTGATCGTCTCGACCGGGGACGGCGAGAACCTCCGCGACCGCCCCTCGGGGGAAGTCCTCGGCCGACTGGAGGACGGGACCTTCCTGGAGGAGGTCGAACGGATCCCCGGGTGGATCCGGGTCCGACGGCGCGGGTGGATCTGGGGGCCCTCGGTGGTGGTCGACGAAGCCGCCCCGGCTCCGCTCGCGGAGGTGCAGCCGGTTCCGGTGACGGAGGAGGCCGCGCCCGGGAGCTCGGCCGCGGAGTCGAACCGGCCCGTGGAGGACGGCGGGGACGAGGCGGCCGAGGAGGGGCAGGGGCCTGCCGAAACGAACGCGCCGCCGTTGCGCCTCTCCTCCGGGACGAGACGGGCCCTGCTGGACGTTCCCGACGGCGACACCCTCTCGATCCTCGGTCCGGAGGCGGAGCTCGCCGTGGTCGACCGGGAGGGTGACTGGGCCCGCGTGCGGGTCGAGGGGTGGCTCTGGCTCCCCGAGGGAGACGAGGACGCCGGGGGCGCCCGCCCCTCCGAGCGCCTCGACTACGACACCGTGGTACGGAACCCGACGGCTGCACGCGGACGAGTGGTCACCTGGGAGCTGCAGTTCATCCGGCTGGAACGGGCGGAGGCCTTCCGCACCGACTTCGAGGAGGGCGAGCCCTTCCTCCTGACCCGGCCGGTCGGAGACGCCGAGGGTGGCTTCGTCTACGTGGCGGTCCCCGCCGAAGCCCTGGCGGATGCGGAGGGACTCGTCCCGCTCGAAACCCTGACGGTCGTGGCGCGGGTGCGCACCGGCGCGAGCGAACTGATGGGTCGGCCCGTCCTCGATCTGGTGGAGCTGCGTCGCCGCTGATCGCGCGCCCACATCGCCGGTCGATCGCGACCGTCACGTGTTCCTGCAGGCAGTCCGGACCGATACTCTAAGGAGGTGTCGTCCGGGAACGCGACACGGGTGAATCCTGGGGAGCCCCGTCGCCGTAGGAGACCGGGTACACAGGGAGTTCGGACGTCGGAGAGGGTAGTCCAGCAAAGATGCGTTGTGCGACATGTGGGGAGACGCTCGGACCGGGCGATGAACGGTGTCCGACCTGCGGGGCTGTGGTCGCGTACGCGATGCGCGCGCCCGCGACCGCGGGGTTTCCGACGGGGGCTCCCGTCCCGATCTGCCCACGGTGCGGGTACCGCGGGCAGGGGGTCTCGTACTTCTCCCGGACCGGCCACATCGGGCTCCTCGTCGGTGTTTCGGTTCTGACCTACGGGGTCGGCGGGCTGGCCTACTGGCTCGCCCGCCGCAAGAACCGGATCTGCCCGAGCTGCGGGTTGGCGTGGGAGCGGGCCGAGGCGGCGCTCCTGGCGCGGAACAGCGGCTCCACGTCGCTGGCGGAGGCCTCCGACGGCTCGCTCCCGAGCGGGGGGGTGAAGCGGAGACTCCTCGGGTCGGCGCTCGTCCTCTTCGGCTCCTTCCTGATCATGATCGGGATGATCGAGGCCGAGCTGGCCGCCGCCGCGGTCGGCAGCATCTTCGGTGCGGCCGGGAGTGGGACCTTCTTCTGGGGGTGGCGGGGGATGCAGGACCGCCGGGCTGCCCTCCAGGCCGGGGTTCAGCGCAACATCCTCCGCCTCGCCGAACAGCGCGGAGGATCGCTGACGGTGACGCAGGTCGCCGCCGATCTGAACCTCTCGCTCGAGGCCGCGGAGCGCGCGCTGATCGCGATGGACGACGGCTTCCGCGTCCGCTCGGAGATCACGGACGAAGGGATTCTGCTCTATGACTTCCCGGAGGTCCGGCATCGGCCGGAGCTCGGACCGGGCGCTTCGCCCACGTGACGCTGACCACGATCACCGCAGCCCCGACGACCTGAGCCGTCCGAGGCGTCTCCCCGAGCCAGATCCACGCCGCGACGAGCGCGAGGACGGGGACGGCATTCTGGTAGATGGCGGTGCGCGCGTTCCCGAGCGCCTTCACCCCCTGATTCCAGAGAATGTAGGCGAGCGCGATTGCAAGAAGACCGGCGTAGGCGACGGCGAACCAGGCGCCGAGGGAGAGCGCCGTGAGGTCCAGCCGCCCGAGATCGGGCGCGCCGATCGGGAGGATCCCGAGCGTCCCGATCCAGAGCGTCCACGCGGTGACGCGCGTCGATCCGTACTTCGAGATCATCCCACGTGCCCCCACCGTGTAGAGCGCCCACGTCATCGCCGCGGCGATGATCAGCAGATCGCCCACCCAGGTGGCGCCCCCGAAGGCGAGTCCGACCTCGCCGGAGACGACGAGAGGGATGGCGGCGAGCGCCGCGCCCACGCCGATCCAGACGCGGAGCGGGAGTCGTTCGTGGCCTACCCAGGTGGAGAGGATCGTGGTCCACGCGGGGATGGTGGCGAGCAGGACGCTCGCGTTCCCGGCGGTGGTGCGGTCGAGCCCCACGATGAAGAGCACCTGGTAGCCCACGTTGGCGATCAGGCCGAGCCCGACGAGTCGTGCGACGTCCTCGCGGTCCGGCCACTGCAGCCGCCCCGTGGAGGCGAGCAGGGCGAGCATCCCGAGCGACGCGAGCGGGAAGCGGAGCGCGTTGAAGGCGAGCGGAGGGATGTCCGGGAGCGCCGTCTTGATCACGACGAAGTTCACCCCCCAGATCGTCGACATGACGATGAGACCGAACTCGGGCGGGAACCGGCGGGGGGTGGACAGCGGTCGGGCGGGGCTCGGGGAGGACACGCCCGGTTCGATCGAACGGGCGAGGCTAGGACCCTCGGGTAGTGTCGGCGGTTCCGGCACGCGGCCGGGTCCGATCAGCGCGCGTCACCTCGGCGCCACTGCGCCAGGTAGGCCCCGATCCGATCCTCCACGACGCGCTTCGCACCGGTCTCCGACGGCAGGTCGTTGCCGACGATCGAGAAGGCGAGCTCCTCGCCTCCGGCGGTGCGGACGATCCCGGTCAACGCGGACACGTCCGCGATCGTGCCGGTCTTGGCCCGGAGGTTCCCCGCGGCGGCGGTGCCCCGCATGCGGCGGAATCCCCGACTCCCCGCCTCGGGCAGGCTCTCGAAGAAGGCCGGGCCCCACGGCGCCGCGCGCGCGAACTCGATCGATGCCACCAGGGCGGCGGGCGAGACGCGATTGGCGGGGGCGAGGCCCGAGCCGTCGACCAGGTGGATCGGCTCCTGCGGCACGCCGAGCTCGTCCACGAGGAAGCGGGTGAGGACCCGCGCTCCCGCCGCGTAGGAGCCCTGACCCTCCACGGCCCGCCCCAGCGCCTTCAGCATCAGATCGGCGAAGAGGTTGTGGCTCCGTCGGTTGACCGCGGTGAGGTACTCCGAGAGGGGCGGTGACCGGAGTTCGGCGAGCAGGCGCGGGGCCCCCTCCTCCATCCAGAGGCGCCGCTCGCCGACGGGCGAGCCCGAGACGCGGTCGACCGTCCCCGGCTCCCCGGAGACCTCGATCCCCTCGTCGCGAAGGACGTGCGTCAGCCCGTGAGCCGCGAAGAGGATCGGGTCCGAGATCGTCATCTGACGCCAGACGTCGCGGCTCCCCGCCCGGATCTCGCCCTCGACCCGAATGGCGTCCGCCGGGTCCTCGCGCAGGAAGGAGATCCGCCAGCGCGGACGACCGGTGACCGTGCGGCCCTGATTGACGATCGGCTGCCCGGTGTGCTCCGGGATCGAGTGCACCAGCGGCGGACCGCCGGGGGCGCCCGGCTCGATGCGCAGGGAGGCGACGTTCTCGTTGTACGAGAGCGCGGTGGCGGCGGCCCCGTACCAGGCGTTCAGGTCCTCGGCCTCCCACTCGTCGACCAGCACCGTGGGCCCGCTGAAGAAGGTGCCGTCCCCCACCACCCGTCCCCGAATCTCTCGGATCCCGGCGTCGCGAAGCTAGGTGGCGATCCGCTGCCACGGCTCCGCACGGGTGCGGTAGAAGCGGTCTCCGAGCCCCGGGTCCCCGGTCCCGTAAACGACCACGTCCCCGTGGACCACGCCGTCCCGGACCGGCGCGTCGGTGAAGAGCCAGGTCTGGAAGCGGAAGTCCGGCCCGAGGTGATGCAGCGCGGCCACCGAGGTAACGACCTTGAGGTTGGAGGCCGGTGCCAGACCCTCGTCGGCGATAGCAGACAACGCGACCTCCAAACCGGTGAGCACGTTTTCCCCCGC
>JANQLR010000035.1 GCA_028280525.1 Longimicrobiales bacterium
GCGGAATGCGCGCCGCCACCGGAGTCCGGATAAGTCGAGACGTTGAGTCCGCATCTTCTCTCTGCCCTTCTACCGCGAAACGTCGAACAGGGCCCTAACTCCTATTAGTCCACGCACCCCCGCGGCACGGAACTCCCGGACCCTACCCCGCCTGCCCTCCTGCCCGCAACCTAACCGCGGCTCCACAGAGGGTTATGCCTCAACCCCGATCCCTCCTCGGGACTCAATCCCGCGGCTCACCCGGCATTCCCTTCCGGGCTGTGACAGGAGCATCGGCACCGGCAGGCACAGCACGCCCCGTGGTAGTCGGGCTCCGGCTCCCGGACCTCGAGAGGGCTCCGGACCCCGACGCCGGGCCGGTTCAGGACGTGGGTGTAGATCATGGTGGTTCGGACGCTCTTGTGGCCGAGGAGTTCCTGGATGGTGCGGATGTCGTAGCCGTCGCGAAGGAGGTGGGTCGCGAAGGAGTGCCGGAGGGTGTGGGCGGTGATGTGCTTGGGGATCCCGCTCTTCTCCTTGGCGGCGGCAAGGGCGCGGCCGATCGCGGTGGGGTGGAGGGGGCCGCGGCCGAAGCAGCCGGGCGCATCGGGATCCTCGACGAGGGAGCTGGCGGGGAAGAGGTACTGCCACGCGAGGGACCGCTGGCGCGTGGGGATGGGTTTTCCGAAGGGGTGCATGAAGGGAGCCCATCCGTGCCCTTCCTCGAGGTCGGCTTCGTGCAGTCGAGCGCGGCGATCGATCTGCTCCTGGACCTCCGAGAGAAGGGGGATGGGCAGCAGCGTGATTCGATCCCGCCCACCTTTGCCGGCCTGAACGTGGATCTGGCCCATGTGGAGGTTGATGTCCTTGACGCGCAGGTGCAGCCCTTCCCGCAGACGAAGACCGGATCCGTAGAGGAGCGAGGCGACGAGTCGGTTGCGGCCCTTCATGTGACGGAGAAGGAGGAGTGCCTCCTCCTGCGAGAGAACGGTGGGGAGTCGTTTGGGCTTCTGCGCCCGGACGGGACCGCCTCGCGACCCGGGCCTGGGCATGCGCAGACCGAGGACGTGCCGGTACATGAACCGGATGGCGCACGAGGCCTGGTTACGCGTCGATGGGCTGAGGCCGTGTTCGACGGCGAGACTCTCGAGGAACCGGTTGAGATCGGTCACGCCGAGACGGGTGGGATGCATGCCGTCGGCCCACCGGATGTACCGCTTCACCCAGTGGAGGTACTGCTCCTCGGTCCGGTGACTCATGCCCCGGGTCGCCATCTCGGTGGAGACGCGGGAGAGGAGTGCAGCCAGAGTCTGCGGGGTCACTCGATTCGAGGTGCGGCGGGTGGCGGTGGGGCGACGCTTCCTTACGATGGTCATGGGACTCGGCGGGCGAGGGGATGTGCGAACGGGTCTCGGGCGACGGCGGGAGGTCGTGACCCAACGTGGCTCTCGAGCTGCGCCCGAGGGACCTCGCCTGCCCGTCCTCGCATCGGAGACATCCGTCGCCCCCGCCCGACCTCCCCCGAACTCGTCGCGATCCGGCGGCCCGCCGCGGCCGCGTGACCTTGCTCCCCCTGCTGGCCGCGATGGGACTGCGCCTCCGGGCTTCGCGAATGGGCGGGACCCGCTCGGCACGCGACCTGGTGATGCCCGCGGGGGCCGAGGTCGGGCGGTGTCCGCAGGTGCCCCGATGCAGCTGCACTCGCTGCCCCCGCGGCCTGACTGCCCTCTGAAGCTGCGTTCCGACGGCGCCTTCAGGATGCGCGACCGGACCGCGCCCGCTGAGGCTGCGTTCCGAAGGCGCCCGACCGGGTGCCGCGACCTCGCCGCACCTTTCGAGCGTGCGGCCGGGAGCGGGGTGTCCGCCCTCAGCCCACCGCGACCGCCTGCATGATCAGCCCGCAGATCCAGGCGGCATACGTCCCGACGGCGTACCCGAGCACGGCCAGCAGCACGCCGGCGGGCGCGAGGCTGGGGTGGAAGGCGGAGGCGACGACGGGCGCGGACGCAGCCCCGCCGACGTTCGCCTGGCTCCCGACCGCCATGTAGAAGAGGGGCACCCGGAGGATCCGCGCCATGAGCAGGAGCAGGCCGGCGTGCACGGCGATCCAGATCCCGCCCACCGCGAAGAGGCCGGGATTCCGGACGATGGCGGTGACGTCCATGCCGAGGCCGATCGAGGCGATGAGGATGTACAGCATCCCGGACCCGAGCTTGGACGCGCCGGCGCCCTCGAGGTTCCTCGCCGGCGTAAAGGAGAGGGCGAGTCCGAGGGTGGTCGCGATGACGACGATCCAGAAGAAGGTGCTGGTCAGCGAGAGCCGCTCGAGCGCGGGGGCATTCGTCCCGATCCACTCGGCGATCCCACCGCCCAGCGCGTGCGCGACCCCGGTCGCGCCGAAGCCGACCGCGACGACGAGCATGAGGTCAGGCAGGGTCAGGGGACGCCGAGTCTTGGCTTGGAACTCCTCGACCCGCCGCTTGAGATCCTCGATCGCTCGGGTATCGGCACCGCTCCGCCGGTCGATGATGTCGGCCTGTCCGGCGAGGAAGAGGAGGATCGCCATCCAGAGGTTCGCCCAGATGATGTCGATGGCGATCATCTGGCTGAAGAGGGCGTCCCCGACCTCGAAGACCTCCTTCATGGCGGTCTGGTTCGCCCCTCCTCCGATCCAGCTCCCGGCCACCGTCGTGAGTCCGCGCCAGACGGCGTCGGGGCCGTCTCCTCCCACCGTCTCGGGGCTGATCGTCCCGATGATGAGGAGCGCGATCGGTCCGCCGGCGACCACCCCGATCGTCCCAGTGAAGAACATGGCGAGCGCCTTCCACCCGAGGCGGAGGATCGACTGGAGATCGACCGACAGGGTGAGGAGGACGAGCGTCGCGGGAAGGAGGTAGCGCGACGAGACGAAGTAGAGCCGAGACTCCTCGGGATCGACGATCCCGAAGGAGTTGAGGAGCGACGGCAGGAAGTAGCAGAGCAGCAGCCCGGGCACCCATCGGTAGAAGCGCACCCAGAAGGGATGCTCGCTCTGCTCGGTGTAGAAGACGAGCCCGAGGAGGGCGGCCAGGAGGCCGAGGACGACGGCGTCGTTGGTGACGAGGGGGGCGTCGGGCACGGGGAGAGCGGGGGTGGAGGGAGCGGGGCTGGTGAGGGGGCGGGCGGGACTCGCACGTCGAGAGATCGGCGCGCCGAAGATGGCCCGCCACGTCGCCTCGGGCGAGTCATCCCTGGACCAGTATGAAACCATACCGATATGATTCCGTACTGAGATTCCGTGGGTACCGAAGGCGGACGTGGTGTGCTGAAGGCAGACGTGGCGGAGTGGCCCGAGGGCCGACGCGATGTGGTGGCGCGGACGTGATGCGGTACGCCGAAGACGGACGTACCGAGATGAAGGCAACTGGACAGTGGGAGTCCACATGACCCGTTCGAAGAAGGACCCGAAGATCCTGGAGCCGACGACAGGCACCGAGCTCCCGGACGTCGAGGAGCTCCCGCCGCTGAAGCCGGCGTGGTTCCACATCCTGCTGGCCCTCGCCGACGAACCGCGCCACGGCTTCGCGATCCGGGAGGAGGTGGAGGCGCGGACGAGAGGGCGGGTCCGGCTGTGGCCGGCGACGCTCTACGGCGCGGTCCGGGAGATGGTCGCCCTGGAGCTGATCGAGCCGCTGGAGGGCGAGGCGGATCCGGACGACGATCAGCGACGCCGGTACCACACGCTGACGGCCCGCGGCCGCGAGCTGCTCCGGATCGAGGCGGACCGTCTGCAGTCGCTGGTCGACGCGGTTCGGGCGGCTCAGGCCTGACGGGGAACGGATGACGCTGCGCCTCTACGCACTCCTCCTGCGCGCACTCCCGGTCGAGATCCGCGAGTCGGCGGGGGCGTGGATGTGGGAGGACGCACGCCGACTGGTGGAGTCGGCGCGGAGGGAGCGGGGACGGGCGGGCGCGCTGCTCGTCGGGCTTCGCCTGCTTGGGGATCTGGCGGTCGCGATCCCGCGCGAACGGCGTGCGGCACGAGGTGGATACGAGTGGCAGCGAACGAGATCGCTGCGCGGAACCTTGGGGTGGGGAGAGAGGGCGATGATGTGGATTCGGGATCTGCGGGTGGCCTTCCGTGCGCTGGTGCGGCGGCCGGGCTTCATGGCGATCGCCACGCTGACGCTCGGTCTGGGGATCGGGGCGACGGTGGCGATCTTCTCGGTGGTGAACGGGGTGGTGATTCAGCCGCTCCCCTTCCCGGACTCGGACCGGATCGTGGAGATCCGGCACCATGCGCCCGGGATCGA
>JANQLR010000039.1 GCA_028280525.1 Longimicrobiales bacterium
CGGGACGCGGCCGGAGGCGACGCAGCGCCATCACACCGGCGCCCGCCAGCAGCGCGCTCGCGACCGCCAC
The DNA here is from genome assembly GCA_028280525.1 of Longimicrobiales bacterium. GTDB lineage: Bacteria > Gemmatimonadota > Gemmatimonadetes > Longimicrobiales > Gaopeijiaceae > Gaopeijia. The sequence goes on from JANQLR010000039.1 coordinate 71, forward strand.
ACCCGGACGCAGCAGCAGCGCTCCTCCCGCCGCGAACATCGCGCCGAAGAGGAGGGCGCACCCGGCGGCCGTCCGGAGCAGATCGTCGCGGAGCGGGCGCTCGGCTCCGCCGCCGGTCCGCTCACGTACCGCCCGCCACCCGGGGCCGCCCGGCCTCACCCTCCGGTAGAAGGCGTCGAGGGTATCCGGCGACTCCGGTCCGGCGATCCAGAGCGCCGGGAGCCAGACCGCCGCCGAGGCCAGCGTCGTCACTGTCAGGCGGAGTCCGAAGTCGGGAATCTGGATCCAGGGCACGACCGAGGTGCCGAAGCCGATCGCGAAGCCGGCGACCATCGCGGCGAGCTCCGCGGCTGCATTCACCCTCCACCAGAACCAGCGGAGGAGGAGAACGGCACCGGGCCCGGTGCCCATCGCGATGATCAGGCGGAAGAGCGTCGTCACGTTCTCGGCCTGGAAGGCGGCGATCGCTCCCAGCGCGGTGATCAGGACCGATGCGAGACGGCCCGCGGCGACGAGTTCGCGCGGGCCGGCGGCCGGTCGCAGGAAGCGTGCGTACACGTCGTGCGTGAGGTACGAGGCGCTCCAGTTGATGAGCGTCGACACCGTGCTCATGAAGGCGGCGACCAGCGAGGCGACAACCAGCCCCAGGAGTCCGCTCGGGAGGAAGTCGAGCATCAGCCTCGGGTAGCCGAGCTCCGGGTCCTCCAGCCCGGGGTAGAGGACGACGGCGGCGAGGGCGACGAGGACCCAGGGCCAGGTGCGCAGGACGTAGTGGAGGAGGTTGAAGAGCCACGCGGCCCTCTCGGCCTCGGCCTCGGTGCGGGCCCCCGCGAGCCGCTGCACGAACTCCCCGCCCCCGTCCGAGCGACGGAAGGACCACCACTGCACGAGGAGGTAGGCGAGGAAGGTGCTGGCGCTGATCCCGGCCGTCGCGGACCAGGCGAGGCCGAAGAGGCCGCCCCCGCCGGTTTCGAGCGGGGTGAAGGCGAGGATGTCGAAGTCGACGGCGGACTCCGCCCGGGTGACGAGCTCACCCAGCCCCCCGAGGTGCCCGACGGCGAAGAGGGCGACGACGATCGCGCCGAGGAGCCCGAGGACGAACTGAACGAAGTCGGTGACGACGACCCCCCACAGACCCGAGACCCCGGCGTAGATCAGGACGAGGGCGGCGACGCCGACCACCGTCCAGAGGCGCCCATCCGGTCCGGTCTGGATCCCCAGGCTCGGGAGGATCTCCAGCGCCTCGACCACCTTCACCATCGCCAGCATGGCGAGTCCGATCCCGACCGCACCGAGGACGACCGCGAAGAGGAAGCCCTTCGTGCCCCGCAGGATCGCCGCGGTGCGCCCCCCGTAGCGGAGTTCGGAGAGCTCGTTGTCGGTCACGACGCCCGCCCGGCGCCACATGCGGGCGAAGAGGGTCAGAAGGACGACGTGGGCCACGCCGAAGCTCCACCACTCCCAGTTCCCCGCGATCCCCCGAGTGCCGACCACGCCCGCGACGTAGAGCGGCGTGTCGATCGAGAAGGTGGTGGCCGCCATCGAGGTTCCCGCCAGCCACCACGGAAGTCGGCGACCGCCCACGAAGAAGTCCTCCAGCCCGCCGGATGCGCGCCGGGCGAGGGCGATCCCGACCGCGAGCGTCACGGCGAGGTAGAGGGCGACGATCGCCCCGTCGAGTGGAGTCATGCCCGGTCCGGCGCCCCGGTCGACGCGACGAGTCGTCCGGCGACGCGACGGGCGGCGGCGCGCTGCATCACCGCCTCCCCTCCCCCCACGACCCAGTGTTCGACCTCGATCGAGAGCCGCTGCAGCACCGAGGCCACGTCGCGGGCGATCCGTTCTCCCCCGAAGGTGAGGAGGAGGCACCGTTCGAGGGGGTCCCGGCGACGCGCGACCTGGGACTCGATGGCCTGGAGGGCTCGGGCGGAGAGGCCGGCCCGCCCCTTCCATGCGCGCGGTTCGGCGTAGACGGCGAGGAGGTACACCGGGACGTCGCCGTTCCGTTCGGTCGGGTCGGGGTGTCCCGAGTGGGGGTCGAGGCCAGCCTCCGGGGCCGACTCTTCCACCACCTCGACGCCGGCCTCCCGAAGCGCGGTCGAGAAGGGGGCCCGGGAGGGGGGCGGATAGGGACCGCCCCGGTCGTCGTCGACGGTGACCAGGTGCACGGTGGGACGGCCCGACCCGGTCCACGTCACCGGCGCGATGGAGGCGGCGCGCGACTCCGCGGCGGCGACCACGCGGTCCACGAACGCCTCCGCGCGACCGTGGTCTCCGGCGCTCGGCGGGGGGCCCGCCGCCCGGGCGAACCGATCGACCAGCCGGTCGATCCGGGCGGTAGCCGAGTCGAGTCGCGCCGGGTCGAGTCGGCCCTCGGACAGCGCGCGGCCCAGGGCGTCGATGGCGGCGAGCGGATCGTGCGGGTAGAGGAGGAGGTCGACTCCGGCTGCGAGCGCGGCGACCTCGACCTCGCCGGGGGCGCCGGCGCCCTCCATGATCAGCGCGTGGGTCCCGACGACGCCGTCGAAGGCGGCACGCAGCGGCGCGAGGGTGGCGGCGGAGGTCGTGGCCGGGGCCCCGCTCGGATCGAGTGCGGGGAAGGCGACGTGGGCC
>JANQLR010000051.1 GCA_028280525.1 Longimicrobiales bacterium
TCCAGCACGCGCTCCGGAACGGCGCGACCGAAGGTGAGGAACGGCTCGAGCGAGGTGGTCACGGTCCGCGGGGGTTCGTCGTCCCGCAGGGTCGCCTCCCCCAGCCGGGGGACCTCGTCCTCGCGCGGGGCGGTGAGTCGCGGGAGCAGCGGCTCGTCCTCGCGCGGAGCCGTGAGTCGCGGAGCCCGCGGCTCGTCGTCCAGCAGCGCGGTTCGTGGGGGGAACGTCGGCGCCTCCTCTCGCGGGTCGGTCAGCCGCAGCCGAGGCAGCTCCTCCCGCGGCGCGGTATCGCGCGGTGGAGGCAGCTCGTCGCGCGGCACCGTCTCCCGCGGAGCCCGCAGCTCCTCCCGCGGAGCGGTTTCACGCGGCGGTCGGACCTCGTCGCGCGGTGCGGTTTCCCGGGGGGGACGGAGCAGCTCGTCGCGCGGTGCCGTTTCGCGGGGAGGGCGCAGCTCCTCCCGCGGCTCCGCCCGTGGAGGCCGGCGCGGCGGCTTCTGAGTCCAGCCCCGCCCCGTACGGAAGCTCCGCGCCTCCGGGTCGAATTCGAGGCCCGGGGGCGTGCTTGCGTCCGGGCTCGAACGATCCGCATCTTCCGCCGGTCGCAGGCGGATTTCGCACCCGTCCGCACCCCCCTCGCACCACCATGACGTGACCTTCCCCGGCCCGACGGCGGAGCCCCGAACGTGCTGGAGGTGATCCCTCTCGTCGAGGCGATCGCCGGTCTCCTCCTCATCGCCGCAGCCACGCGCGCCGCGACCCGGCGCCTCGGTCGCGTCCCCTTCCCGATCGCCCTCGTGATCGTCGGAATGGGGCTGCGCGCGGTCGACGGGTTCGGTCTGCCGGTCCTGGGGAGCGTGGCGGCGCTGCGCATCGCGCCGGACGTCGCCTTCTACGTCTTCCTGCCGATCCTCGTCTTCGAGTCGGCCTTCCAGACGAATGCCCGGGACCTGCGCGAAAACCTAGGGCCCGTCCTCACCCTCGCCATTCCCGGCCTCATCGTCTCGACCGCGGTGAGCGGGGTCCTCCTCTACTACGCGGGGCCGCTCGTCGGGATCGCGCTGTCGTGGCCGGCCGCCCTCCTGCTCGGCTCGATTCTGGCGGCGACCGATCCCGTGGGCGTCACCACGCTCTTCCGTCAGATCGGGGCCCCGAAGCGTCTCTCGATCCTCGTCGAGGGGGAGAGCCTCTTCAACGACGCCACGGCGATCGTGACCTCCCGGATTCTCCAGGGGATCCTGATTGCCGGGGCGACCGTCAGCACCGGAGTCCTCCTCGAGGGGGTCGCCGACTTCTTCGTGATCTTCCTCGGCGGGCTCGCTCTCGGCTGGGTCGCCTCCCGCATCGGGGGGATCATTCTCGGTTTCGTCGATTCCGACGCCTTCATCGAGATCTCGATCACGACCGTCCTCGCCTACCTCGTCTTCATCGTCGCCGAGCAGAATGCCCGCCTCCCGGTCTCCGGGGTCATGGCGGCGCTCGCGGTCGGGCTCATCCTCGGCGGGTGGGGCAAGACGAAGATCTCCCCCTCCGTCGCGGTGCAGCTGGAGGGCTACTGGGGATTCATGGCCGCCGTCGCGAACGCGATGATCTTCCTCCTGGTCGGGCTGCGGGTGGACCTCCTGGCGCTCTGGGACGTCCGTTGGATCCTGGCGCTCGCGGTCCCCGCGATGCTCCTCGCGCGCGCCGTCGCCATCTACGGTCTCGTCCCGCTCCTCGGCCGTCTACCGGGGTCGGAGCCGGTCGATCGCCGGTACCAGACCGTCATGTGGTGGGGCGGGCTCCGCGGGGGCATCGCGCTCGCGATCGCGCTCTCCCTCCCCGAGTCCATCCCGCAGCGCGACGAACTCTTCATCCCGCTCGCGATGGGCGCCGTCCTCTTCACTCTCCTCGTGCAGGGGCTGACGGTGGAGCCGCTCGTTCGGGTGCTCGGGCTCGACAAACCCTCGATGTCCGACCGAGTGGCGCGGGTGGAGGCGTTGATCGCCGCCAAGCGCCGTACGCTGGGCCAGCTGCCCGAGCTCTCCGCCGGAGGGCTCTTCTCCCCCAGGGTGGCCGAGTCGGTGCAGGAACGGTGCGCGGACGAACTCGACGATCTACGCACCCGACTCGGCGGGCTCCGTGACCGGCGCGAGCTCGATCCCGAGGAGGAGCGCCGGCTCGTCTATCTCCGGGTCCTGGCCGCGGAGAAGGACCTCTACTACCGCATGTTCTCCCGTGGACACCTCTCCGAGGGCTCGTACCGCAAGCTCGAACACTCGATCGAGCTGCAGACCGAGGCGATCCGGCACGAGGGTCACGTCCCCGAGTTCACCCTCTACCCTCCGACCGGCGAGCGGCTCTACACCTCGCTCTTCCGACTGCTCGACGGCCTGCCGGGCCTCCGGCCGCTGACCGAGAAGCTGCGGGCCAGTCGGACGGCGCAGGACTACGAGATCGCCTGGGCCCGCTCCCGCGGGAGCCGCGAGGCGCTCGACCAGATCGGCGAACTCGACCAGTCCCACGCCACGCTTCCGGAGATCATTCACGAGGTCGCCGCGCACTACCAGTACTGGCAGGAGAGTGCCCGGTCCCGACTGGACCAGACCGCCGAGCAGTTCCCCGAGTTCGTCGCCGCGGCGCAGGACTCCCTGGCGGAGCGGTTGGTTCTTCACGCCGAACGCGATGCGATCGAGGAGCGATCCCGGTCGGGGATCCTCCCCCCCGGGGTCGCGGAGCGGATGCTGGACGACCTCGCGACCGAGCTCCGTCGTCTACGGTCGAGCGAGACCTCCAAGCTGCGGATCGATCCCCGGGAGCTCCTCCGGAAGGTGCCCTTCTTCGAGGGGCTGCCCGAGGCCGAGTTCGAGGTGGTCCTCTCGAAGCTGCGGCGTCGCACGGCTCCGTCGGGCGAGATGATCGTGCGGCAGGGCACCACCGGCGACTCCCTCTATCTGGTGGCGCGCGGCGTCGTGCGCGTCTCCCGACAGGACGGCGGGCTCTCGCGGGATCTTGCGACCCTCATGGCCGGCGACTTTTTCGGCGAGATGGCGCTCCTGGTGGGCGGAGGCACTCGGACGGCCACCTGTCGGGCCGTCACCCCCTGCGCGCTCTACGAGCTGCGCCGGAGCGATCTCGACGACGTCAGCGCGCGAGCTCCCCGGATGTGGGAGACGCTGGAGGAGGCCAGTCGGCGTCGCCGGGCGGAGCAGATGGTCGGGTCCTCCGGCGAGCCCGGGCCCGATCTGGACGGGATCGTGGGCGACGCCTAAACTGCACCGCTCCACCCTCTCCATCCCGACCCCGACCCCACGTGTTCGCATCCACGCAGCCCCGCTCTCCCTCCGACCGGCGGAGTTCGGACCGCCGCGGCGACGAGCGTCGTAGCGACGAGCGCCGCGAAGGCGAGGAGCGCAGGGAGGGAATCGGTCGCCGCATCCGGAACCGCCGGCAGCTCGAGCTCGACGTCGACGGACCCGAGCGACGGAAGTCCGACCGGCGCAGCGGCGAGCCCCGCCGAAGCCTCGACGAGCGCCGCGGCCGAATGGAACGGAGGACCGGGGATCGCAGGAACCACGACCGGCGCGCGCACACCGAGCGGCGGGCGCGCTGGAACTGAGGGTGTCGGCCCCCGCGGCTCGGCGAGGGCACGACGCAGGACGGCCCCCGCGCAGGTCCGGGTGGTGACCATGGCGCT
>JANQLR010000068.1 GCA_028280525.1 Longimicrobiales bacterium
GCTCGAACCCGGGACCTACGGATTAAAAGTCCGTTGCTCTACCAGCTGAGCTATCGGCTCGCCCGAAAGCTACCTCGCCTGGCCCGCTCGTACACCCCGCGGAATGGGCGCACACGGCGGTAGGCCGTGGACGCGGGGATTCCCGCTGCCACCCTGCGGGCGGGCGGAGTCCCGAGCTTCGACGCCGGGGCCCTCCTCGCATTCCGGTGGCCGGCGCTAGAAGAGGTCGTACTGGAGTCCGAGGAAGGTCCGCCGGTGGTGAGGCGTTTCCCCGTAGTGCGCGATCGCGTCGCGGTGGTGCCGGGTGCCGTACCCCGCGTTCGACTCCCACCCGTACTCGGGGTGCTCCTCCGCCAGCCGCCGCATCAGGTCGTCCCGGTAGACCTTCGCGACGATCGACGCGCAGGCGATGGAGTGCACGTGGAGATCGCCCCCGACGACCGCGTCGTGCTCCCGCCCGAGTGCCTTCATCGGCAGCCCATCGACGACCAGCTGGTCGACGGGCGCCACCTGATCCAACGCCCGCCGCATCGCGAGCGCCGTCGCATTCAGGATGTTGCGGGCGTCGATCTCCGCCGGAGAGGCCTCCCCGATGCCGATCGCCGCCCCCGACGCGCGGATCTTCGAGCTGAGCCTCTCGCGCTCCGGGGCGGTCAGACGCTTCGAGTCGGTCGCCCCCTCGATGTGCACGCCGCGTGGGAGGACGACCGCGCACGCCACGACCGGGCCCGCGAGCGGTCCCCGGCCCACCTCGTCGACCCCCGCCACCCGCAAACGACCACGGCTCCAGAACCGCTCCTCGTAGTCGAGGGGGCTCCGGAGCCGTGCGTCACGAGCGTCCGAGTCGGGCATGCCGGCCTCAGCCGGGCGCCGTCACTTCGTGGTGCGACGCTCCGGGATCCGGGCCGCCTTCCCGCGCAGGTTGCGCAGGTAGTAGAGCTTGGCGCGGCGGACGCGTCCGCGGCGCACGACCTCGATTCCCTCGACCGTCGGGGCGTGGAGGGGGAAGACGCGCTCCACGCCGATCCCGGAGGAGATCTTCCGGACCGTGAAGGTCTCGGCGACTCCTCCCCCGCGGCGCTTGATGCAGACGCCCTCGAAGGCCTGGATACGCTCCTTGTTGCCCTCGCGAATCCGGTAGTTCACGCGAACGGTGTCGCCCGGGGCGAACTCCGGAGTCTCCTCGCGGAGCTGGTCCTTCACGATGTCCTGAAGCAGATCGGCCATGATTCCCTCTTCTGAACGGCGCCCCGAGGGCGGGGTCCGGATGATATTCAGACTCCAAAAGTAATGACTGGGAGCGATGGCGTGAAGGGGTGTATCACGCCCCGCCAACCAGCCCAGCCGGCCCCGCGGCAGCCGCGTAGACGCGTCGGACAACCCCTCGAAACCATGACACTTACTAACCAACAGCCTTCCCGTTACCGTATCGTCAAAATGCTCGATCACCTCCGATCCGGATTCTTCCATGCGGCGCTTTCTCTCGCTCCTTCTCGCCTTCTCCTTCGCCCTGCTGGCTCCGGACTCCGCCTCGGCGCAGTCGGTCCTTCCCGAGGCCGGCGATCGTGCGATCACCTTCGGCCTCCCGAGCGGGGGTGGAGCGGGCTTCGGGCTCCGGTGGATGCAGACCGAGACGCGCAACTTCGGGCTGGACGTGGAGTTGGACGGGGTGTTCCGCTCCTTCGAGGACGAGGACGACGAGGATGAGACCGACTTCTCCGTCGTCGTGAGCCCGAACGTCCGGTGGTACCGCGGCGACCAGGACGGACCGGTCGTTCCCTTCATCGGGATCGACGGTCGACTCGGCTACTCGACGACCGACGGCCGCGGAGCCCCTTCGTTCAGCGAGGATCTCACCCGGTACGAACTCGGAGCCTCCGCCTTCGTCGGCGTAGAGTGGTTCCCGCTCGAGGCGATCAGCATCGCGGGATCGACCGGGTTCGGTGTGTCCTGGTTCCGGGAGCGAGCCGACGACGAGCGCTTCGCACCCTTCCGTGATGTCGACAGCCTGGAGCTCAGGGCCTTCCGGTCGGACCTCCGGATTTCGCTCTGGTACTGACCTCCGAGCTGCGCGCGGTCCATCGGTGACCTGCTCACCTGACCGCCTCCCCTTTCGACAACGCGGAGCCGCTCATGAATCGACGAAGCCTCGTCGCACTCCTCGGGCTGTCCCTGACCGCAGTACTCGGCGGTCCCCTGCACGCACAGTCTTCACTCCCTGCCGCGGGCGACCGCGCCATTCACTTCGCGCTGCCCTCGGGCGGCGGTGCGGGCCTCGGCTTCCGTTGGATGCTGGAGGACAACCGCAGCCTCATCGTCGACGTCTGGGCATCCCTCAGCGAGGTAGTGCGGGAGGAGGCCGTGGACGCTCAGGGACGTGCCGTCTCGCTGAGCGGCGAGTACCGCTGGTTCCGAGGGGACCTGTCGGCGCCCGTCGTCCCCTTCCTCGCCCTCGACGGCGAGTTCACCTATCGACGGAGCAACTCGGCGCTCGACGATCGTCGCGTGGGATCCTCGGTGGTCGCCGCGCTGGGAGCCGAGTGGTTCCCCCTCGAGTCGATGAGCGTATCGGGCACGACCGGGATCGGCCTCGGGTGGGAGCACTGGTTCGGAGACGAGATCCGTTTCTCCTCGGTCCCGAGCCTCCACGAGTTCAGGGTCTTCTCCTTCCGATCCGGCCTCGTGATCTCCTTCTGGTACTGAGACCCGACCGATCTACTCCCCGCCCCGCTCCCGACTCCGTCGCTCCGACTCGGCGGCCCGCCACGCCTCGATGCGGGCGTGGTCGCCGCTTCGGAGCACCTCGGGGACGGCGTGCCCCCGATACTCGGCGGGTCGCGTGTACGACGGCGCGCTGACCTTCCCGGCCTCGTAGAAGGAGTCGGTTGCCGCGGCGTCGTGGTCTCCGAGCGCCCCGGGCAGGAGCCGGACGACGGCATCCGCAATTGCGAGGGCGCCGACCTCGCCGCCGGACACGACGAAATCACCGAGGGAGATCTCGTCGGTCGCGAGGTGGTCGGCGACCCGCTGGTCGACGTCCTTGTAGTGCCCGCAGAGGAGGGTCAGATCCGACCCGACGGCGAAGCGGACCGCGTCGTCGTGCGTGAAGCGGCGCCCGCGGGCCGAGAGGAGGACGATCGGGCCGGGCGACTTCAGCTCGTCGACCGCCTCGAAGAAGGGCTCCGGCTTCATGACCATCCCGGCGCCTCCGCCGTACGGCTCGTCGTCGACGGTCCGATAGCGGTCGTGCGTGTAGTCGCGCAGGTCGATGAGGTCATACTCGACGAGCCCCGCCTCGGCGGCCCGCTTCGGGATGGAGAGCCCGAGCGGCCCACGGAAGAAGTCGGGGAAGATCGAGACGATGTGGATGCGGATCATGCCGTGGGGTCTCCGGGTGCCTCTCGCGACGCATCCTCGGACATCGTCCCGGGCGCCCGGCCGGGCGCGTCCTCGGTGGCGGCCTGTGCGCCCGCGGCCTCGGGGTCCCCCACCCCGGTCGCGCCCCCCAGCTCCAGCAGCCCCTCCGGCGGGTCCACCTCCAGCCATCCCCCCTCCACGTCCACGTGCGGGACGACGGTGCGGTTGAACGGGAAGAGTACCGACCCGGTCGGTGTCCGAACCTCGATCAGGTCGGACGGACTCAGCTCGTAGACCTCGGCGACCTCTCCGACCTCCGCACCCGTGGTGGTTCGCACGCGCAGTCCGACGAGCTGGTGATAGAAGACCTCCCCCTCGGCGAGGGGCTCGAGGTCGTCGAGGGCGCGGTGGAGGTAGAGCCCGCACAGCGCCTCGGCGTCGTTCCGGTCTCGGATCCCGCCGAAGAGGGCGAGGACGCCGTCCCGGAAGGGTCGCACCTCGACGATCCGCAGCGGAGGTCGGTCCCAGTCGGGCTCCGGGTCGTGCTCCCCTCCCGACAACAGAACCACCCCGGGAGAGAAGCTCTCCTCGGGGTGGTCCGTGAGCGCGTGGACGTAGACCTCGCCCTGCGTACCGTGCGCCTTCGCGATGTACCCCACCACCAGGTGGGTCGGTTCGGGACGAACCATCGTGACGGAGCGGTCAGTCGGCCTTCTCGGCCTCGTCCTCGTCGCCGGTCTCCTCGGCCGCAGCCTCCTCGGCGGGAGCCTCTTCGGCCTCGGCTGCCGGGGCCTCATCCGCCTCGGCCGCGGGAGCTTCCTCTGCCTCTGCAGCGGCATCACCCTCGGCCGCGGACTCCTCCGCAGCCTTCGCCTCGGCGGCGGCCTCTTCGGCAGCCTTGGCCTCGGCCGCAGCGGCCTCCTCGGCGGCCTTCGCAGCAGCGGCCTCCTCCTCGGCCTTCTTCTTCTCCGCCTGGCGGGCGGCGAGGGCGTCGGCGGCCTTCTTCTTCTTCGCCTCCGCGTCCTCCTCACCGAGTGCGACGGTATCGTCGCCACCGGTGCGCGCCTTGTCGATCAGCGTCGACACGGTGTTCGACGCCGAGGCTCCCTGACCGATCCAGTAGTCGACGCGCTCGAGATCGAGCACGAGCCTCGCGGGCTGGCTGAGCGGCTTGTAGTAGCCGAGCGTCTCCACGAAACGCCCGTCCCGCGGGGAGTTGGCGTCGGCGACGACGACGCGGTAGTGCGGGGCCTTCTTGCGACCCATGCGCTTGAGGCGAATGCGAACGGCCATTCTCGACATCTTCCAGGTCTTCCGGGCGCGGCAGCCCCCCCATGGGGCGCGGTGCTCGGACGAATTCACGGCGGATCGTCCCCGTCGTACGGATCGGGGACAGCTTGAGAAGATAGAGAAAGCCCCCAACCGCTACAACCGGGGGCAGGCGGAGCTACCGACCGAAGGGCAACCCACCCATCCCCATCCCGCCGCCCATCATCCCCTTCATCCGCTTCATGAACTGCTGCATCTCCTTGAACTGCTTCAGGAGACGGTTCACCTCGGCGACCGGCCGGCCGGACCCCTTCGCGATGCGCGCCCGGCGCGATCCATTGATCAGCTTGGGATTCTGCCGTTCCGCAGGCGTCATCGAGAGGATGATGGCCTCGACGTGCTTCATCCGCTTCGGATCCATGTTCGCGGCGGGGATCTTCAGTCGCCCCGCGCCGGGAATCAGCTTCAGGAGCTGATCCAGCGGTCCCATCTTCTGCACCTGGCGCATCGCGGTGAGGAAGTCCTCGAGGGTGAACTTCCCCTTTCCGAGCACCTTCTGCTCGAGCTTGGCCTGTTCCTCCTGGTCCATCGCCTGGGCGCGCTCGACGAGGCCGATGACGTCGCCCATCTGGAGGATCCGGCCCGCGAGCCGCTCGGGGTCCGCCGTGTCCAGGTCGCGGACGCTCTCCCCCGTCCCGATGAACTTGATCGGCTTGCCCGTGACCCCGCGGATCGAGAGCGCGGCCCCACCCCGAGCATCGCCATCCATCTTCGTCATCACCACGCCGGTGATGTCGAGTGCGGAGTCGAACCCTTCGGCGATGCGCACCGCCTCCTGACCGGTCATCGCGTCGGCCACGAGGAGGATCTCGTGCGGCTGAAGGGCCTCCTTCATCCGACGGAGCTCATCCATCAGCGTGTCGTCGATCTGAAGACGACCGGCCGTATCGACGATCAGGGTGTTGCGGCCGGCGGCGCGAGCCTCTTCGATGGCCGCCTTCGCCGTCGGAACGGGGTCTCCACCGAACTCTCCGGCGACGACGGGGATGTCGATCTGTCCCCCGAGCGTCCTCAGCTGCTCGATCGCGGCGGGGCGCTGCAGGTCGCAGGCGGCGAGCATCGGCTTCCGGCCGTCGCGGTCGAAGCGGTAGGCGAGCTTCGCGGCGGAGGTCGTCTTACCAGCCCCCTGCAGGCCGACGACCATGATCACCGTCGGCGGCTTCGAACTCCACGCGATCGTCGCGCGCCCCTCGCCCATCAGGGCGGCGAGCTCGTCGTGGACGATCTTGACGATCTGCTGACCCGGCTTGACCGCCTTGACGACGTCCTCGCCGAGCGCCCGCTCCTGCACGCGTCCCAAGAACTCCCGGGTCACCTTGAAGTTGACGTCTGCCTCCAGGAGGACGCGCCGGACCTCCCGGAGTCCCTCCTTGATCATCGACTCGTTCAGGACGCCCCGCTGCCGGAACTTCCCCAGAACGCCGTCGAGTTTGCTGCTCAGCTCGTCGAACATCGATCTCCACCGTCGACCGGACTCCCCCGGCCACTCCGGGGGCGCCGAATCCTACACGCCTCGGTACCGCAGGTGAATACGGGGAGCGGGGTGCCGTGGGTTCCGAGGGGAGGGTGCGAAACCCAGGCTGGGGCCTGCCCGCTGGCTCGCGGACCAATGGATGTGGTGGGCGGATGCGACGAAGCCTCCATCCCACGCTGCCTGCTCGCAGCGGACTTCCCCACGCCGTGCGGGGGGCTCCGCCGGGTTCTCACCGGATGCCGCCCCACCGCCGCCCCCGCGGATAGGGAACGATCGCCCGCCCCTCCGGTACCGATCTCACCCCTACGACGGAGGAAGGACCGATGCCCAACAAGACCACGGCGCGCGAGATCATGCGCACACAGCTCGTGACGGTTCGGCCGGACATGAGCGTCATGGAGGCGGTGGAGCTCCTGCTGAAGAACCAGATTTCCGGTGCGCCGGTGCTCGACTCCGGGGGGAAGCTCGTCGGTATCATGAGTGAGCTGGACTGTGTGAATCACATCAGCCACAGCGCCATGAGCGGGACGCCGCCGAAGAACGTCGAGGATCTGATGACCCGCGACGTCGAGACCTGCCCGCCGGACACGACCCTCCTGACGCTGGTGTCCTTCTTCGGTCAGAAGAAGTACCGCCGGGTGCCGGTCGTCGACGGGTCGGGCAAGATGCTGGGGCAGATCTCACGACGCGACCTGCTGAAGGCGCTCTACGACAAGATGCGCGTCCAGCAGAAGAGGAAGGACGGCCCGCTCTACCTCAGCGCGGTCGTCGACAGCGATCAGGCACCGTCGAAGGTGGTCGGCTGACCCGGGAGGGACGCCACCCACATCGAGGGGTGACGCTCCTCCAGGGACCCCTCCGGTCCGACCGTGCCCGGCACCTCGTCCCGATCGAGGTCGGGCGGGTCCGTCCGGGGTCAGGCGGCCGATTCCGTCCGGAAGCGAGCCACCTGCTGGTTGAGCTCGGTAGAAAGTCCATCGAGCTCCGCGGTGGCCCGCGCAACCGCGCCGACCCCCTCCGCCGTGTCGCCCGCCATCGAGGCGACCGCCTGCACGCCGTCCGCGATCCTGCCGGTGTCGTCCGCGGCGCCTTCGAGCGCCTGTCCGATGTGCTGGGTCGTCGCGAGCTGCTCCTCGACCGCCGCCGCGATCGTGGACTGAATCTCGTCGATCCGGGTGATGATCCCGCCGATCCGCTCGAGCGCCCCGGCAGCCGACTCGGAGTCCGTCTGAATCGCGGAAATCTTGGCGGCGATCTCGTCGGCGGCTCGGGCCGACTTCGAAGCGAGGTCCTTGACCTCGTGGGCGACGACCGCGAACCCCTTGCCCGCGTCTCCAGCCCTCGCCGCCTCGATGGTGGCGTTGAGTGCGAGCAGGTTCGTCTGCTCGGCGATGGTCGCAATCATCTCGACGACGGATCCGATCTCCTTCGAGCTCTCCCCGAGTGATCGAACGGTCCCGTCCGCGCCGCGAGCCTCGTCCACCGCCTCGCGGGCGACGTCGGCCGCGTGGTTGGCATTCCGCGAGATCTCCTGTACCGAGGCCGACAGCTCCTCCGTCGCGGCCGCGACGGACCGAACACTCTCGGTCACCCGCGCGGTCGCCTCCGCGACGTCGCTGGACTGCGTCCGCGCCCGCTCCGCACTCGCCCCGATCTGCGAGGCCACGGAGGCGAGCTCCCCGGTCGAACCCCGCACCGTGCCCGCGCTGGCTCCCATCCGGCCGACCGAGTCGCGGAAGGCGTCCAGGAGCGTCTCGAGTTCGCGGGCGATCTGGGCGACCGCTCCCTCTCCCTCCACGGAGACGGATACGGACAGGTCTCCGGCCGCCGCGGTACGGACGACCCCCAGGACGCGGTCGACCTGACGCTGGAGCCGCTCGGACTCCTCCTGGCGCGCCCGGGCCTCCGCCGCCTCTCTCGCGTGTCGCTCCTCCTCCCGCTGGCGCATCCGGGCGACCTCCGCCCAGTCTACCTGTTCGAGCTGGAGCGCCGTGCGGATCCCGTCGATGGCGCGTGCCAGGGCGGCGTTCATCTCGCCGACCTCGTCGGTCCGATCCAGCGTCTCGACCGGGGTCAGATCCCCATCGGCGAGGGCACGGATCTTCCGAACCGAATCCCGGATTGGACCCGCCAGGTCGCGACCGAGCCACCAGGCGAAGAGGATCCCCACGACCAGGATGAAGCCCGCCACCGCGAGCGCGCTGATCCGCGCCCGGGTGATCTGTGCGCGCATCCGCCCGGTGTGGAAGGCCAGGACGATCCGTCCGTCCAGCGCCTCGACCGGCGCCTCGTCGATCATCAACGAGTCGACCGCGAAGAGTTCGTCGGACAGTTCCACGCCCTCCGGGAAGGAGGACAGCTTCTCGCCCTCCGACTCCAGGTAGACGAACCGCAGCTCCGTCTCGGCCTTGGCGTAGTCCATCGATCGCTGCACCGCGTCGAGGTCGCCGCTGTCCATCCCGATCGAGATGCCGAGCGCGACGGTCTGCGCGAGGTCGCTCAGGCGCTCCCGGTTCGCCGCCTCGATCTCGCGCTGCTGACGACCGGGGAAGTAGAAGGCGGTGAAGAGACCGTTCACGAGCACGATCGCGAGGATCGAGCCCTGGAGCTTCCGTCCAATGGACCAGTTTCTCATCGGTGTTCCCTCCTCTCTGCTCCGGTCACCCGCCGACCCGGGCGATCTCCCGGACTGTGTCGTCGAGGGCGGCGGACGAGATGTATCCGACCGCGTTCGGGTTCCGGACGACCGCAGCCTTCACCGCCGCGTCGTCCGTGACCTTCTCGGGCCGCTGAGCCTGCCCGGAGAGGAGGAGTGCGGTGAACGCCTTCCGAACCTGGCCGACGGAGCGGCCGACGAAGTCCGCGTAGAAGGTCTGACCGACCGGCGAATCGGGCTGGTCCACGATCTGGACCTGGCTCCCGTTCGACCAGGAGGTGAGCGACCCCCCGAACATCTGCGCGAGGTCGGACTCGGAGGCGGTCTGCGACGACCCCGCGCCGACCACGATGCTGATCTGCGCCGACGCCTGCCCGGCTCCCGCGAAGAGGAGGGCGAGCGCGAAGACCACGATGCCCGAGAGCCGAGCCATGGGACGCCGCGTGTGCGTGCTGTACATCGAATCGACTCCTGAACTCAGAATCCGAAGGTGTAGGAGACGTCGAAGCGGATCTCGTTGTACGAGACGTCTTCGCCGCCCAGAACGAATGCGTGCTGGCTTCCGTCGAGCTTGACCGCGACCGAAGGGATGGGTCGGAAGACGAGTCCGAGGGTGGCCTTGGTGAACTCGCCGTCGTCGGCGGCACCGGCCTCGTTGTCCCCCCCCCACGTCTTGGACCGGATGGTCTCCGGGTTCGAGTACCAGTCCCACTGGACGTACGGGGCGACCTCGCCGATGCCGGTCTCGAAGGAGTAGCCGCTTCGGAAGTAGAAGGTCTCGACCTCGTAGTCGCCGACGGTGTTCACATTGCTTGCGATCGCCCCGACGGCCGGGTTGACCAGGAAGCGGGCCCGCTGCGCCGTGTTGACGTCGGCGTTGGCGAGGACGCTCAGGACCGCGTCGACGTCGCGCTCGGCCTCGTGGTCCGCGCGGGCGTACTCCGCCTGGAGCGTCAGCGCGCCGACCTCGGCCTGACCGAAGACGTTGACGACGTTGAACGAGTCGGCCGCCATCCAGGGAAGGACGCCGTTGTCGGACGGACCCGCACCGAGAGCGGTGCCGGAGTTGGTCGTTCCGCCGGAGGTGTACCCGGAGGCACCCACGATGTAGGCGCCCGAGCCGAAGCGGTAGCGGACGTCCCACCCGACCGGGAAGGACCCGGGGAAGATGTCCCCTTCCCCGTTGTCGGTGGAGAGGGCGTACTCGAGCTGCCCGCCACCCAGCGCGACGGACCCGAGGACCGTGAAGGTCGTCGTCCGCGAGATCATGAGGTGGTCGTTGTCGAACATCTCCGGCGCCTCGATCCCGTAGTAGGTCGGGACGGCGTCGAGGATCTCGTTGTACAGACCGAACTTCCGATACTGCGGCCCGAACCGGATCGCGAGCTTCCGGTCGAAGGAGTACTCGCCCCACACGTTTCGGACTTCGACCGTCTGGGCGTCCGGTCCCGCGAGGTTCATGAACATGCGGAACCGGTTCCCCAGGTTCTGCTGCATCATGATGTGAAAGAAGGGCTGGGAGAATTCCGCGGGCGGCGATTCGGTGAACACCTCCCCGTTCACGAGCGACGGCTCGTCGAAGACCTTCTCCCAGCGCGAGGCGAAGTAGCCGTAGGTGATGAGATCGCTCTGGGCCTCGACACCCGAAGCCCCGAACGCGAGTGCGAGGGCGGCGACCCACGCGAACCGAATCCGACCGAACATTCCTTCCTCCGCAGTTGATCCGGCGCACCGTCGTGGTGCGCGCTACGGAGGGGGTTTCGGTCGCTCCCTATGGAGGCTTTAGAAGTTTCCTTAAGTAGGATATCCGCGGATTCGAGCCGCGAGGCCGGGCCTCAGTCCACGAAGATGATCTGCGAGCGACGAGTCCCCACGCTGACCATCCTGATCGGCGTCTCGGTGAGCTCCTGGATCCGGTCCAGGTAGGCGCGGGCGTTCTTCGGCAGCTCCTCCAGCGTCCGGCACCCGGTCGTGTCCTCCTGCCACCCCGGCATCGTCTCGAAGCGGGGCTCGACCTTGCCGAGCATGAAGGTGTCCGCCGGGAACTCTCGGGTGCAGCCGCCGTCCTCGGTGCAGTACTCGAGGCCAAGCCCGATCTCGGGGAGGGTGTCGAGGACGTCGAGCTTGGTCACGGCAAGCCCCGTAAGTCCGTTCACACGTGCGGCGTAGCGCGCCAGGACGGCGTCGAACCACCCGCAGCGACGGGGGCGCCCGGTCGTGGCCCCGAACTCGCCTCCGAGCTTCCGCATCTTCTCGTCCATCTCGGGATCGAAGCCGGTGGGAAGGGGGCCCGTCCCGACGCGGGTGGTGTACGCCTTCACCACCCCGTAGACCTCGTCGATCCGGGTCGGGCCGATCCCCACGCCGGTGCAGGCACCCGCTGCCGTCGTGTTCGAGGAGGTCACGAAGGGGTACGTCCCGTGGTCGAGGTCGAGCGCGGTCCCCTGGGCCCCCTCCAGGAGGACCTTCTTCCCGGCGTCGAGGGCGCGGGTAATCTCCCACCCGGTGTCGGCGGCGACGCCCAGGAGTCGGTCCCGGAGCGCCATCATCCGCTCCATCGCGGCGTCCAGCGTTCCATCGTCCTTCTGGCCGAGGCGGTCCAGCCAGGCGTGCGCTCGCTCGACCCCATCGGCGACGAGCTTCTCGAAGCGCGCGGCGTTTCCGACATCCGCCACCCGGATCCCGCGGCGACCCGCCTTCTCCTGGTACGCCGGTCCGATCCCGCGACCCGTCGTGCCGATCTTGTCCGAGTCGCGCTTCGAGCTCTCCTCGGCCTTGTCGAGAACGCGGTGGTAGGGCATGAGGAGGTGAGCTCGGTCGCTGACCCCGACGCGGCCCTTCAGGTCGATCCCTCGCTCCGCGAGGCCGTCGTACTCCTCGAAGAACTGGATCGCGTCCAGGACGACCCCGTTCCCGAGGAGGCAGCGCTTGCCCTCGTGCAGGACGCCGGAGGGGATCTGATGGAGGATGAACTCGGCCTCCCCCACGTGCACGGTGTGGCCGGCATTCGCCCCGCCCTGGTAGCGGGCCACGATGTCGGCGCCGTCCGCGAGGACGTCCACGATCTTCCCCTTGCCCTCGTCGCCCCACTGACATCCGACGACGACGCTGCACTGCCCGGAATCGGCCATGACTGCGCTGATCACTCCATTCGAAGAGAGGTCGCACCCGACGGTCCCGAGTGCGCGGTCGGGGAGGGACGGATCCTCGGGAAGATCCCCTGCCCAAACGACGAAAGCCCGCGTCCTCGGGGGGCGCGGGCCTTCGCTGATGCATCCTTTGTGAGAAGCTAGATTGGGCCCGGAGGGGTGTCAATCAGGATGGACGCTGCCCTCACCCCGTGGGCAGCGAGATGTGCAGGTGGTCCGCGGTGCCGACGTGGCGAAGGGTCCGAAACCCCATCGCCCGAAAGCCGAGGGCGACCAAGCGGTTTCGCCACTCCGGGCGTCCATTCGTCCGAAGGTCGAGGGCGTGGACGTAGCCGGAGGGCTGCACGAAGTGCAGCGACGCCTCCACGGGCTCGAGGCCCATCGCCCGGTAGTCCTCCGGGGTGCGGGAGGCGTCGGTCACGACCGCATCCGAGTCGACCAGGAAGAGGGTGGTCGAGGCGAGCCGGAGGAGGGGGTGCAGCGCCCGATACTCCGCGCGCACCTCGGCGCCCTTCGTGTTCCGGGCGGTGACGTAGACGAGACCGTAGCCTGCGTAGGCGACTCCGAGGAGGAGGGCGGCGCGGGCGAGGAGGCGTCGGACGCCCCCGCGAATGCGAAGGACCGTGAGGCCGAGCCAGGTCAGGAGACCGAGGGAGAGCGAGGCGAAGAGGATCCCCCCGCCGACCGCGGGCCAGGTCGACCACCCCCAGACGGTCTGG
>JANQLR010000144.1 GCA_028280525.1 Longimicrobiales bacterium
CACGGGCACGAGGATCCGCTCGGGCGGCCGCGTCGCGCGCATGCCGGCTTCGTCCCGCCACTCCGTCTCCCCCCGAGCCCAGGAGCCGAACGGCCCGGCGTCGGACGCCAGCACGGCCGCCATCCGATCGCCCATCAGCTCGGCCAGCCCCGCCCACCCCTCGTACTTCAGCCCGTACACGAGGCGCGTCGCGGGGGGGCGGAGGACGACCGCGTATCGGGCCCGGGCGAGCGCGGCGGGCCAGGTGCGGCAGTGGAGACAGTCTTCGGTCGGGCTCCGGCCGGTCCCCCGCGGATGGTGGCAACGCGGACACCGGGGCCACGGAGCGTCGGCGAGGCGCGTCGCGCAGCGGTCGCAGACCCACCGCCGGGTCGGAGCTGCGGGAATCCAGCCCCCACACGCCGCGCACCCCCCGGGAAGGAGGAGATCGGCGGCCGCCGCGAGCCCGCGTCGGAGGGCCTCAGGCGACCGCGACGGCCTCGATCGCACGGCGCATGTCGTCGATCGGTGCGTCCGTCCCCCACCACCGCTCGAACGAGGCCGCGCCCTGCTGTACGAGCATCTCCAGTCCGTCCGTGGCGCGGACGCCCGCCGCCTTCGCCGACGCGACGAAGGCGGTGACGTGCCGCCCGTATACGACGTCCATCGCCGCCCCGGCACGCTGGAGGACGGCGAGATCGAGCGGCGTGGGGTCGGACGGCTCCAGGCCCAGGCGGGTCGCGTTGACGACGAGATCGAAGTCCTCGCCCTCCAGGGCCCGCAGCGAGGCGGCGACCCGGGCGCGGTCTCCGCCGATCCGCCGTGCGATCGCGCGGGCCCGCTCCTGCGTGCGATTGTACACGAGCACCTCGTCGACGCCACCCTCCACCAGGCCGAGCAGCGCGGCCCGGGCGGCGCCGCCCGCTCCGAGAAGAAGCACGCGGGCCCCTTTCGGATCCCGGCCGAGGAAGCCCCGGACCGCCCGGCGAAAGCCCGCCACGTCCGTGTTGTCCCCGTGGAGGCGACCGGCCTCGTCGCCCCAGAAGGTGTTGCAGGCCCCCGTCCGCCGGACCGCCTCCGTACGCTGGTCCAGGAGGCTGGCCGCCTTCTCCTTGTGGGGCAGCGTGACGTTGCCACCCCCACCCGCGCGCGCCAGCCCCTTCATGAACCCGATCAGATCGTCGGCGGCGCAGCGCACCGCCACGTATACACCGTCGACACCCGTGCGCTGGAACGCGGCGTTCTGGATCATCGGCGACGCGGAGTGCGCAACCGGGTCCCCGAGCAGCGCGAGGACCCGGGTGCCCGCGGTCACGGTCACGGTCGGAGGACCGGCTCGAGCCTCGCCAGCACCCGCCCCACCAGGTCGTCCAGCACCTCGTAGGTGCGGGAGTACGCCTCCTCGGGCCCGCCGATCGGGTCCGGCACGCCTGCTTCGCCGCCCTCGTCGTCCGCCACGAAGTCGGTGAGCACCGCCGCACGGTCGAGCGCGCCGAGCTCCGCGACCCGCGCCAGGTGGCTCGTCGTCATCGTGAGGATCAGATCCGCTCGATCGGCCACCTCCGA
>JANQLR010000180.1 GCA_028280525.1 Longimicrobiales bacterium
ACCAGATGGACGACTTCCGGGCCGCCCTCCTGATGTCGCACGGCTTCAACGACTGGAACGTCATGCCCGAGCACTCGTGGCGGATCTACGAGCGGGCCCGGGAGATGGGCATCCCGTCGATGATCTACTACCACCAGGACGGGCACGGCGGGCCGCCCCCGCTCGAGCTGCGGAACCGGTGGTTCACCCGCTACCTCCACGGCGTGGAGAACGGGGTCGAGGACGATCCGCGCGCCTGGATCGTGCGCGGCGACGACGGGCGCGAGAACCCGACGCCGTACCCCGACTATCCGCACCCGGAGGCGCAGCCGGTCACGCTCCATGCGGCGGGGAACGGGAACGGGACGGGTGACCTTCGGACCACGCCGCCCGCCGCGCCCGCCCCGGAGGCGGCACGGATCGTGGACGACGCCTCCCTCTCGGGGGCGGAGCTCGCGTCCGCGTCGAGCTCGACGGCGCGCCTCCTCTTCGCCACGCCGGCGCTCTCGACCGCCCTCCACATCTCGGGGACGCCGACGCTCCGGATCCGCGTCGCCGCCGATCGCCCGTACGCGAACCTCTCGGTCTGGCTCGTGCAGCTTCCCGGGGTGGGGGAGACGGGAGACGTCCCGTCGGTCGTCACCCGGGGGTGGGCCGACCCGACGAACCGAAACGACCGGAGCCGGAGCAGCCCCCTCGATCCGGGTGAGTTCGTCGATCTGGAGTTCGAGCTTCAACCCGACGACCAGGTCCTCCCCGCGGGGAGCCGACTCGGGCTGATGATCTTCTCGAGCGATCAGGAGTTCACGCTGCACCCCGAGCCGGGGACCGAACTCACGGTGGACCTCGCCGGCACGGAGCTGCTGCTCCCGGTCGTCGGAGGGGCGCAGGGAGTCCGCTTCCGGTAGCCCGTAGCCCGACCGAGCTCCGGGCCCTTCCGCCCGGTGACGCGCCCGGCCGTCGGACCTACCTTACGGATCCTCGCATGATCGCCGCGGCATATCGGCCGCGACGCACACCCCGACGAACGACTCGCCGCCGAAGCCGATGGACCTCAAGATCACCGGAAAGGTCACCCAGATCCTCGAAGAACAGTCCGGCCAGGGGCGCAACGGCCCGTGGCGGAAGCAGGACTTCGTCCTCGAGACCGAGGGGCAGTACCCCAAGCAGATCTGCGTCACGCAGTGGGGCGACAACATCGACTCGTTCGGGATTCGCGAGGGCGAGCAGATCACCGCCTCGATCGACCTGCAGAGCCGGGAGTACAACGGCCGCTGGTACACCGATGTGAAGGCGTGGCGGGTGGAGCGCCCGCAGGCCAGTGGCGGCCCCGGCGGCGCTCCCGGCCCGGTCGACGAGCCGTGGCCGACCTCGCCCCCGGCCGACCTCACCGAGCCGGACGACGACCTGCCCTTCTGACGGGCCCGCGCCGAGGCTCGGGCGGCCGGTCCCGCCGGTCGGCCCGCCCCGGCCGGTGCATCCACGAGCCGTTCAGATCTCCGGGTCGTCCCCCAACGCGTCGGCGAGTCCGCTCAGCCGGATCTCGATCCGACGCATCTCCCGACGGGCGCCGAGGGCGCGCCACCCGCTCGTCACCACGACGATCAGGGTGAGCCCGATCAGCGCACCGCCCCCGAGCTCCGACAGGCCGACGAGCATGGGGACGACCGCGGCGGGCGACACCCCGAGGAGCACCCAGAGCGCATTCCAGCGGTAGCGCTCCTCCGCGGACGCGTACGCCTCCTCCAGGTCGGCGCGCTCGGCCGCCAGGACGGCCTCCGCGCCGGTTTCGGCCGGGGCCGAGGAGTTCAGCCCTCGCCCCCGGCGTCGCCGCCCGCATCGCCCTCGCCCCCGCTCCGGAAGATCCGGGGCGCGAACTCCCGCAGGTGACGCTCCTTCTCGAGCTGCGTCACCCCCTCCGTCATCCACGCCGGCGCCGGGGCGCCCTTCAGGTGGTGGTCGAAGAAGTGCCGGAGCCGGTGCTGGAAGTCGATCCGGTTCTCCAGGCGGGACAGGCCGTGACCCTCGCCGGGGTAGGAGAGCCAGATGACGGGCTTCTCCAGGAAGCGAAGGGCGTTGTACCACTCGAGTCCCTGCTCCCAGTTCACGACCGGGTCCGCCTCGCCGTGCAGGTAGAGGACGGGGGTGTTCATCGTCTCGACGTGCGCGATCGGCGACTGATCCCAGTAGAGCTCGAAGTCGTCGTAGGGGTTCGTGGCGTAGCGGCCCTGCCCGTAGGTGTCGTAGCCGTGGTTGTTCGCCCCCGTCCCGACGAAGAGCTGGTTGAACTCGGAGACGAGGTTGATCGGCGCGGCGCCGTGGGCGATCGCCGCGAACATCTCGGAGCGGGTCGCGATGTACGCTCCGCCGCCGCCGGAGAAGGAGTGCCCGGAGAGCCCGATCCGATCCGGGTCGGCGTACCCGAGGTCGATCACCTTCTGCGTCGCCGCCTCGATCGCCTCGAGCATGTCCGAGTGGGTCGTGCGCAGGCGGAAGTGCACGTCCGGCATCATGAGCAGGTACCCGGCGCTCACGTAGCCGGCGAAGTTCGGCTGGTGCCGGTACATCGGCGTCGGGTAGGCGTGCAGGTTCTGCGAGTACTTCTCGTAGAAGCGGACGATCATCGGCAGCGGCGCGTCGCCCTCCGTCCACCCGTCCGGAATCGCCAGCGTTCCCTGTAGCTGGATCCCGCCCGAGACCTCGTAGTCGAAGAGGATCCGGCGTCCCCAGTGGAAGTCGGCCTGCTGGGGGTTGGCGTCGGTGATGCGGGTGCGGTCGGCGAAGTCGCCCCCTGTGACCCAGAGATCCGGGAAGTCGGTCCACGACTGGACGGTGAAGAGGAGGTCGTCCGCGTCCTTCGCCTTCTGCGGGTACGAGAAGCGTTTCGCCTCCACCGTCAGCTCGGTGAGGCGGTCTCCGTCGAGGCGGAAGAAGCCGGCGTCCTTGGTGCGCTCTCCGAAGGCGGAGAGGAGGATCGGCTCATCCAGATCGAGGTCGAGGGCGTCCGGGTCGAGGTCGACCACGCGGAGGCGCATCTCCCCCTCCGCGCCCCGCCCGCCGGTCAGGGGACGTGCGGCCGAGCCGTCGAGGGGCTGGAGCCAGAGGTCGTAGCGGTCGTAGAGCACCACTCCGCGACCGTCGGCGGTCCACCCGGCCACCCCGTACGGCGGCCGTTCCCCGAAGTAGTCCCACTCCCCGTTCACGAAGGAGACGGGCGCCGACTCGGTGAGGTTCCGGTGGCGATCCGCCTCGATCTCGTAGAGCCAGACGTTCCCGTCCTTCCAGTACGCCATGTGCCGGGAGTCGGGGGAGAGCCCGAGGGTCCTCTCGTGCGCCTCCAGGATGAGGGTCCGCTCCCCGGTCCGGGTGTCGACGCGGTACCAGTCGGCGTAGGCCGGCTTCCAGTCCGAGACGTAGTCGGTCCCGTCCCGGCCGATCGCCCAGCGACCGTCACGGGTCGGGCTCACCTGGTCCATCCGCGCGTCCGCGAGCGGCACGATCCGTCCCCGGTCGAGGTGTACGGCCGCCATCCAGGTGCGATTGCGGTCGCGGGAGAGGGCGCGCTGCTGCTGGGTCTGAATCCGGTCGTCCTGCCAGTGGAAGATGTCCACGTCGGCGAGGGGGAGGCCGTCGTCCCCCCAGTCGTCCAGCTCCTCCGCCTGAGGGCGGGCGCCGACGAAGACGACGTCGCCTCCGGTGCTCCAGCGCAGAGAGGTGTTGTTCGAGATGACCCAATCCTCTGCAAGTCCATCGGCCGCAGTGATTTCACGACTCTCGGGTGAAGTCGTGTCGAGGTCCGACATCACGACCAGGGTGTTGTCCCGCTCCTCGCGTCCATCCGGAGTCTGCCCACGCAGGACGGCGAGCCGGTCGCCGTCGTCGTGCCAGGCGAGCCGGGTGTAGTGGTCCCGTGCGTTGTCGAGCGTGCGCCGCGCACCGGTCTCCAGCTCGATGAGGTAGAGGCCGTTCCCCTCCAGGTCCGCTGCGTCGACGGTGTACGCGAGGCGCTCTCCCGCGTCATCGAAGGCGGCGTCCTTCACACTCCCCAGGAGTTCCTCGGACCCCGTGCGGAGGTCGTGCAGGAGGACATCGACACCGTCGTACTCGGCCTCCTCGTCGCTCTGTACCCGGCGAATCAGGAGGTGGGAGCCGCCCGGGGCGAACTCGACGTCGTCGACGCCCGACCAGTAGCGCGTCTCCCCCGAGGCGAGGGAGAGGAGTCCGGCCTCCATCGGCACATCCTCGCCCTCCCGCTCGAGCTCGAGCCGCTCGGCGATCTCCGGTCCGCGCATGAAGACCACCCACGCCCCGTCGTCGGAGAATCGGGGGTCGGTCCCGCGGGCGACCTCGTGGCGGGCCGAACCGTCGACCCGGCGGACGTGCAGCGTGTCCTCCATCCGCACCGCGGCCCAGCTCCACGCCACCCAACGGCCGTCCGGCGAGATCGTCTCTCCGTCGATCGAGCGCCAGAGGCGGTAGTCGGCGATCTCGAGGGTGCGAGGGCCCTCGTCCTGAGCGAGGAGGGGCGCGGCGTGCGAGCCGGCGACGAGGAGGACGAGGGGGAGGACGAGGGGCAGGGCCACGCCCCGGAGCGCGTTCAGGTGGGTCATGATCGTCGAGTCGAAGGGGTCGGGATCCCGCCAATCTGTGCGGCGACGACGCTTCCCCGCTACCGGCACCCCGCCGCAGCACGCACCGGTTCCGATCGCCACCTCGTCCCCGCGGCGCACCGCGGCGCGCACCGCCGCCTGCCGGGCCTCACTCCGCCCGGAGCGACTCCGCCGGATCGATCCGGAGCGCCCGGCGCACCGGGCCCGCGCTCGAGGCGGCGGTCACTCCGGCCACGATCAGGGCGACGGCGAGGAGGACGAGCGGGTCCGCGGTGGATCGCGGGATCGCGGCCGAGGTCAGGAGGGGTGCCAGGAGCACGGTCAGACCGCACCCGAGGAGCGTGGCGAGGCCCGCCACCACCGCGACCCTCCCGGCGGCGA
This sequence comes from Longimicrobiales bacterium, assembly GCA_028280525.1. GTDB lineage: Bacteria > Gemmatimonadota > Gemmatimonadetes > Longimicrobiales > Gaopeijiaceae > Gaopeijia. Next base: position 4,971 of record JANQLR010000180.1, read on the forward strand.
TCCGCGCGCCCGCCCCTGCCGGAGCCCCGAGCGCGACCCGCACCCCGAGCTCTCGACGCCCCCTCGAGATCCGATAGCTGATCGTTCCGTAGATCCCGAGGACCATGAGGAGGAGCACCAGAGCCGCGAGCCCGCTCATGACGAGCCCGGTGATCACGATCGGCGAGATCCAGCGACGCAGCCCCGCCTCGACCGTTGCGACCTGAGCGAGGGTGGCCTCGGGCGCGACTCCTTCGAGCCAGTCCGCCCACTCGCGCGGGGTGGGCGACTCGCCGCGCACCTCGACCTGGGCGATGACGCTCGAAAGCGGGGCCGCGTCGAGGAGCGCCGTCGGTGTCTGATCGAGTGCGGTGTAGATGCGCGGGGTCGTCCGCCGCGACTCGCTCGACGGATTGGTCACGACCGCCGCGGCGACGCCGACGACGGAGAAGTGGGTCCGGGCGGCCCCGGAGTCGTCCCCCCATCGACCCCCCGACGGATGAGCGATCGTGAAGCCGCGTCCGATCACCTCGGCTGGGGTCGCCGCCGGCCAGAGGGTACGTGCCGCGTCCTCCGAGACCACGGCGACCGCCGGGCCTCCGCGGCGGTCGGAGGCCAGCACCGCCCGCCCCGCCACGATCTCGATCTCCCGGAGGTCGAAGTAGTCGGGACCGATCGCGAGCGAGTGTCGCGGGACGTCGGCGTTGGAGACCGGCTCCGGCGCCCCGTCCAGGTGGACGGGGGAGGCCGCGTCGACCGTCCCCCACGAGCCGAGGAAGAGGGAGCGGACGAGCGCGTGCCGCTCGACGGAGGGGTGGTCGTCGAGGCCCCGCGCGACCGCTCCGAAGAACGCACTCGCCCGCGCATCCCCCTCGCCGATGGGGAGCCGCATGTGGAGGACGCTCAGCCCCTCCCAACGGAACCCGAGGGAGTCGAAGTCGCTCGCGCGCAGGTAGCTCCGGAGCGAGCCGACGCTCCCCGCCACCAGAACGATTCCGAGGACGATCTGCAGCCCCAGGAGCGCGTCGTGGGCGCGAAGTCGCCGGGGTCCGCGGTCCCGGCGCACCCGGGAAGAGAGCGGCCCGGCCCGTCCGGCGGCGAGCGAGGTCGCGACGGGGAGGAACCCGCTGATCGTCGAGGCGAGGACGACGGCGCCGGCGACCCCGGCGAAGACGCGCAGATCGAGGGGGAAGTGCACCCACCCCGGGAGCTCCGCGGAGAAGCGGGCGATCGCGACGTCGCGGGCCACGATCACGAGGAGGAGTCCCCCGACGCCCCCGACCGTGGCGAGGAGCCCGGCGTCCATCAGCGCGGCCCGGGCGAGGCGGAGTCGCCCTGCGCCCAGCGAACTCCGAATCGCGAACTCGGGACCCCGCTCGGTCGAGCGGGCCAGGAGGAGCGCCGCGAGGTTGAGCGACGCCATCAGGAGGACGAAGCCGGCGAGGAGGAGGAGGACCGCCCCGGCGCTCGGCTCGAAGGCGCTCCTCCGGAGGACCTCCGCGAGCGGGGTGACCGTCGCCGACCAGCCGCGCTCCAGCGCCGGGTCCGCGTCGAACATCCGCGACGCGTGTGCTGCGAGGGCGGCGTCCGCCGTCTCGAGCCCGACGCCGTCCGCGACCCGCCCGACGACCCAGAGGTCCCGGGCTTCGAAGCCGGCCGGGAGGTCGCCGGCACGCAGCGGGAGGAGGCCGGAGGCCCGGTCCATCAGGCGGTCGGTCTCGGACTGCACGCCGATCACGGTGTGGGCGACCTCGTCGATCTCGACCGTCCGACCCAGGATCTCCGGGTCCGACCCGAAGGCGTCGACCCAGAGGCCGTGCCCCAGGATCACGACCGGCGGTGCGGTCGGATCGAGGTCCTCCGGTGCGAAGGCGCGCCCGAGTCGCATCGAGAGGCCGAGGAGCGCGGGGAGTCCCTCGGTGACGGCAGCGAAGCGAAGGGTGGTCGGCAGCCCCCCGATCTGGACCCGCCCGCGCACGATGTTCGTCGCCTCGAGTCGCTCGAAGACGGAGAGCTCCGCGCGCCACGCCTGGTAGGCGGCCCACGAGGTCCCGGGCGAGCACCCGCGACACACCTCGACCGGGTGCGTGTCCTCGACGTCGACGAGGCGGTCCACCTCGGGGTAGGGGAGCGGGGCGAAGAAGACCCCGTTCACCAGGACGAGGGCGGCGGTCGTGAGGCCCGTCCCGAGGATGAGGGAGAGGACGCCGATCGCGAGTAGACCGGGCGAGGTCCGGAAGGCGCGCAGGGTGGCCCGCAGGTCGAGTCCGACGCCGCGGAGCAGGATGGAGAGCAGGCCCATGGCGCTCTGGACCGCGAAGGGCACACCGATGGCGACGGCCTGGCCGAGGTACCAGAGATCCGCGATGGCGCGCCCGCGGCGCCCGGCGATCGCCCGGTACTCCTCGAACAGGTCCCCGAGGAGGGAGGAGGGGCCCGAAGCGCCGTCCGGGATGCACCGCCGGAGGAGCCGCTCCAGGAAGGCCGGAGGAGTCGCTCGCCGGCTCATCGGCCCATCGCTCCATCCGCGGCGGCCCAGAGCCGCTCGAGTGTCTCCCGGCGGCGCCGAACCAGCTCGAGCCCCGCGGGTGCGACCGCGTAGATCCGACGTGAATGGCCGCCCCGTTCCTCGGACGGCTCCAGAACCGACCACTCGATCAGCGACTTCTCACCCAGCCGGTCGAGGGAGCGGTAGAGCGCACCCCGGGTGATCCGTCGCCCCTCTTCTTCCAGAGTCTCCCGGATCCCCATCGCGTGGGCGTCGTCCCCCCGCGTGAGGATCGCCAGCAGGATCAGGTGTTCCAGCTCGCCGATCGATTCCCGTCCCATCGTGCCCTCACATTCCCGGATCGTTCGCGCCGCCATACCCAGCGCCCGCAGTGTCGTAACTGTATACAGTCGTGCTTGTATACACAATGGACGTGCGCGTGGGGTCTTCGAGCCGGGGCTGAGCGCCTTCGGGGGTGGATGCGGGTGGGGTCGTCGAGCGGGGTGGGGGCCTCGGGGCCCC
>JANQLR010000187.1 GCA_028280525.1 Longimicrobiales bacterium
GCAGCGTGACGTAGGTGTCGGACTCGTACGTCCCCATCGCCTCCGTCGCGAGGTCGGGTCGCCCGAGCTTCGAGACGACCCGCTCGACCTCGGGGAGGCCGAGGAGCGCCTCCTCGATCGCGCCGGAGAAGACCACGCCCTCCGAGAGCGCCGTCGACGGGAGGCGGAGTCCCTGCACCAGGACGCTCCCCTCGTCCAGACGAGGCATGAACTCGGTGCCGAGCCGGGTCGCCCCGAAGAGGGCGCCGCCGAAGAGGAGGAGCGCCGCACCGAGGACGACGGCGGGTCGATGCACCACGCGGCCGAGCGCCGCCCGGTACCGGTCGCGGAAGCGGTCGAAGCCGGGGGTGTGGACCTCGCGGGCCCTGCGCAGGAGCTGCCCCGCCGCGGCCGGCACGAAGGTCAGCGCGAGGACGAGGGAGCCGAGGATCGCGGCGACGACGGTGAAGGCCATCGGCCGGAACATCCGGCCCTCCGTCCCCTGAAGCGCGAGGATCGGGAGGTAGACGGAGAGGATGATCGCGATCCCGAAGACGACCGGGCGCGCGACCTGCGCGACGGCGGCCCGGATCCGCTCCCGCGCCTGCTCCGGCGTCTCCTCCACCCCGTCGTCGGGGCGCTGCCGCACGATGTTCTCGACGATCACGACCGAGGCGTCGACCAGAAGGCCGAAGTCGAGCGCGCCGAGGCTCATGAGGTTCGCGCTGAAGCCGAAGAGCCGCATGGAGACGAAGGCCCAGAGCATCGACAGCGGGATCACGACCGCGACCAGGACCGAGGCGGTCACCGAGCGCAGGAAGCCCCAGAGGAGGAGGACGACGAGCGTCGCACCGAGGAGGAGGTTCTTGCGGACGGTGGCGGTCGTCTGGTCGACGAGTTCGCCCTGGTCGTAGAACTCCACGAGCTCGACCTCGGCCGGGAGGGTCTCGCGGATCTCGGCGATGCGCAGCTCCACCTCGTCGAGGACGCGGAGGGCGTTCGCCCCCTTCCGCATGATCACCATCCCCGCGACGACCTCGCCGGTGCCGTCGAGGGTGACCGCCCCCTGGCGCGGCAGCGCACCCCGCTCGAGGCGGGCCACGTCGAGGATGCGCAGCGGCGTCTCCCCGTCGGTCGGGAGGGCGACGGTACCGAGGTCGTCCAGGCTCCGGAAGCGCCCCTCGCCCCGGACCACGAAGCGCTCGCCGCGCGCCTCCGTGTACGTCCCGCCGAAGTTGCGGTTGTCGGCGGCGAGCGCCTCCTCGACATCCGAGAGGGTGAGCCCCGCCGCCCGCAACCGGTCCGGGTCCACCACGACGTGGTACTGCTCGGTCTCACCGCCCCACGAGTTCACCTCCGCGACGCCGGGGAGCGTCCGGAGCTGGGGCGCGATCGTGTAGTCCTGGAAGGTCTTCAGCTCCCCGAGCGAACTCGAGCCGTCCGCCGAGCGAAGGACGTACTGGTAGACCTCGCCCATCGCGGTGGCGACGGGGCCCAGCGTGACCGACACGCCCTCGGGGAGGTCGGCGGAGAGGTTGGCGAGCCGCTCCGAGACGATCTGGCGAGCGAACCACGGGTCGACGCCGTCGTCGAAGATCACCGAGATCATCGACAGCCCGAACTTCGTCGTGGAACGGACCGACTCGGTGCGCGGGAGCCCGAGCAGGGAGCGCTCGATCGGGAAGGTGACGAGCTGCTCCACGTCCGCCGGTGCCCGGCCGGGCGCATCGGCGATGACCGAGACCGCATTCGCCGTCAGGTCCGGGAAGGCCTCGAAGGGCAGCGACCGGAGCGCGACCAGCCCCGCGACGATCAGCGCGAGAACGCCTCCGTAGACGGCCCACGGCCGTCGCACGCCGAGGACCAGGAGGGCGCGCATCATCCTCCCTCGCCCTCGCCGGTCGCCGTGATCCGGGCCGCCTCCAGACGGTAGGCGCCGACCACCACGACCTCGGCCCCCGCGGGCACACCGGTCACCCGGAGATGACCGGCACGGAGGGGCGAGGCCTGGACGGCGAGGCGTCGGAAGACTCCCTCCCCCTCTCGCACGTAGACGGCGTCGCCGATGTCGGAGCGGACGACGGCGGCCTCGGGGAGGGCGGTCGCCGCCGTCCCCTCACCGATCGGAATGAGCGCCGTCACCCAGCTCCCCGGTCGCAGGGTGGTCGACGGTTCGAGCAGGGCGAGCCGGACCTCGATCGCACGCGTCTCCGGATCGACCCGGGCCCCCGCACGCACGACGCGGGCGACGAAGGACTCGGACCCGGAGATCACCTCCACCTCCACCCCGTCGGCGAGGTCGGCGGCGGCATCCTCCGGGACGCGAGCCGTGACCCAGAGCGCGTCCGTGGCCCCGACCCGCACGAGGGGCGTGCCCGGTACCACCGCCTCTCCCGGACTCACCTGTACCTCGTGGACGACCCCGTCGAAGGGGGCGATGGCCGCGGCCAGGTCGTATGCGACCGGGTGCAGGTGCTCGACCACCTCTGCCCAGCGGGCGACGCCGCCCTCCGCCGCCGCCGCGTCGCGCTCGCGCCGCTCGAGCTCCTCCCGGGAGATCGCGCCCGCGTCGAAGAGGTCGGCGCCCCGGTCCAGGGCGGCCTGCGCGTAGCTCCGCTCCGCCTCGGCGCGCGCGAGTTCGCCGCGGGCGTCGGTGAGTTCGTGGGTGTGGAGTTCGACGAGGGGGTCTCCTGCCCGCACCCGGTCCCCGGCGACGATGCGGACGCGCGCGACCCGCCCCTCCACCACCGACCCGACCGCCGCCATCGCGGTGTCGGGCGGGGCGAGCACCCCCGGCACCTCCCGCAGCGGCCGCAGCGTGTCCACCGCCACCGCCTCCCAGCGCAGCCGCAGCGCCTCGATCTGGTCGGCCTCCAGGACGACGCGGTCGGGGTCGACCGGAGGGGGTGGGGCGGACGCCTCCTCCTCGGCGGCGCAGGCGGGCCCGACGAGGGCGAGGAGGGCCGGAAGGGCGAGTCGGAGCTTCGGTCGCGGACTCATCGGACGTCGGGCTCGGGGAAGGAGGCGCAGAGGAGGGCGGGGCCGGGCGCGAGTCCCCGCAGCCGCAGGAGACGGGCCCCGGCGGCGCGGCGTTCTCCGAGCCAGCGGGCGTGGTCGTCGAGGGCGCGGAGTCGGGCGCGGCGCTGGTCGAGGAGCTCGGCGAGCGTCCCCTCCCCGA
>JANQLR010000272.1 GCA_028280525.1 Longimicrobiales bacterium
CGATCGTCGCGGCGCCGGAGGAGGCCCGCCTCGAGGTCGCCTGGGGAGGCGAGACCGAGGAGCGCTGGGCCGCCCGGCTCGGGCCGGGTCGGGGCACGGACGGGGGAGCGCTCTCCTCCGGGCCGCTGCCGGAGCGGCTTGCGCGTCGGCTGGCGGAGGAGGCGGAGGTACCGTGGGACCGCGGGCTCGCCCAGCTGCGGCGGGAGGAGCGCCGTCGGCTCCTCGATCGGCTGGTGCGCTACCCGCTACCGGTCACCGGCGACGAGGGGTACCGGAAGGCGGAGGTGACGGGAGGCGGGATCGACCTGGCGGAGGTCGATCCACGGACGCTCGAGAGCCGTCGGGCGCCGGGGCTGTACCTGTGCGGGGAGCTCCTCGACGCCTTCGGCCCGATCGGGGGTCACAACTTTCTCTGGGCCTGGGCAACGGGGCGTCTCGCGGGATCGGCCGCGGCACGAGGGCGGTCGAGCGGAGACTGAGGTCCGGCCGGGCGGGCCAGGACCTCGTCGATCGCCTCGGCGAGCTGCTCGTAGGTGAAGGGCTTCGTCAGGAGCCGCACCTTCTCGCGGTCCAGCCCGACCCGGATCAGCTCCTGCTCGGCGTACCCCGTCATGAAGAGGACGGGGAGCCCGGGCATCGTCTCGCGGACGACCTGCGAGAACTCCACGCCGCTCATGCCGGGCATCACCACGTCGGTGAGGAGGAGGTCCGGAGACACCTGCCCGCTCGCCAGGCGCTCCAGGGCGACGCGGGGGTCTTCCGCGGCGGAGACCCGGTGCCCCAGACGCGTGAGCTGGCGCAGGATGAGCGAACGGACCATCGGTTCGTCCTCGACCAGGAGGATCTGCAGCGCCGGTCGGTCTACTCCGCCTGCCGGATGCGCCGTCGGCAGGGGAGGGGAGGGGCGTCTCGGTTCCTGTGGCTGGACGGCGGGGAGATCGACGTGGAAGGTCGCGCCTTCGTCCGGTGCCGAACGCACGGAGATCTCGCCGCCGCTCTGCTGGATGATCCCGTAGACCGTCGACAGGCCGAGCCCGGTCCCGGAGCCCACCTCCTTCGTGGTGAAGAAGGGCTCGAAGATCAGCGCCTGCGTCTGCTCGTCCATCCCGACCCCGTCGTCCTCCACGCTGATGCGGACCGTCGCCGTCCCCTCGACGGTCGGGCCCGTGCCGGTGCGGATCCGGATGTGCCCCCCGGCCGGCATCGCATCGCGCGCGTTCACCGTGAGGTTCATGAGGACCTGCTCGAGCTGACCCGGGTCGGCCTCCACCCCGGGGAGCCCGTCGGCCAGCTGGAGGTCGAGGCGGATGTCCTCGCCCAGGAGTCGCTCCAGGAGCCGGGAGATCCCGCCGATCACCTCGTTCACCTCCAGGCGCTTCGGGGCGAGCACCTGTCGTCGGGAGAAGGCGAGGAGCTGTCGCGTCAGTCGACTGGCTCGCTCGGCCGCCTCCCGGATCTCCTCCACCGACTCGAAGGCCGGGTGGGCATCGTCGAGCTCCAGCTCCGCGAAGTGCGCCTGGCCGGCGATGACGGTGAGGAGGTTGTTGAAGTCGTGCGCCACCCCCCCGGCGAGTCGCCCGACCGCCTCCATCTTCTGCGCCTGCCGGAGCTCGGACTCGGTGTCGCGGAGCGCCTCCTCCGTCTCCCGCAGCCCGCTGACGTCGAGCGCACAGATCAGGACGCGGGGCTCGGAGGCGACGTCGTCCAGGCGGGTCGCCCGGACCACGACGGAGCGGCAGCCTCCCTCGACGCGCAGCCGAACCTCCGCCTCCGTGTCGCTTCCCGTCTCGAGACACCGGACGAGCATCTCGTGGATCGAGTCGGCGGCCGCGGCGTTCGCCCCCCCGAGGATCTGACGCGGGGTGCGACCCGGCGCGAGCGCGCGTCGGACGGGGTCGGCGATGACCGCCTCGTTCAGGAAGACGATCTCGAGGTCGTGATCCAGCAGGACGATGCCCGCCGGGACGTTCGCCAGGATCCGCTCGAGGTGGCGACTGGCGCTCAGCGCCGCGCTCTGGGCGGACTCGAGTCGGGACACCATGTGGTTGAAGGAACGGGCGAGCGCACCGACCTCGCCGCCCCACGCCTCGTTCGCTCGAAGCCCGACCTCTCCCGTCGCGATCTCCTCGGCGGTCTCCGAGATGCGGCGCAGCGGGCGGGTGACGACGTGCCCGAGCCCCCAGGTCGTCGCCAGGAGGATCATCGCCAGCGACAGAACCCCTCCCAGGATCTGACGTTGCTGCCCTGCGACATACTGCTCGACCTCGGCCATCGAGGCGAGGATCCGGAGGAAGACCCGCGCCTCCCCGTCGACGCGAACCGGGAAGTAGACCTGATACGAACTCCCGTCCGGCGAGACACCGGTCACCCACTCGGCGGGCGGCGTGAGTCCCTCCTGAAGGAGGGGGTCGGCCGCGGGTTCGAAGTCGAAGAAGAGGGACTCCCCCTCGAGCGGCGAGAAGTCGACCTCGACCACCCCGCGCACCTCCTGGATCGACTCGACGATGCGCCGGACGGAGGCGGCGTCGAACCGCTGCGGGTCGGAGACGACCGGACCCAGATCGTGGGCGGCGACGACCGCCGCCCCGAGGATGCGCTCATGCAGGGCGTCCACCTGTTCGCGGTAGACGCGAGACGGGAGGAGCGCCATCACCAGCGTCGCCGCGCCGAGGAGGATCAGGGCGAGCGCGGAGGTGAGTCGAAAGCGGATCGTCTGTGCGAACACCGGGGCGCGGATCGAGTCGAGTGTCGAGGGACCCTCGGATACGGAGTTTCGGCGCGTAGTTTCCCCGGCCGGAGAGAATACGCGTAACGGTTCCGTTGCAACCGAGATCGCAACTTCGCCCGCCGATGGCGTATGTTGGTTCCGGAAGGGTGGATGCCGGGGAGGAGATCGATGCTGAAACGATGCCCGTTCTGCCGGGGCGAGTACCCCGAGAACGACCAGTTGCCGCACCTGCTGCACGGTCGGCGGATCGCGGTGGACGCGGACCGAGGACGACTCTGGGTCGTGTGCGGTCGCTGCCACCGCTGGACGCTCGCGCCCCTGGAGAACCGGCTCGCCGCCATCTGGGAGGTCGAGCGGGAGGCGCACGACCACGGCGAGGTCCTCGCCTCCACCGCCCGGGTCACCCTCCTGCGCGCCCGTCGCCTCCTCCTCATCCGGATCGGCGGGGCCGCCCTCGTCGAACAGGCGTGGTGGCGCTTCGGGACCGAGCTCCGTGGACGACGGGCGTCGTACGCCTCGCGGGCGACCCGCGTCGCGGCGTGGACGTACGGCGCGGCGCAGTACGCGGCCGAGGTCCTCGGCTTCGCCGACCCCGACGTCAACGTCGACTGGGAGGATCGACCGCTCACCGACATCCTCCGATGGCGGAAGTTCGGGTGGGCCGCGTGGCACGGGCGGGAGCGCTGCCCCTACTGCCAGTCGACGCTGCGGGCGCTGCGCTACGACCTCTCGTGGTGGAGCTACCCGATCCTCGGCTCGGATGGCCGAATCGGGTTGGGCGTGCCGTGCTCCCGATGCGATCCCTGGACCCCCGACCACATCTACCGGCTGGAGGGGGCCCGCGCCGAACGCGCGCTTCGCCGCGTCCTCGCGTACCAGAACATCGAGGGGGCGAGCGAGCGGCGGATTCGGGACGCCGCCGAGTGGATCGACTCGTCGGGGTCGGCTGGAGCATTCACCGAGCAGCTGTCTCAGCGCCGGGACTGCCTGTGGAAGCTCGGCGCGACGGGGACCATCGCCCTCGAGATCGCTCTGTCGGAGTCGGTGGAGCAGCGCATGATCGACCTCGAGATGGGGGCGATCGAGCACGTCTGGAGGCGTGAGGAGGAGCTCGCGCGGATCATGGACGAGGAGCTGACCCCCCGGGAGGTCTGGGAGGAGCACCTTCGCCGTCTGCCGATTCGATTCCGTCCGCGGCGTCCACCCGCACACCTCGCGGGGCGGACCGGCTGACCATGCGGGAGGGCGGCGCGCGGCGGGCGGTCCCGGGACTGGCCCTGGCCGCCTGCGCGCTGTGTATCTCCTGTGGCGGCAACCGCTTTCGGGCCGGCCTCTTCACCGAACCGGCGCTCGAGGTCCCGACCCGGATGTCCCTCCTCAGCACCGTCCGCGGGATGCGCGAGTTCCGGATGGAGCAGGGAATCGAGGTGATCTGCGTCGGAGCGGTGCGTCGGTTCCAGCCCCAGATCGACGAGTCGGTCATGGAGTGGTGGCGGTCCCGTCGCGAGTGGGAGCGCGGCCTGGTGCCGCAGCTGGAGGGCGCGGCCCCCCGGGTCGTTCACGCCGACGCCTGTACGCTCGACCCGGGTGGGGACATCCGGCTCGTCGAGGACGGCTCCCCCGCCCTCTCGATCGAGGTGAACGTCGGGTGGATCCAGGATGACGAGACGTGGAACTCGATCGAGGTCGTCCTGCACCCGACGCGGATGAACCGACAGTCCTTCCTGCGCTTCAGCTACATCCGCGACGAGCACGGCTGGTGGCTCGACCGAAACTCCTGCGCGGAGGGCCTCCTCTGCCGGAACTTCCAGGAGACGATGGTCGTGTGGGGGATCTCGAACGACGGCGAGGAGCACTCCGCGATCGCGCGTCGACTACGCGACCCCCCTCCCGACACCTCGTCGATCGCCGCGACGCCACACTAGCGCTTGTGCTCCGGCGAGTGGAAGTCGGTCATGCACCCCGCCTGCCAGACGTCCGGCTGGTTGCCGTGTGCCGGGATCCCGCCGGCGTCCTTGAGCATCCGCGCCAGGTGCAGGCAGTTCCAGACCAGGAAGGTCGTGTTGCGGTTGGTGAAGTCGTTCTCCGGACCGCCCGACCCCTCGTCCATGTACGATGGCCCCGGGCCGGCCTCCCCCATCCACCCGGCGTCCGCCTGCGGCGGTACGGTGTAGCCGATGTGCGAGAGAGAGAAGAGCATGTTCATCGCGCAGTGCTTCACCCCGTCCTCGTTCCCGGTGATGATCGCGGCGCCCACCTTCCCGTAGTCGCGGTACTGTCCCTTCTCGTTGAAGGAGTGGGTGTAGCCGTACATCCGCTCGAAGACCCGGTTGCAGACCGAGCTCTTCTCCCCGAGCCAGACCGAGGTGCCGACGATGAGAATGTCGCAGGCGTCGATCTTCGCCTGGATCATCGGCCAGTCGTCCTTCTCGTAGCCGTCGCGCCCCGCGTAGTCCTGGTCGAGGCCCGCCGGGATCTCGTAGTCGACCGGGCGGAGGATTTCCACCTCGACCCCGTTCGCCTCGAAGATCCGCTTCGCGACGGTCAGGAGCCCCTCGGTGTGCGAGAGCTTGGGCGACCGGGTCAGGGTGCAGTTGAGCATGAGCACGCGCAGGTCGTCGTAGCGGGCCGGGGGGTCGGCACACTGCTCGTCGGTGATCCGCTGGAGCTGCTCGGACATGGTCTGGGTCTCCGGGGTGTCGGGGGTTCGGAAAGGGTGGGAGGGAGCGTGTGCCGGGTGGCGCGTCAACGCGGGGGGAGGAGCGCCTCGAAACTCTCCTCGCGGGCTCCGTTCTCGTCGCAGACGGCGAAGGTGGTCTCGGCGTCTCCGTAGAGGGCGACGCCGGCGTAGTCGCCCTCGCGATTCACGATGAAGAAGCGCACGTCGAAGGCGGGGTGTCCGTTGTCGAGCTGGAGGCGCGGCTCGACGGTGTTCTCGACGATGCGGCGGCAGGTCGCCATCCCCGCGTCGAGCGGCGTCATTCCCTGGCGCATGAACTCGACGATCAGGAAGGAGGAGAGGTTGTACAGATTCGCCTCTCCGCGCCCGGTCGACCCCGCCGCGCCGACGGCGTTGTCCACGTAGAGCCCGGCGCCGAGGATCGGAGAGTCTCCGATTCTGCCCGGGATCTTCCACGACAGGCCGCTCGTCGTCGTCACCCCGCACACCTCTCCGTCGAGTCCGACGGCGTCGCAGTTGATGGTGCCCCAGAAGGAGTGGGCCGGGATGAGGCCCTCGTCGACCATGTCGAGCCCGGCGGTGAGCCAGGCGCGAGAGCGGGCCCGCATCGCCTCGGGGGAGAGGCGCCGAGGATCGAGCGCCGCCCCTCGCCGACCGCCACGTCGGCCGATCGCATCGGGGTCGGTCTCCCGGAACTCGCCCTGGCCGCGCAGCCGCTCCTCGGGATCGAGCCAGTGGGCGGGATCGACGCGACGTCGCCACTCCAGCCAGAGCGTCCGGCTCTTCTCCGTGTTCAGGTCGTCCTCCACCTCGAAGCCGAGCGAGCGCGCGAAGGCCTGGGCGCCCTCGCCTGCGATCAGGTGGTGGTCGGTCAGCTCGGCCACCGCCTTGGCCACCCGGGAGGGCGTGCGAATCCCCTCGATCCCGGCGACCCCGCCGGCCCAGCGACGCGGACCGTGCATGCAGCACGAGTCGAGCTGGACGACCCCGTCCGCATTCGGCAGTCCGCCGTAGCCGATCCCCGACTCCTCCGGATCGAGCTCGGGGATGTTGACCCCGGCGATGAGCGCGTCGAGGACGTCCTCGCCCTCGGTGATCCCGCGGAAGGCGCGCTCCACCGCGCTCTCCGTGCCCCCGTTGCGGTAGCGGATCCCGGACAGATCCGAGATGACGATCGGACGCGTGGCCCGGCGTCGCAGGACGTGCGGCGCGGCGCTCGGGGTCGGGTCGGCGGAGAGATCGCGGGCGCCCGCGGCGACGGCGCCTGCGGAGACGGCGGCGGTGCGAACGAAGGTGCGACGGTCCATGGGTTCAGGCCGGAGGGTCGGGGTCGATGTCGGGTGGGATGCGGGGTGACGCGTCCCCCGCCGAGCGACGCGCGCGGATCGCCCGTCCCGCGTCGACCAGGAGGAGGAGGGGGACGCCGCCGTGGAAGAGGAGCTGCACCCAGCCCCACCCCGTGAGCGGCGTCGCCGTCGCCAGATCCCCGAATCGACGGGCAAGGTGGGGGACGCCTCCGAGCGGCGACAGGAGGACGCCCAGAGCGACGACCACGCGGAGGGCGATTCCGCCCGGGCGCGGAGGCTCGGACCTCATGCGTTCGCGTCGGCGACGGCCGCCGTGCTCACCGGCTCGTACTCGCCGGGCCGTCCACGAGATCGCGCGCCCGGCTCCAGACGCGGTCGAACATCTCCTCCGTGAGTCGACCGGTGAAGGTGTTCTGCTGCGACGGGTGGTACGACCCGAGGAGGTTCAGCGGGGGTCCTCCGGCGCGGTCGAGGCCGACCTCGGCGCCGTGGCCGAACTTCGGTCGGGGGCGGGGGACCGGGATCCCGAGCCCGGCGAGCGTGCGAAAGGTCTGATTCCACGCCAGACCCCCGAGGCAGACGAGGACCTTCAGCCCCGGCACGAGGAGCTCGAACTCCCGCTCGAGCCAGGCGCTGCACGCGGAGCGCTCCGACGGGGTCGGCCGGTTGTCGGGTGGCGCGCAGTGGACGGCCGCGGTGATGCGCAGCCCGGTGAGGACCAGCCCGTCGTCGCGGGACGAGGCCTCCGGCTGGCTGGCGAATCCGGCACGGTGGAGTGCGCGAAAGAGCCAGTCTCCCGATCGGTCCCCGGTGAACATCCGCCCCGTCCGGTTCGCGCCGTGCGCCGCCGGAGCGAGCCCCACGACCAGGACCCGGGGATCCGTCGGCCCGAAGGAGGGCACCGGGCGACCCCAGTACGCCTCGTCGCGGAACGCCGCGCGCTTCTCCCGTGCCACCCGCTCCCGCCACTCGACCAGCCGAGGGCAGCGCCGGCAGTCGATGACGGCGCCGTCGAACTCGGCGACCGGATCGTCGCCGTGGCGGGCGGAAGCGGTCACCGCGGACGACCCGACCGGCGCGTCAACAGCCCGCGCCGAAGGGGATGCCGTCCACCTCGACCAGGGCGTCCAGGCGCACGGTCGGACCCTCCTCCAGGAGGAGGAACTCCGCGCCGTCCCGGGAGCGGATGTCGGCGATCCGACCCTCGAACACCCCGTGCGCGCCCTCCTTCAGGAAGGTCACGCGCACCGGGGTCCGACGCATCGCGCGAAGCTGCAGCTCGTCGACGAGGCCGCAGGCGATCGGGGCGTAGGGGCGGGTCGGGGTGGACACGGTCGCGCTCCGGTTTCGCGGCGTCAGGCCCGAGGCGCGACCGCGCGTCGCCCTTCGTCCGCTACTGGAAGTAGAAGGAGAAGGTGAGGCTCGAGCGGAAGGTTCCATAGTTGTCCGTGGTCCGCTCCAGGAGGTCGCCGTTCTCGTTGAGCCGCTCCAGCGACGCGCGCGCGAACTGGAAGCCGGTGTGCCCGGAGACGCCGATCCCCTTCACCGGGAACCACTCGCCCCCGATCGCCAGCGAGCCCTCCAGGGTGAAGGTGTCCTCGTCCCGCACCTGGTCCTGCGCCAGGCGCAGATCCGAGATCGCGTTGCCGAAGGCGAACTTCGCCCGGAGGTACGGAACGACCGGGCCGCTCTGCGGGCCGTAGTAGCGGATCGTGGGGCCGACCGACCACTCCCCCGTGTTCGCCTCGGCCGAGATGCCGACGGTGGGCGAGGACGGATTGTCCTCCGCATTGGCGCGGCGATAGGTGAACTCGATCGCGCCGTGGATCTGATCGGTGAACATCCGTCCCCCGCTGAAGACCGTTCCCGTGCCCGTGTCGAAGAGGGCGACGGCGACCGAGTAGTCGCCGCGGTCCGGACGCTGCGCGGAGGAGGGAGAGGGGAGGGCGAGGACGAGCGCGAGCGCGCCGAGAAGGAAGCGATTCACGGAAGGACTCCGATGGAGAGGGGTCGGACGGGCGGAGTGCCGCGCGAGAGACCGACCGGTCTCGACCGTACGTCGAAGGTGAGCCCCCTTTACCGTCCAGTGCCTTCGAGGTACGCCGACCACCACAGGTCCCGCAACATCACGGCGCCCGCCGCGAGCCGTTCGACGGCGAAGTCGATCGTCTCCGGCGCCGGCGTCCCCTCGTCCTCCACGAAGCCGAAGTCGCGCTCGAGACGGTACAGCTGCTCGACCTCGGCGTGGGTCTCCATCAGGTACTCCCAGATCGCCTCGCGCGCGCGCCCGTCGACCCGGCGAACCGGGGCGTCCGCCGCGGCCAGCACCCGCTCGCCGTCGACGTGTCGCCGCACGAATCCCGCCTCGAAGCGGCCGTGGAAGTCGCGCGCTTCGGTAAAGCCCTCCGGGTTCGGCATCTGCTTCACACCGGACGCGTTCCACCCGTTGAAGTGGATCGTCGTGTGGTGCGGCTGCGATCCGTCGGTCACGTAGTGGCCGAGCGTACCGGCGTCGTTCAGGATCCGCGCCTCGATCCAGCGCCGCTCCTCCGGATCGGTGGCCTCCGTCCACAGCCGCCACTCCGTGACGATCCGCTGGTAGAGCTCGACGATGTGGAAGGGGAGCATTCCCACGTCGCGCTCCGGCTTCGGGAGCCCCGCGTCGTACAGCATCGACAGGAAGACGTACCGGTCGCCCGCGTCGAGGGCTCCCTCGGGCGCGTTTTCGATGTCGATGTAGTGGTCGTAGCTGAAGGCCTGGTCCATCTCCCGCATCACCCGGTTCCGCCACCGGTCGGGCTCCGGATTCAGATATGCGAGCTGGTCGTCGGCGTCGCGGAAGAAGGCCGGCATCTCCCCAGGGAGCCCCGCCGACGCGGCGCGCGACGCCATCACGTGGCCGTCTGCGCCCCAGCGCGACTCGGCGCTCTCCGCCGTCGGGGGGGTGGCGGCGAAGGTCAGGAGGGTGACCGGGAGGGCGAGAGCAGCGGCGGCGGCGGTGGGGATGTGCATCGATCCAGGTCGCGGCGGATGAGACGGAGGTGCACTCTACACGAAGACACCACCCCCGCCAACGCCGCGGGGTCCACGCACCGCCCGGCTTCGACATGTCCGATCCCGAACACCCCGCCCCGACGCTAACGTACGGCGCCTACCTCGCCGTGGAGGAGCTTCTCGAGCTTCAGCGGCCGCGCTCCGAGGGCCCCGAGCACGACGAACTCCTCTTCATCGTCATTCACCAGGTCTACGAGCTCTGGTTCCGGCAGATGCTCCACGAGGGGGACTACGCGGCGCGGCGGCTGGGCGGCGGGGACGGGCACCGTGCCGGGGACACGCTCCGGCGGATCCTCAAGATCCTGAAGGTGCTCGTCGGCCAGCTCGACGTCCTGGAGACGATGACCCCCATCGAGTTCGACTCCTTCCGCGCGCGGCTCGATGCGGCGAGCGGCTTCCAGTCGGATCAGTTCCGACAGCTCGAGTTCCTCCTCGGGAAGAAGGAGGAGGGGGTCGCGGAGCGCTTCCCCGAGGGGAGTCGCGCGCGAGAGCAGCTCGAGGCCCGAATGGCGGCGCCGAGTCTCTGGGCCGCCTTCCTCCGGTACCTCGACGGAGAGGGACACCGGATGCCCGTGGAGGTCCTGACGCGGTCCGAGCGGTTGCCGATCGAGGCCCATGCCGGGGTGCAGGACGTCCTGGTGCGGGTCTACCACGACGACCCGAAGAACGGCGCCCTGTGCGAGCGCTTCGTCGACCTGGACGAGGGGCTCCAGGAGTGGCGCTACCGGCACGTGAAGATGGTCGAGCGAACGATCGGGATGAAGCGCGGTACCGGGGGGTCGGCGGGTGCGCACTTCCTGGTCCGGTCGCTGATGACGCCGGTCTTCCCGGACCTGTGGGAGATTCGGACGCGGCTGTGAGGGGAGGGGTCGGGGCGCTCCCCCCAGCTGCCCACCCCCCGCCCCCTCCAACTTGGAGGGTTCCCTTCCGGAGGGGGCGGATCCATGGTGCGATCCGCCTGCCGCCTGCCGCCTGCCGCCTGCCGCCTGCCGCCTGCCGCCTGCCGCCCGCCGCCCGCCTCACCCCCATCTCCCCCCCAAATGATCGACCCCAACGCCCTCGCCCCCCACTACTCCCGCTTCCGGGTCGCGGAGCGCCTCCTCATGACCGGGCACTCCCATCAGGCGTGGCCCGACGTCGCCCGCGAGGCGCAGATCGCCGCCTTCGACGCGGCCGCGCGGGACGTCGATGCGAAGTGGGGGCCGGCCTACGAGCGGGCCGACCGGGTGAGGGCCGGTTGGCGCCGCCTCCTCGGTGACGACGACCGAGGAGAGATCGCGCTGGCGCCGAACACCCACGAGCTCTTCGCCCGCCTCCTCTCCGCCGTCGACTGGCGGGCCCGCGGGACCCTCCTCACGACCGACGCGGAGTTCCACACCGTCCGCCGCCAGGTCGACCGACTCGCGGAGGCGGGGTGGATTCGGGTCCGCAAGGTCGAGGGCCGCCCGGTCGAGGGCGCCGTGGAGCGGATGATCGACGCCATCGACGACGACGTGGCCGTCGCGGTCATCAGCTCCGTCTACTTCGCGACCTCGGAGGTCGTCCCGCACATCGCCGAACTCGCCCGCGCGTGCGCGGCGCACGGCATCGCGCTCGTGGTCGACAGCTATCACCACCTCGGGGCGCTCCCCTTCTCGCTCCCCGACCTCGGGCTGGAGGGGGCGTACGTGATGGGCGGGGGGGACAAGTACGTCCAGCTCGGCGGGGGGAACTGCTTCCTCCGCTTCCCCGCCGACTCCGACGCGCGCCCCGTCTTCACCGGGTGGTTCGCGGAGTTCGCGGAGCTGGCGGCCCCGAAGACCCCGGGCGAGGTGCCGTATGGGATCGGTCCGGCCCGCTTCATGGGCGCAACGTACGACCCGGTGTCGCACTACCGGGCGGCCGCCGTCTTCGACTTCTTCGAGCGGGAGTCGCTGACGATCGATCGGCTGCGGGAGCTGTCGCAGCACCAGATCCGTCGCCTCGCGACCGGCCTCGCGCGGCACCTCGGCGGCGGCGACCCGGTCGGGCACCCGAGTCTGCCCGGGCTGCGTCGCGGGTGGGCGAACGTCGGAGGGTTCCTGGCGTTGAAGACCACGAGGGCCGCGGAGCTGCACGAGGCGCTGAAGGACGACGGCGTCCCCACCGACTACCGGGGCGAGCTGCTCCGCTTCGGGCCGGCGCCCTACGTCACCGACGCCCAGATCGACGCCGTGATCGAGCGGGTCGGCGCGGCGATCCGGCGGGTGGGGGTCTGAGTCCGCCGGCACCCTCCGCGACGCTCCCCCCTCCCGGTCCGCGCCTCCTTCCTCCCTCCCTTCAGCGGCGGACGGGTCTCAGGTCGAGTCCTACGCGTGCGCCGCGGCCCGGGCCCGGCACCACCGTTCGACGACCGGAGAGGTGGCCCGGTCGGCCGCGGTGGCCCACGCCTCCCGGGCGGACGCCCCTCCGCCGCACCGGTCGAGCATCCAGCCGCGCGTCGCCGGGACGGCCCACCCCGGGAGCCTCGAGCCCTCGAGGGCCTCCAGCGGCTCGAGCGCTCGCAGCCCGGCGGGCACGCCGTCCTTCATCGCCACGGCGACGGCCCGGTTGAGCTCGATGATGGGCGACGGGCGAAGGCTGCGCAGGACGTCGTGCAGGTGGACCACCTCGTCCCACCCGACCGACTCGAAGTCGGGCGCAGAGGCGTAGCTCCCGGCGATCGCCGCCTCGATGTGGAGAGCGGTCGGCTCCCCGGAGAGGGCGCGCTCGAGGTGTTGGAAGCCGCGGTCGATCCACCCGCGGTCCCAGAGCGAACGATCCTGCGCCTCGAAGGGGACGAGCGATCCTCCGACCGTTCGGGCCGGAAGGCGGGAACCCTGAAGGAGGAAGAGGGCGAGGAGGGCGTCGACCCGGGGCCCGGTCGTGGCGGGGTGCCGAGCGAGGATCTCGGCGAGCCGGATCGACTCGCGACAGAGCTCGACCCGCACCCAGCTCGCATCCTCCGTCGCGGCGTACCCCTCGTTGAACATGAGGTAGAGCACGGCGATCACCCGATCGAGGCGAGCCGGGAGCTCGGAGGGACCCGGCATGCGGACCGGTTCGTCCAGCCGCGCGAAGGTCCGCTTCGCCCGCACGATCCGCTGCGCCATCGTCGACTCGGGGACGAGGAAGGCGGCGGCGATCTCGCGCGTCGAGAGCCCGCCGACCGTCCGCAGTGTCAGCGCCACCGAACCGTCGGTCGGCAGCTCCGGGTGGGCACAGAGGAAGAGGAGGGCGAGCTCGTCGTCGTCGAGCGGAGTTCCGGGGGCGGTCGACGAGGGCGGGGCGACCGCCATCCGTTCGAGGGCGTCGACGCGACCGCGCACCTCCTCCTCGGGGAGCTCCGACTCCCATCGCGCCGAGCGCCGCAGTCGGTCGAGGGCGCGGTTGCGCGCCGTCCGAAAGAGCCACGCCTCGGGAGCCTCGGGGAGTCCGGTGAAGGGCCACCTCTGCAGCGCCCGGATCAGCGCATCCTGCACGGCGTCTTCGGCGAGCTGCAGCTGCGCCGGGCCGAGGGTGCGAACGAGACGGGCGACGAGCCGCCCGGAGCTCCGGCGGAAGAGGTCCTCCACCAGAGCCCGGACGTCGTCGGTCACTCCGGGTTCGCCTCGAGCTCGCGGATCTCGAGCGAGCCGTACTCCAGGTGCGGGCAGTCGGCCACGTGGGCGACGAGGGCGTCGTAGTCCTCGGCCTGCGCGACCCAGAGTCCGCCCACCACCTCGGCCACCTCGGCGAAGGGGCCGTCGGTGACGGACGGGCTGCCGCGGTCCCCGCCGCGCACCACGCGTCCCGCCCCGTCCACGAGCTTGTGCCCGTACTCGATCACCCCGGCCTCGGTGAGGCGGGAGGACCAGGCGATGTAGCGCTCGATCAGCGCCTGCATCTCGGCGGGGGAGAAGTTCGCGAAGGTGTCGGCGGTTTCACGTGGCAGGATGACGAAGCGAGCCATGAGTCGTTCTCCGGTCGGAGCGGTCGAGGGCGGGGAGTCCGCCTCCGTTCACCTCGGAGACGAATGGTCGGTCGGGTTCTCGACACCGACCCCGTCAGCCGTTCTCCGGCCCGTCTTCCAGCGCCACCTCATCGCCGATCCGCAGCTCACCTCCGGCGATCACCCTTCCATACATTCCACCTCGGGTTTCGGGCTTCAGCGCGTCGCGCAGACCCTCCACCGCCTCGTCCATCCGCTCGCAGGGCACCGTTTCGCCGCGCAGGTGGATGCGGGTATCGCCGAGCCGGAGGATCTTCCCGCGGGTCCCGTCCAGGTGGACGCCGCTCACCATGACGTTCGCTCGCCGCATCGACGGTTCGACGGAGGGGTCGAGCTCGTCCTTGAGGCGGTCGAAGACCTCCCGCTCGATCACGGTGACCTGTCGCCACCCGCCCTGATCGGCGTTCCCCTCGATCCCGGCGTCCTCGACCAGCCGAACCACCTCGGCCGGATCCATCGGCCCGCGGGCCATTCGCTTGATCCAGAGTGCTTCGACTCGACCGGTCTCCATCGTGCCATCCTTTCCGGGCGCGGAACCGTCCAACGCATGAGAGTGTCCACGAATATGCGGGGGGACGGGGCCCGCCGCAGCGGGATGCGCGACGCTCCGGATGAAACTTCCGACCCCCGGATGCCGAAGTTCCGAACATGACACCGCTCCTCTTCGCACTCCTCGCTCTCAACCTCGTCACCTTCGTGGCGGTGGTGGTGCTGTACCGTCGCGCCAAGAAGGCGCAGCGCCGGCGCGTCGTCGAACGCCCCAACTCGGAGTTCAAGAGCGCCTACGTCCTCGACCTCGAGGCGAAGGACCGCTGGGAGCGGCTGGATCTCTCGCGGCTCCACGAGGTGAACCGGGAGGAGGCGGAGCGGGTCCTGGCGAAGCTGCGGACCGCCTCGACTCGCGGACTCTCCGCCACGGAGCGCGCGTACCTGGACCGCCTCGTCGAGGCGGAGCGCCGGGTCGAGAAGACGACCCGCCGAGAGCATCGCCGGGTGCGCGAGACCGGATCTGCACCCCGTTCCGAGGGGACGCCGCGACCGGCTGCGGGGTAACCGCCGCCCGGAAGCCTCCCGAGTCGGATCTCGCGGCGCCCGACGAACGGTGCACCGTCGACTCCGGGCGCTAAGTTGGCGGGATGAACAACACCCTGATGCTCCTCGGCCTCCTGGCCGGACTCGCCCTCGGGCTCGCCGCCTCCGCAACCGGCAGCCCCCTCCTCGGCACGATCGCTGCGTCGACCGCCCCCTTCGGCGACCTCTTCATGCGGGGGCTTCAGATGGTCGTCATCCCCCTCGTGGTCGCGATCGTCTTCGCCGGGGTCGCGCGTCTCGGGGATACCCGCGCCCTCGGACGCCTCGGCGGCTGGGCGCTCGGGCTGATCGTCGGAACCACGCTCCCGGCCGTCGTCCTCGGGATGGGGTCGATGGGGCTGGCGCTCCGCCTCTTCGGGGGCTCCCCGGGAGCGATGGAGGCGGAGGTCGATGCCCCCGAACTCCCCGGGCTCATCGACTTCCTCGTCAACCTGGTGCCGAGCAACCCCTTCGCCGCCGCGGCGGACGGACGGCTCCTTCCCCTCCTCGTCTTCGCGGTTCTCCTGGGCGCCGCGGCCGGGACCCTCGCCGACGAGCACCGTGACCGACTCGTCGCCGGTGCCGACGCGGTAACCGCCGCCTTCGTCCGCCTCGTGGAGTGGGTCCTCGTCGTCGCGCCGATCGGGATCTTCGGCCTCGTCGCCCCGGCGACGGCGCGGATGGGCCTCGACCTCCTCCAGTCCCTCGCCCTCTTCGTGGGGACGGTGATCGTCGCCCTCTTCCTCTTCATGACGATCGTCTACCTGCCGATCGTCTGGGCCCTCGGTCGGACCGGCCCCGGCGACTTCATCCGGGCGACGCTCCCCTCCTGGACGATGGGCTTCACGACGACGAGCAGCGTGGCGACCCTGCCCGTCCTCCTGCGCGACGCCCCCCGCCTCGGGATCGGGCGGTCGGTGTCAAACCTCGTCGTCCCTCTCGCGGTCTCGCTCAACCGCGCAGGGAGCGGGCTCTTCCAGGGCGCCTCGGTGGTCTACCTCGCCTGGCTCTTCGGGGCGGAGGTCCCGGCCGGGGCGTGGATCGGAGCGGCGATCGCCTGCTTCTTCGCCGCGGCCACGGTCGCACCGGTACCGAGCGCGAGCATCATGACGCTCGCCCCCGCGCTCAGCGCCGTCGGGGCACCGCTCGCCGGGCTCGGCATCCTTCTCGGCGTCGACCGCATCCCCGACATGTTCCGGTCGGGGACGAACATGGTCGGGCACATGATGGTGGCGCTGGTGACGTCCGCGCGGACCGGCGGAGGCGGCGTGGTCGAGGAGGGCCCGCCGTCGACCGACCCGGCCGCCGACTCCGCCCCACCTCCCTTCGACGCAGGCCGGCCGTAGAAAGGCCCTAGAAGGACCAGCCCAACCCTGCGGTCACCTGACCCTTGCCGTCCTCGAAGCCGTCGAAGAAGCGCCAGCGAGCCTCGCCCCGGACCATCAACCCGGAGAAGAGGTCCCAGCGCACGCCGCCCATCGCCTGATAGGTCGACTGGAAGTACTCCTCGCTGATCCGACGGTCGTCGCGAAAGTCGAAGGCCGCGCCCAGCGCGACTCCCGCGTACGGGCGCAGAGCTCCCATCCGCCGCTCGGCCTGAAAGGCGAAGTCGAGCATCCACTGGGGCCGATCTCCATCCGGCCAGCGCTCGATCCGGCGGTCGAGCGACGGACTCAGGATGATCCAGCTCGCCAGCGGCAGGTCCACGGCGACACCGATGACCGGCCCCGCATCGACCGAGTCGATCGCGGTCCCCGCCATCCCCCCGTAGATGAGGATCGCCGGCATCCGCAGGACGCCCTGTCCGTCGTCGTCCGCCTGCGCGGAGATCCCACTCGCTCCTCCGAGGCCGATGGCCAGCGCCATCAGCACTCCGACTCCCCTCCGAACTCGCATCCCGTTCCTCCCCACGTCTCCTCTCCACGTTCGGCGTCGTGCCTTCGCCGGACGTTTGCACGCCGCGGCGAGAACCCATCAAGGCTCGCGGTGCATGCGCGGGGCGGCAAGGACCGGTGGACTGGCGGATGCGCGGAAGGCGCGGCAACGTCGATACCGATCCCTCGAGCCCACTTCACGCCGACCCCCGAGGGGGCTCGGTCGTTTCGACGCCCTCCCTGCACCCGCGCGGAGTTCTCCGTGACGCACGCCCTCCGCGGCACCCTCGACCTGTCGACCGGCCGGGTCTCCACACTCTGGCTTCGGCCGGAGGGAGCGACTCACGCCCTCGTCTTCGCACACGGGGCCGGGACCGCGCTGGATCACCCGATCCTGGAGAGCTTCGCGCTCGCACTCGCTTCCCGGGACGTCGCCACGCTCCGCTACAACTTTCCCTACATGGAGCGACGCGGGGGCGGCCCGCCGGACCGCCCGCCCCGTCTCGTCGACACGGTGGCCGCCGCGGTGGAACTCGCCACCGACCTGGCGGGTGAACTTCCCCTCTTCGCTGGGGGAAGATCGATGGGAGCCCGCATGACCTCCACCGCCCTCTCGGAGGGCCGCCTGCCCGAACGAGTCCGAGGGCTCGTCTTCCACGCCTTCCCGCTGCACCGGCCCGGGCACCCCTCGATCGAGCGCGCCGAGCACCTCGACCGCGTGGCCGTCCCCCTCCTCTTCCTTCAGGGGGAGCGGGACCGGATGGCGACGCCCGAGGTGCTTGGGCCGCTCCTCGATCGGCTCGGAGACCGCGCCCGACTCCACGCGGTCCCGCAGGCGGATCACCAGTTTCGAGTCCCCAGGAGGGCCGGGCGCTCCGCGGAGGAGATCACCGCCGACCTCGCCAACGCGACGGCGGCCTTCGTGCGGGAGGTGGCGTCGTGATGGGGGTGCCGACCGGGAAGGGGAGTGGCCCGGAGACGACCGACCCGGAGGCTCCCGCCGGGGACTCCACGCGACTGGGCACAGCCGACGCACGCGTCCTGGCGATCCACCTCTTCGCCTACGTCGTCAGCGCCTTCCTGACGCTCCGCCCCGACTGGTTCGGGATCACGATCGCCCTCGAGAACGTCGTCTGGATGGGGAGCGGGATCGTCCTGGCCGTCGTCCTGCGACTCGGACCCCGGGTCCTTCCCTGGGTGGCGCTGACCGAGTTCTCGACGACGGTGCTCGTCGGAGACCCGCTGATCGCCGCCCTCGGCTCCTCGATCGGCAACACCCTCGAGGCGGGGCTCGCCTGGTGGCTCCTGCGCGGCATCCGCGCATCGATCGTGATGGGGCGCGCACGCGACGTCGTGGCGCTCGTGGGGCTCGCCTCCGGGGTGTCGGCGCTCGCCGGGGCCGCGGTCTCCACCTACGCGCTGATCCTGGGCAACGGTCTTCCCGTGGAGAGCTTCTCCCGGATCTGGAGCCTCTGGTGGCTGACCCACGCAAACGGCATGCTCCTCGTGACACCCTTCCTCCTGGCGGTGTCCGCGGGGCAGCTCGAACGCATCCGGCAGCGACCGGCGGAGGCGCTGGTGGCGGCCGGTGCCCTCCTCGCCGTCGGCCTCCTCCTCTTCGGCGCCAGCCCGGAGGACGTCGGCTCGCGGCGGCTCCTCTACGTCCCCTTCCCCTTCCTCCTCTGGGCGGCCTTCCGCTTCCGTCTGGTCGGGGCCTCCTTCGGCAACCTGCTCCTCGCCCTTCCGGCGATGCTCGGGACGGCGGCGCAGCGGGGTCCCTTCGCCGCGCCGAGCCCCAACGAGGCGCTCATCCCGCTCTGGATCTTCATCGCGGTCACCGCGATCACCGCCCTCCTGATTGCCGGGGTGGTGGAGGACCGGGAACGGGAGATCGAGGCCCGGCTGCGGTCGGAGGAGGAGCAGCGGAAGCTGAGCGAACGGATGCAGAGGACCCAGCGCACGGAGAGCCTCGGGCTGCTCGCCGGGGGGATCGCGCACGACTTCAACAACCTCCTCGTGACGATCATGGGGAACGCGGAGCTGGCCGAGCGGAAGCTGGGCGAGGGCCACCCGGCCGAGAAGTCGATCTCCGAGATCACCCGCGCCTCGCAGCGCGCCTCGGAGCTCTGCCGGCAGATGCTCGCCTTCGCCGGGCGCGGGCGGCTGTCGAACGGGGTGGTCGATCTGCGCGAGGTCGCGAGCGAGATGACCGAGCTGTTGAAGGTCTCCTTTCGCGAAGGGACCTCCGTGGAGGTCGACGTCGATCCCGTGACGCCCGGGATCTGGGGCGACGTCACCCAGATCCGCCGGGTGGTCCTGAACCTCCTCACCAACGCGCACGACGCCCTCCCCGAGGAGGGTGGGCGCATCCGCGTTGCCACCGGTCCGCTCGACCCCTCCGAGGTGCGCGGGATGGACCTCGTCACCGGGGAGCGACCGCGGAGCCGGTCACTCGTCCACCTGACCGTCGAAGACGACGGGGTGGGGATGAACGAGGAGATGCGGGAGCGTGTCTTCGACCCCTTCTTCACCACGCGGAAGATGGGTCGGGGCCTGGGCCTCGCCGCCGTGCACGGGATCGTGCGGGCGCACGGCGGGGCGCTCGAGCTCCGTTCCGCGCCCGGGCGGGGATCCCGCTTCCGGGTCATCCTCCCCGCGACCCGCCACCCGATCCCGCTGCGCGGGGGGACCGTGTCGCTCGCGGCGCCGGGCGAGCTCGAGGGGACGGTCCTCGTGGTCGAGGACGAGGGGGGGGTGCGCGAGGTCGTTGCGGAGATGCTCCAGGGAATGGGGCTGCGGGTCCTGACCGCGGGCGACGGCGTCGAGGCGATCGAACTCTACGAGGCGCGCCGCGCCGAGGTGGACGTCGTCCTGATGGACCTGCGCATGCCCCGGATGGACGGCTACGAGGCCCTCCAGCGCCTGCGCGAGATCGACGGCCGCGTCCGGGTCGTCCTCACGACCGGGAACGCCGACGAGCCCGAACAGGTCGAGCAGCGGTGGGGTGTGCAGGTGCTGCCGAAGCCGTACCGGAGCGACATCCTCCGACGCGCGCTCGAGCGGGCGCTCGCGACCGGCGCCCCGGTCTGACGGAGCCCTACCCCGCCATCTCGTCGTAGACGATCCCCAGGTTGGTGGGGAGGAAGCGCTCGGCTCCGTTCAACTCGACGAGGTTGGCGGGCCTCTCCGCGACGATCTCGTCGCGGCTCCGGCCGTCGCGCAGCCCGCCCTCGACGATCTCCATCAGCTGGTGGAAGTACGCCTGCTGGCCCCGGATCACCTCCGGTCCGCCGATCGCGCCGTGCCCGGGAACCACGACGGTGTCTCCGTCGGTGAGAGCGAGCATCGCGTCGAGGCAGCGCATCCACCCCGCCGGCGTCGCGCCTCCCCCCACATCCACGTAGGGGTGACGGCCGTGGAAGAGGAGATCGCCGGCGTGGATCACCTTCTCCTCCGGCAGGTGCAGAAAGGTGTCGCCGTCCGTGTGGCCCTCGGAGATCCAGTGGAGTTCGACGACGCCGTCTCCGAGGTCGACGGTCACCCGCCCGTCGTGCAGCTCCGCCGGCACGAAGTCCTGCGGCGACATCCCGGCGAGTCGCTCACGTCCGCGCGCCAGGTCGTCCGCCATCTCGCCCGGCGCCTCGCCCGCCTCGATCATCTCCGTCATCCGACCGAAGACCTGATCGATCCGCCCCAGATTCCGCTCCGCCGTCGCCCGGATCCTCGGCTCCGTGTGCCGGTGCGCGATCGTGCGGACATCCATGAAGGCCGCATTCCCGCCCGAGTGGTCGCCGTGGTGATGCGTGTTGAGGAAGACGGTGACCGGTACGCCGTGCGCCTCCGCCTCGCGTCGGATGGTCGTGCCCAGCCCGAAGTTCTTCCCGTCCGACTGCAGCGCGCCCGTCCGCCCCCGCACCAGAACCGTGTTGCCGCCTCCGCCGATCGCCGCGCGCACCCGGTCGGAGATCCGCTCCCAGCGGAAGTAGGTCTCCTGAGGAGTCACCGCCGTTCGGCCTCGGTTCCGGAGCGGCTCCGCCGTGAAGCTCTGCGCCGCGTCGAGCGGGAGGGGCAGGGCGGTCCCGGCCAGCGCGGCCGAGAGGAGAGCGGTGAAACGGCGGCGATCCATGGTCATGACGACCTCCGGATGGGAAGGGGCTCAGCCCGGGTTCGTGCGGGTGAGGAGCGCGGTGGCGAGGAGGGCGAGGTGGGCGAGAACGAGCTCGACGGAGGCGGTACGTCGGAGTCGCGAGGCGGCCGAAGCGCGGTCGGGGCCGGAATCCGCCGCCGTGCGCGCCGTGGCGACGCGCCAGTTCCACGCCCCCAGCGCGAGCACCCCGAGCACGACGAGGAGCTTCACACTCAGCCACCGGCCCCACGCCGTCGTCCACAGATCGGTCGGCCCCTCCAGGTGCTGGAGCGAGGCGATGGAGCCGGAGGGGAGGAGGAGGGCGACGCCGGCGAGTGCGACCGGGGAGAAGGCGAGGGTGAGTCGGTGGACCGTCGAGCCGTCCCCAGTCAGCGTACTTCGCGCCAGACCGAGGGTGGCGACGAGCATCCCCAGACCGCCGATCCAGAGCCCGGCCCCCCAGACGTGCGCGACGCTGGCGGTCTGGCTGAGCCACCTCGGGTCACCCGAGGCGGCGTGCCCGGACAGGGCGGGGAAGACACCGAGAGCCACGACCGCGGCGAGGCCGATCTCCCACGACACCCGGCGGAGCCCTCGGCCCGGGCCGGCGAGGGCGAAGGACACGACGGCCGCCACCGCGAGCGCAGACGCCCACCGCCACGCCGTTCCCCAGTCGGTGGACAGGAGGAGGTCGACGTCCTCCGAGATCGGCACGAAGGGGTCCCGGAATGCGATCAGCTGCCGTGCGAAGGTCGCGGCGAACCCGATCATCAGGATGAGTCCGGCGACCCGGGCGGCGACCCGCGCCCGCGCGTGGATCGCGTCGGCTACCTCGGGTGCGGCCGGGGCGAGCCGGTGTCGCCCGACGCCGGCACCCATCCCCAGGACGATGCCGAGGAAGACCGCCCAGGAGGCTCCGTACTCCAGGGCGGCCCCGAGGAGCGGGTTCAGCGTGCCTCGGCGGCCACGGTGAAGCTGAAGTCCCCCCTCACCACGTGGCCGTCGGCGGCCATCGAGCGCCAGCGCACCGTGTAGCTGCCCGCGGCTGGCGCCGCCTCGAGGGGGAGCCGGAAGTAGGTCCCGTCCTCCTCGTCCTGCTCCAGCTGCTTCGCCGCGACGAGCTCGCCGTCCGCGCCCACCACGCGGACCGTCGTCGCGCCATCCTGCGGGACCTGCGTGAACCACAGGTGCACCGTCTCGACCGACGTGACCTCGGCCCCGTCCTCCGGGGTGG
>JANQLR010000301.1 GCA_028280525.1 Longimicrobiales bacterium
GCCCCGGGCCGCGTTCGGACGTGGCCGCCGCGGAGGTCGCGGCGCGTGCTGCGGAGGCCCGGGCTCGCGCCCTCGCCCGCCAGCGGTTTCCCGTGCTCGAGGCGTACGGCGCCGGCGGCGTCCACCGCGGCGGTGGGGCGACCGGCGAGCAGTGGACGGCCGGGCTGCGCGTCTCCCTCCCCCTCCTCACCGGTCCCACCGTCGGGCGCACCGCGGATGCCGCACGGCTCGAGGAGCGCGCGCGGGGGCTCGAGGCCCAGGCCGCCGCACGGAGCGCCGAGGCGGAGGTCCGCAGTCGTCGGGCCGACGTCGGCGCATGGTCCACGGCGCGCGAAGCGACCGCCGCGAGCCTCGAGGCGGCCGTCGAGGCCGAGCGACTCCTTCGTCTCCGCTATGCCGAGGGGCTCGCGACCCTCTCCGATCTCCTCGCTGCGCAGGCCCAGGCGACCGCCGCCCGCACCGAGCACGCCCGTTCCGGCGCCGGCCTCGCGATGGCCGGCGCGCACCTCCTCTTCGCCACCGGCGAGACCCGTTCCACCCGTCCGGCCCCGAACGGGGCGGAGTCCGACCGATGAAGATGCCCAGCCACCCTGCCATCCGCTCCCGCGCTGCCCGCGTCGTGCTGGGCCTCCCGGCCGTCCCGCTGGCGCTGGCTGCCTGCGGAGGCGAGACCCCGCACTACGAGAGCGCCGCGCTCCCCCCGGTCACCGTCGAGGTCGCCCCGCTGACCCGAGGCGGCGGCCAGGCGATACACCCCGGTCGCGTCGTGGCGGCGCGAGAGGTCGACGTCTCGACCCGGATGGCGGGCACCCTCCTCGAGGTCGCCCCGCTGGGCGAGGCCGTTCGGGCCGGGCAGGTCGTGGCGCGGCTCGACGAGGTGGACCTGCGGGCCGCGCTCTCCAGGGCCGAGGCCGCCGCCCGCCTCGCGGATCGGACGCTCGAGCGGATTCGAAGCCTCCACGGCCAGGGTGCGGCGGCGCAGCAGGAACTCGACGAAGCCGAGGCCCGGGCCTCGCAGGCGGCTGCCACCGTCGAGTCGGCGCGCGCGCAGCTGAGCTACACGACGCTGCAGGCACCGGTCTCCGGGCGGGTCGTCGCCCGGCCGATGCAGGCCGGGGATCTGGCGACGCCCGGGCGGACGGTGCTTCGAATCGCCTCCTCGGGCCGGGAGGTGCACATGGAGCTCCCGGCGGAGCTTCGCGACGCCGTGCCGGTCGGAACCGAGCTCGGGCTGGCCGACGGTGGAGAGGACCTTCGGGTGCTGCGGGTCTCCGACGCCCTCGATGCGCGGACCCGTCGCTTCACCGTCGAACTCGGTGCGCCCGTCGAGCTCGAGCTGGGCGCCATCGTCCGCGTCGCGGTGCCGATCGAGGGCGCCGAGGCCGCACTTCCCGTGGTCCCCGAGACGGCGATCGTGCGCCGAGGCCAGCTCACCGGGGTCTTCACCGTCGTCGCCGATACCCTGCGGCTTCGCTGGGTCCGGCTCGGTCGGGAGAGCGACGGGGGCTTCGAGCTCCTCGCCGGTCCCGGAGAAGGTCTGACCGAGGTGGTCGTGACGGGAGTCGCCGGACTCCACGACGGCGCACCGGTTGCCTCCGTCACACGCTCCTCTCCGACCCCGGTCGCGAACCCGACCGACGACGGGGGGCTCGATCGATGAAGACGAACGTCGCCGGGCGGCTCGCCTCCGCCTTCCTCAACTCCAAGCTGACCCCGCTCCTCATGGTGGCCTCGCTCGCCGTCGGCGTGTGGACGCTCGCGACGATGGCCTCCGAGGAGGAGCCGCAGATCATCGTCCCGCTGGCCGACCTCTACCTCCCCCTCCCGGGGGCGAGCCCGCAGGAGGTCGAGAACCGGTTCCTGATCCCGCTCGAGGGCGTCCTGCAGGGAATCGAGGGCGTCGAGTACGTCTACAGCCACGCCGAGACCGGCTTCGGGCTGGTGACGGTACGCTACGAGGTCGGGCGGGACATGGAGGCGAGCCTGGTGCGCCTCTACTCGACGCTCATGAAGAACATGGACCGGATGCCGGCCGGCTTCATCGCCCCGCTGGTGAAGACGGTCACGATCGACGACGTCCCCTTCTTCACTGCGACGCTCACCTCGGAGTCGCTCGGACCCTCCCAGCTCCGGCGCATCGCGGACGAGCTCCGCACCGACCTCACCGCCGTTCCGGAGGTGCGGGAGGTGAGCGTGATCGGGGGGGAGACGCGCGAGATCCGGGTCGAGCCGGACCCCGCACGGCTCGTGGAACTCGGGATGGACGCGGCGGCGCTCGCTGCGCGGCTCGAGGCGGCGTCGGTCCGCGGAGACGCGGGGAGCTTCACCCGTGGGGGCGAGGTGGTCCGAGTGGCCGCCGGACCTTTCCTGCGGACGGCGGACGACGTGGCCCGCGTCGTCCTCGACGTGCGGGACGGCGCGCTCGTGCAGGTCGGCGACGTGGCCCGGGTCGTCGACGGCCCGGCGGAGGTCACCCGCTACACCCTGCACCAGGACCGGAGCGCGCCGGGGTGGACGCCGATGGTCACCGTCGCCGTCGCGAAGCGGCCCGGCGCCGACGCGACCGCAATCGGGCGTGCGCTCGAGGCCCGCATCGAGGCGCTCGACGGCACCGTCCTGACCTCCGACGTGGAGGTCCGCATCACCCGCAACTACGGGGAGACGGCGCGGGAGAAGGTCGTGACCCTCCAGGAGCACCTCGCGATGGCGATCCTCGCGGTCGGGCTCGTCGTGGCGCTCTCGATGGGGTGGCGCGCCTCCCTCGTGGTCATGACCGCCGTCCCGATCACCTTCGCGCTGACCCTCTTCGTCTACCAGATCTTCGGCTACACGCTGAACCGGGTGACGCTCTTCGCGCTGATCTTCGTGACCGGGATCGTGATCGACGACTCGATCATCGTCGCCGAAAACATGGAGCGGCACTTCAAGATGAAGGGGAAGTCGCTCCTCCAGGCGGCCAGGGATGCCGTCGACGAGGTCGGCAATCCGACGATCCTCGCCACGCTCACCGTCATCGCCGCCGTCCTGCCGATGCTCTTCGTCGGCGGGCTGATGGGACCGTACATGAGCCCGATGCCGGTCGGTGCGACGATGGCGATGCTCTTCTCCCTCGCCGTCGCGCTGATCATCACCCCATGGCTCACCTTCCGCCTGTTGAAGGGCGCGCACGGCGAGGACGACGGCGACGGTCCAGAGCGCGGGTGGGTGCTCGACGAGAGCGGCATCTACCGGGCGTACGCCGCGGTGATGACCCCGCTCCTGCGCAGCCCCCGGAGGATGTGGGCGAGCCTGGGCGTGGTCGTCGTCCTCCTCCTGGCTTCCGCGTCGATGTTCGCCACGCGGATGGTGCCGATGAAGATGCTCCCCTTCGACGACAAGAACGAGATCCAGGTGATCCTGGACTTCCCGGAGGGCACGCCGCTCGAGACGACGCTCGCCGTCACGCAGGACGCCGGTCGCGCCGCGATGGGGCTCCCCGAGGTCTCCGACGCGCAGCTGTACGCCGGGACGGCGGCGCCCTTCAACTTCAACGGGATGATCCGCCACTACTACCTGCGCACCGGGTCGCACGTCGCGGACCTGCAGGTGAATCTCGTGGAGAAGGGGGAGCGCTCGGCACAGTCGCACGACGTCGCGCTGCGACTGCGGCCCGCCGTCGAGGCCGCGGTCGCCGCCTGGGAGGTCGGGGCGCGGGTGAAGGTCGTGGAGGTCCCCCCGGGACCGCCGGTCCTCTCCACCCTCGTTGCCGAGATCTACGGGCCGGACGCCGAGACCCGGGAGCGGGTGGCCGCCGCCGTCACGGCGCGCTTCGAGGAGGAGGAGGGGATCGTCGACGTCGACACCTCGCTCCGCGAGCGCCAGTCGGAGCTCCGCTGGGAGGTCGACCCCGAACGCGCGGCGATGGCCGGGGTCGACAAGGGGCGCGTCGTCCGGAACCTGACCGCGGCGCTCAGCGGGGTCGAGGCCGCCCGCCTGGACGATCCGGACGCCCGCACCGCCGTCCCCGTCCGGGTCCGCTTCGCCGAAGCGGAGCGCTCCGGAGTCGAGCGGCTCGCCGGGGTGCACACCGTCTCGATGACCGGGGCGTCGGTCCCGGTCCCGGCCGTGACCGCGGTTCGCGAGACGACCGTCCCCCAGGTCATCGACCGGAAGAACGGCCAACCGGTCGTTTACGTGATGGCGGACGTCGCCGGCGGGACCGAGTCGCCGGTCTACTCGATCCTGGACGTGAAGGACGACCTTCTCACGATCGAGGGGATCGACGGCGGGGTCACCCAGCTGTGGACCCGGCAGCCGGTGGAGGCGTCCGTCGCCCATCTGAAGTGGGACGGCGAGTGGCAGATCACCTACGAGGTCTTCCGCGACCTCGGCATCGCCTTCGCCGGGGCCCTCCTCCTCATCTACGTCCTGATCGTCGCGTGGTTCGGATCGTTCTCGACTCCGCTCGTGATGATGGCGGCCATCCCACTCACCCTCGTGGGGATCGCTCCCGGCCACTTCGTCTTCGGCGCCTTCTTCACGGCGACGAGCATGATCGGGATGATCGCGCTCGCCGGGATCATGGTCCGAAACGGGATCCTCCTGATCGACTACCTCGAGGCCCGGATCGGGGCGGGCGTCCCCCTGGAGGCCGCGATCCTCGAGGCCGGCGCCGTCCGCACGCGCCCCATCGCCCTGACCGCCGGGACCGTGGTCATCGGCGCGGTCGTCATCCTCTTCGACCCGATCTTCCAGGGCCTCGCCGTGGCCCTCATCGCCGGGGCGCTCGCCTCGACCCTGCTCACCCTCGTCGTCGTCCCGGGCATCTACTTCCTGATGCGCCGGGGCGCGATCGCCTGACGGAGCTGTGCCATGAACATCGAGATGACCATCCGCCGCATCGCCGGCACCTTCATCCTCCTCAGCCTCGCGCTGGGGTACTTCGTCACTCCCTGGGCCTACCTCTTCACCGCCTTCGTCGGGGTGAACCTCCTCCAGTCCTCCTTCACCAGGTGGTGCCTGATGGAGGATATCCTGCGCGCGATCGACCGGAGGCGGGGCGCGGCGCACTGAGGGGGCGACCCCACCCCCCTCAACGGTGTACCTTCGTGCGATCCACCGACCTCCACCCTCCGAACCCTACGGCGATCCGATGACCGCTCGTTCCCCTCGTCGACCCGCGCTCGGAACCGCGCTCGCCCTCGCACTCCTCCTCGCCGGGCCCCTCGCGGGTCAGGCGACCCCTCCGGTCGCCGAGCCCGACTCGATCGTCGGGGTGGACGACCGCCTCGTCGAGCCCCTTCAGGGGGACGTCGAGCCCGGCCGCTTCGATGGGGGGCGGATGTGGACCTTCGACAATCCGCCCGCCGAGTGGTTCGCGGAGGCCTACGGGATCGAGGCGGACGAGGCCTGGTTCGAGCGCGCTCGGCTCGGCTCGATCCGCATCCCCGGCTGCTCGGCCTCCTTCATCTCCGCGCAGGGGCTCGTCCTCACGAACCACCACTGCGCTCGCAACTACGTCTCGCAGGTCGACGAGGGCGGCGAGGGCCTTCTCGACGACGGCTTCCATGCGGCGACGCTCGAGGAGGAGCGCTCGATCGAGGGCTTCACCGCGGACCAGCTGATCGCCATCCGCGACGTAACCGCGACGATGCAGGACGCGGTCGGCGACCGCACCGGACCGGAGCGTCAGGAGCGACTCGAGGAGCGGAGCGGGGAGCTGGAGGAGGAGATCTCCGAGGAGTTCGGTGGTGAGGAGGAGGGGATCTTGGCCGAGGTCGTCACCCTCTACGACGGCGGCCGGTACTCGGCGTACGTCTTCCGTCGGTGGACGGCCGCGAAGCTGGTCTTCGCCCCCGAACTGCAGCTCGGCTTCTTCGGTGGGGATCCGGACAACTTCACCTACCCCCGCTACAACCTCGACTTCGCCCTCCTTCGGATCTACGACGAGAACGACGCGCCGATCGAGAGCCCCGAGTACTTCCGCTGGAGCCTCGACGGCGTCTCCGAGGGGGATCCGGTCTTCATCGTCGGCAACCCGGGGACGACCAACCGTCAGCAGATCGTGTCGCAGCTCCTCTTCCGCCGGGACGTGGAGGATCGCAAGGTCCTCTCCTTCGTATCGCGCCGGGCGGAGGTGATGGCGGAGGTCCTCGAGAACTTCCCCGAGGTCGCCGAGACGCACGACATCCGCAACGACTGGTTCTCCGCCCAGAACACCATCAAATCGGTGAGCGGGACGCTGGAGGGGCTCGGGGATCCGGTGCTCCTGGAGCGGAAGCGACGCGCCCAGCTTCAGCTGATGGAAGCGATCGACGCCGACCCCGCCCTCGCCGAGTCGTACGGAGCCTCGGTCGCCGAGCTGCGGGACATCCAGGATCGGAAGCGGGCGCTGGCGGACGGGTACGGCGCCTTCCTGGGGCTGACGGCGGCGGGCTTCGAGTCGCCGACGCTCCATCGGGCCATCCTCGCCTTCCAGGTGCTGAACGCCCGGCAGCAGGGGGCGCCCGCGGAGGCGCTGAGCGGCCTCCTCGCGCAGATCGACTCGGTGGGGAACGCCCCGGCCGAGCTCGACAACCGGCTGATCGCCGCCCGGACCCGGGACTCCATGGACAACTACGAGGTCGACGAGGAGCGGTGGCTGCGAACGATCCTCCGCGGGCGGACCCCGGAGGAGGCCGCCGCCGGGCTCCGCGAGGGGACCATCCTCTCCGACTCCGCGGCGACGGTGGATGCGCTGCGCACCGGGCGGCTCGACGGGAACGACCCGGCGATCCGCTTCGTGGCCCTCTACGTCCCCGCGTTTGCCGCCTTCCAGGGGGAGTTCGCACAGCTGAGCACGCGGGAGGAGGAGCTCATGGCCGGGCTCGGGCGCGCCCGCTTCGAGCTGTACGGGTGGGAGGTGCCGCCGGACGCGACCTTCACCCTGCGGATCGCCGACGGGGTGGTGCAGGGGTATCCGTACAACGGGACCCGGGCGCCGGCCTTCACCAGCTTCTACGGCCTCTGGGACCGGAACGCCTCCTTCGGGGAGGAGACGGCCTTCGGGGCGTGGGCGCTCCCCGAGCGGTGGGGTACGCCGCCGGAGGGCCTCGACCTGGCCACGCCGCTCAACTTCGTCTCCACCGTGGACATCACCGGCGGGAACTCCGGGTCGCCGGTGCTGAACGCCGACCTGGAGATCGTCGGGGTGGTCTTCGACGGCAACATCGAGTCGCTCCCCGGGGACTTCATCTTCCTCCCCGAGCGAAATCGCTCCGTGACGGTGGACGCCCGGGGCATCCTCGCGGCGCTCGAGCACGTCTACGGTGCAGAGCGGATCGTCGCCGAGATCCGGGAGGCGGCCGCGAATTGAAACTCGCCCGTGGAGGGCGGCGTAGGACCCGGAGCGATCGCACGCAGACACCGCTCGAGCGAGGGAGGGGAGGATGAGGGGACCGGGATTCGGTGAGGACGCAAGGAATCTGGCGCTGATCGGCGGCGCCGGTGCCGTGGGGCTGTTGGGAACCGGCATCGCGGTTGCCGCGCTCCTCGCGGCGGACGGCGAGTACGTGGTCATCCACGAGGAGTTCTCGACGACGACGGAGCGGATCGGCGCACCGACCGAGGCTCACGACGGGAGCGACCGTATCTGGGCGACCATCCGGACCGAGGATGGCGATGTCCGAAGCGGCTTCCTCCGCTGGGACAAGAACGAAGCGACGTGGGCCGACCTCCTCGACGCCTACAAGGTGACCGAGGACGAGCGGACCGATGCCGGGATCCGCTTCGGAAACATCGATCGAATCGACAAGGTCGACAGCGACGAGGCGGTCCTGACGCTGCGGGACGGCAGCGAGGTGGAGGTGGAGGCGAACGGGACCGACCTCGGCAACTCGCTCCGTGGTCTGCACCTCGTCGACCCCGAGTCCGGATCGAGCGAGTACCGCTGGAGGGAGATCGAGTCGATCGAGTTCTCGGCCGCACCTGCCTCGGCCATCGCTCCGGCAGCGGCGCTGCACGGGACGCTCCGGCTCCGGAGTGGCGACGAGTACACCGGCTACCTGGCGTGGGACGTGGATGAGGTGTTGACCTCGGACATCCTCGACGGCTCCCGGGACGGCGTCGACATGGAGATCGCCTTTGGCGCGATCGAGGAGATCGCTCGAGAGAGCACCTCCGCCTCGAAGGTGCGCCTTCGCGACGGGAGGGAGATGATCCTGCGCGGGACGAACGACGTGGACGCGTCGATCAGCGGGATCAGCATCTCCGATCCGGGGCTCGGGCAGGTCCTCCTGGACTGGTCCGACTTCGACCGAATCCGGCTTCATCCGCCGGAGAACCCGCTCACCCGCGACGACTTCGCGGTATCCGCCCTCTCCGGTCGCGTCGAGACCGAGGACGGCTCGGTCTACTCCGGTCGGATCGCGTGGGACCGGGACGAGGCATCCAGCTGGGAGATCCTCGACGGTGAGGACGGCGATGTCCGCTTCGCCGTCGAGTTGTCGAAGGTGACGCGCATCGAGAAGCGCGGGGACGGCGCCGAGGTCGAGCTGAACGACGGGCGGACCCTCCGCCTCTCCGGATCGAACGACGTCGACTCCGGAAACCGCGGCATCGTGGTCGAGGGCAACGGCACGACGACGCGCATTCCGTGGTCGGAGTTCCGCTCGGTTCGCTTCGACGGCTGAGCGGTTCCGGGAGGGGCGGGTGGGCCAGGGGGGTGGCCTGCCCGCCCCTTCTCTTTTCCGGGAGGTCGGGCGGGAACTCCCGGGTCCATCCGAGGGTTGTGGGCGGGAGCTTTCGTTTTCGCCCGAACCCGACCGGTACCCATGTTTCGCTCCTCCTTCGCCCTCCTCGCCCTCGCACTCCTCGTCGCCTGCGGACCCGACGACTCCGCCGAGATGACCTCCGAGGCCGAGACCGCTCCCGAGGCGACGACCATGGCCGAGCCCGAGGCCTCCGTCTACCTCGTGGTCGAGTTCCCCGAGGCGACGGACGGCGTGGCCGACGTTACCGCGACGCTGACCGTCGACGGGATCCGGATCGTCCCCGCCGGGGACACGACCTCCGGGACCGGACACCACCACCTCTACCTCGACACCGACCTCGCTCCGGCGGGTCAGCCGGTCCCCTCGATCCCGGGGAAGGTGGTTCACATGGGCGACGGCTCCACGGAGTTCGTCTTCGAGGCCGTCCCGGTCGGCGCGCACCGGATGATCGCGGTGGTCGCGGACGGGCTGCACGTCCCGCTGCAGCCGTGGGTCGTGGACACGGTGGAGTTCGAGATCCGCTGACGGTTTCGGCGGGTCGCCGCTGAGCGTACCGATGCCCCCGACCGCCTCGGCGCGGTCGGGGGCGTCGTCGTTCGAGCGGAGGCGGATGGGCGGCCGTCAGCCGCCCGACGGTACGATCCGGATCTCGAATCCGGACTCGGCCCGGTCCTCCTCGACCTCGGCTCCGGACCCGATCGAGGAGAGGTCGAGGACGTACCCTTCGTCGTCGAGGAACCACGCGGCGGGGGTGATGATCAGCTCGATCGCCGCCCCCTCCGGCCCGAGCTGCAGCTCCGGCTCGAACTCCAGCTCGGCCTCCAGCTCCATCGCCAGGTAGGCGACGAAGGGTCGGGGATCGCCCTCGGTCGGGAGGAATCGTCCCTCCACCCGGAGTGCGGCGTCTTCGGGCCAGCCGACGACCGGCAGCCCGGTCGCATCGACGGGGAGTTCGTCGTCGTCGTCCCACCCCTCGACCTCGACCTCGATCTCCTCGTACCGACCCTCCGGGAGTCGGCCGATCCCCAGCGAGACGGCCTCCTGCGACAGGGGGAGATCCAGAACCGTGGAGCGGTCGAGAAACTCCGGGCAGTCCGAAACGGAGCCCTCGCACTCCACGCCCTCACGTTCCGCCTCGATCTCCGCCAGGACGACCTGGACGCCGGTGATCTCCAGGGAGCCATCGAACCCGGAGACCAGGAGAGCCCCGCCCTCGAGTCGGGGCGCCTGAGGTGCGAAGAAGGATCGAGGGGTCGCCTCGGCCACGACGGCGACGGCGACGGGTGCGCCCGGTCCGTCCGAGAGGTCCGGGTCGGCCACCGAATCGGAGCAGCCGACTGCCGCGAAGAGGAGAAGGGTCGAAACGAAGGTACGCGGAATGGAAACGCGCATGGAAACGGCCTCGAATTCACGGGTGCAGTGTCCGGCGCGTAACACGATCCCCCGCGGGACCCGGTCACACCGATCGATTGTGCTCCGAGGTCGTTGCACGCCGCGTGCCAGAACGCGAAGGCCCCCGACCGCGCCGAGGCGGTCGGGGGCGTCGTGGTGGGCCCCACCACTCCCCACGCTTCGCGTGTGGGCCCGCGCCCTTCCACCCCGAGATCGGAGAGAGGGCGGGCGATGGAATGGCCATTCGGGCCCGCGATCGGCCCGGTTGGGCCCTAGTTCCGCTCCCGCTCCGCGTTCAGCTCCGAGACGTCCGGCATCTGCCGGTCGTCGCCGAGCAGGTGGCGGGCGAAGTACTCGACCCGCTGCCAGAACCAGTAGCGGTTCATGTTGCCGTACCCGTGACGCTGGCCCGGGTAGAGGAAGAAGTCGAAGCGCTTGTTCGCCTTGATCAGCGCCTCCGCCATCCGGATGGTGTTCGCGGGGTGGACGTTGTTGTCCACGTCCCCGGTCGTGAGGAGGAGCTTCCCGACCAGGTTCGAGGCGAGCGAGACGTTGCTGTCGATGTCGTACTCGAAGCTGACCTCGCCCTCCTCGTCCACGACCTCCTTCACCCCGTGGTGCGTCTCGCTCCACCACCGGTTGTAGATCTGGTTGTCGTGGTTCCCGGCGCTCGAGACCGCCACGTCGTAGACGTCCGGGTAGTTCAGCAGCGCCGCGGTCGACATGAAGCCGCCGCCGGAGTGCCCGTAGATCCCCACCCGATTGCGGTCGATGAAGTCGTAGCGATCGGCGAGCTGCTCGATCCCGGCGACTTTGTCGGCCAGCCCGTAGTCGCGCAGGTTCCCGTAGCTGTAGCTGTGGTACCACTTGGAGCGGTCGGGGTGACCGCCGCGGTTTCCGAGCGTGACCACGATGAAGCCGAGCTGCGCGAGCCCGACCTCGTACGAGTTCGTGGTGAAGAACTTGGACACGGACTCGGTCTGCGGCCCCGGGTACACGTACTGGACGATCGGGTAGACCTTCGTCGAGTCGAAGTCGAAGGGCTTGTACATCACCCCGTAGATGTCGGTGTAGCCGTCCGCCGCCTCGAACTTGAAGGGCTCGGGCATCTGCCACCCTGCGTCCACGAGGCGCGAGACGTCCGCCGTCTCGAGCTCCATGAGGACCTGGCCCGACGGGCTCCGCACGACCGACTCGGGGACCGTATTCACCCGGCTGTACGAGTGGACGACGTAGTTCCCGGACTCGGGCATCGAGGCGCGGTTGTCGAAGTCGCCCTCGGAGACCTGGACCGTGCCGGTTCCGTCGGCGTTCACCCGGTAGAGGTGTCCGTAGTAGGGGTCGATCCCCGCCTCGCGCCCCATCGCCAGGAAGAAGACGCGGTCGCTGTCGGGGCCGGTGCGGACGACGGTGTCGACGTGCCAGGGCCCCTCGGTCAGACGGGCGACCAGGTTCCCGTCCTGGTCGTAGCGGTAGAGGTGGGCCCAACCGTCCCGCTCGGACCACCATACGAAGGTCCCATCGGAGAGCATCCAGGGGGTCTGCGACTCCTGGTACATGTTGAGCCGCTCCTCCACGACCGCGGTCACCTCGCCGGTGGTGAGGTCGGCCTTCATGAGGTCGATCCGGTGGCGGTCCCGGCTCATGCGCATGAACCAGAGCTCGTCGGCGTCCTCGGTGAACCACTTCTGAACGAAGGGGGCCTCCTCGTCCGGGTAGCGGAACTGCCGCATGGAGACGATCGACATGTTCTGATCCTTCCACGGATCGTCGTCGATCGTCGACATCTCCATCGTCGAGAAGTCGAACCACTGCAGCATGTTCTGGGTGACGTTCTCCTCACCCGGCATGTCGTACTTGTAGCTCTCGAGCTCCTGCCGGTCGTGACCGACGTTGTGGATCACGAAGAGCATGTCGACCTCGCGCTGATCCGCGCGGACCAGGGCGAAGCGCTGCGAGTCGTGTGACCAGGAGAGGGCGGCGCGATTCCGCTTCCCCCACTCCTCCTCCTTGTCGACGTCGTTCACGCCCCGACCCGACGACCCGGCCATGTAGCTGAAGTACGCCTCGCCGTCGGTGGTGAGCTGCACCTCCTCGACCTCGACCTCGTCCTCCGCCTCCTCGGCGTCGTCCCCGTCCTTGCCCCGGCGGGCGTCGAGGATCCGGGCGTACTCCTCGCCGGTGATCATGAAGAGGTTGTGGTCGCGCGCGAAGACGACCTTCTCTCCGTCGGGGGAGACGCTCGCCCAGGAGGGGTGGTCGTCCGGCTCCTCGTAGTCCTCGAGCTCTCGCAGGGTACGGGTGTCGATGTCGTACTCGAAGTGGAAGACCCTGTTCTCCATCTCGGGCTTCTTCTTCTCGTCCGACTCCTCCTCCTGCGTGTCGCCCTCCTCCTCGCCGGCGGCCTCCTCCACGGGGACTTCCTCGGTCGACTCGAACTCGAAGAAGACGGTGTTGTCGTCGACGAAGCGCAGCTCGCGGATCCCGAGGTTCTGACGGTCGACCGGGTCCTTCGTGATCATCGTCAGCTCGGCGGCGAGCCGGTCCATGTCGAAGATCTCCCGCTTCGACCGTGCGGAGACATCGACGTGCCAGTAGTGCCGGCCGTCGGCGTTCTCCCACGTGTACCAGAAGTCGTCGGTGCCCTCGATGAAGCGGGGCGACACGGTGACCGAGTAGAGCATGTCGCTGGTGTTGTACGGCGCCCAGCGGGCCGCCTGTTCCCAGTTCGCGGAGCCGGGTCCGCCGACGAAGCCGGGCTCGTCGGAGCGCGGGGAGTTCGGCGTGTGCGAACCGGTCTGAGCCGCGGCCGCGCTGGTGAGGAAGAGCGATCCGGCCGCCACGAGGGCGACCGGCAGCGTCGTACGATTCATCATTCGAGGATCCCTGGTTCGGGGTCGTCCGTTCGGTGTGGGAAGGCCAACTGACACGCCGCAGGGGGCCGAGGCAAGGCGCCTCGACCCCCTCCGATCACGCATCTCGCGGGCCCGATCCGTGAGAGCGGGAGCCCGCTCAGCGCATTCCGCCTCGCGACGGCATCGAGACGGGCTCGAGCGGCTCCGGTGCCTCGACGCCGACCGACATCACATCGGTCATGAGTTGCGGGAGGGTGTTCTCCACGAAGTCGTTCAGGTCGGCGACGACGTTCGGGAGCTCCGACCACGACTCCTCGATGGCGGCGAGGTGCAGCTCGGTGGGAGGGGCGTGCATCGACTGGATCCCGAACCACGCACCGGCGCCGGCATCCGCCTCGTCGAGCGCCTCCTCGATCTCGGCCAGCCGCTCCATCGCCGCGTCCACCCTCGCAACCAGCGTGGAGTCCGCGTCCGCGATCCCGCCCAGGTGGTCCTCGGCGGACTCGACCTGGTCGCCCGCCCGCGACAACGCCTGTCCGAGGCTCTCGGTGACCGCCCCCAGCCGGTAGCTGTCGATCATCGCAGCGTGCCGTGCACGCAGCTCGGCCTGCGAGATCTCGGCGCGGGGGTCGAGGAGCACCTCGACGTCGGTCATGACGACGGTGTCCATCCCGTCGAGGGAGAGCGTCGCGGTGTACCGGCCGGGCATCGCGCGCGGGCCGGGATCCATCCACTCCCCGTCGCCGTCGCGCATCTGCAGCCGCAGGTCCCAGCGCCACTCGTGCATCCCGGCCTCCGCAGATCCGGTGTGCTCGCGAATCACCTCGCCGTCCGACCCGGCGATCCGGAGGCTGAACTCCTCGGCCCCTTCCGCGGCGTCGTGGCCGATGTGGAAGCGGATCAGCGCTCCATAGTCGGGGTTGTCGGCGGCGTAGATCCCGGGCGTCCACCCCTGCGGGCGATAGGTGTTGTACGAGACCGCGGCCGCCGGCTCGAAGATCTGCATCGGCTGCATCCCCTCGCGGGCCAGGCCCTCGAGCGGGGCGATGTCGTCCACGATCCAGATGCCGCGACCGTGGGTGCCGACGGCGAGGTCGTTCTCGCGCGCCTGGATCTTGAGGTCATCGACCGGGACGGTCGGGAGGCCGAGCCCCTCCATTCGCACCCAGCGGTCCCCGCCGTCCACGCTCGCGTAGACGCCGAACTCGTTCCCGACGAACCAGAGGTTGGCCTGACGCGGGTGCTGGACGAGGGCGTTCAGGCTGGTCGCGGGGAGACCGGTCGTGATCCGCTCCCACGAGTCCCCGAAGTCGGTGCTCCGGTAGAGATGGGCGCCGTAGTCGTCGTTTCGGTGGCCGTCGAAGGCGGCGACGACGTGCCCGGCGCCGCCGTGCGAGGCGACGATCCGGGTGACGTAGGTGTTCGCCGGGAGGCCGCGCACGTTGCCGGTGATCTCCTCCCAGGTCGCGCCCCCGTCCATCGTCCGCATGAGCCGACCGTCGTCGGCGCCGGTGTAGAGGACGTTCTCGTCGAGCGGCGACTCGGCCACCGCGGTGAGGTTTCCGTAGGTCGACTGGCCGTCGTTCAGCGAGAGCTGCGCAGCCGAGCCGGGCACCCCCATGATCTCGAGCTCCTCGCGGTCGATCGCGAAGGAGAGGTCGTCCGAGATCCGCGTCCACGAATGACCGAGATCGTCGGAGCGGAAGAGGTAGTTGGCGCCGAAGTAGACCCGGTTCGAGTCGTGGCTCGACAGGACGATCGGCGAGTCCCAGTTCCGGCGGTACGGGAGGTCCTCCCCGTCCTCGTCGCGGGCGACCGGGCGGATCCCCCGGCGCTCCTGCCCGAGGCGATCGACGATCGAGATGTTGCCGCCCTGCGACTCGGCGAACATCACGCGCGGGTTGTCCGGGTGCATGACGGTGAAGAAGCCGTCGCCGCCCCCGACGTTGTACCAGTCGCGGGTGCGAATCCCCTGGTTCGACCAGGTGTCGGAGGGGGCGCACCACGAGCCGTTGTCCTGCAGGCCGCCGCAGACGTGGTACGGCTGCTGGTTGTCGACCCCGATCTCGTAGAACTGGGAGATCGGCAGGTTGCGGAACTGGTACCAGGAGTCGGAGCGGTCCCAGGAGA
>JANQLR010000325.1 GCA_028280525.1 Longimicrobiales bacterium
CCTCCTCACGGGCGTC
Source organism: Longimicrobiales bacterium (assembly GCA_028280525.1). Lineage (GTDB taxonomy): Bacteria > Gemmatimonadota > Gemmatimonadetes > Longimicrobiales > Gaopeijiaceae > Gaopeijia. The sequence continues at coordinate 17 of JANQLR010000325.1, forward strand.
GGCTGCAGCGGCGACCTCGGCGAGCGTCGCGCTGTAGGCCTCGCGGGCCTCGACCCCGAGCCGCATCCGCTCCTGGCGGGTCATCATCTCGAACCCGATCGCCTCCGCCTCCTCCTCCATGACGGCCTGCCGCGCAGCCTGCCAGGCGGCGTGCTTCTCGGAGTCCACGTAGGAGCGGAAGGCGACCGCCTGGACGACGCCGCCGTTGTCGCGGATCGCGAGCAGCTGCTCGTCGTCCAGGTTGCGCGAGTGGTCGTTCATCGCGCGGGCCGAGGAGTGGGAGGCGATGACCGGCGCCTCGGAGAGCTCGAGCATCTGCATGATCGCCGCCTTCGACGGGTGCGAGACGTCGATCATGATTCCGTGCCGGTTCATCTCGCGGATCGCCTCGCGACCGAGGTCGCTGAGCCCGTCGTGCAGCCAGACGCCGTCGCGCTCCCCGGTGTTCGAGTCGGAGAACTGCGAGTGGCCGTTGTGCGAGAGCGACATGTACAGCCCGCCGAGCTCGCGGAAGCGGCGGATGTTCTCCAGGTCGAGTCCGACCGGGTAGGCGTTCTCGATCCCGATCATCGCCACCTTCTTGCCCGACGCGGCGATCCTGCGGACGTCCCCCGAGGTGTACGCGATCTCGATCCGGTCCGGCGCGATCTCCTCCGCGAGGCGGTGGATCGCGTCGAACTTCTCCATCGCGTTCTGCATCGCGCCGGCGTAGCCGGTGGGCTCGAGCAGCCCCTGCCCCGCGTAGACGATCAGCCACGCGACGTCGAGGCCGCCCGCCTCCATGCTCGGCAGATCGACCTGCGTCGGCAGCTCCATCGTGTAGTTGAGCTCGGGGGTGAAGTTGCTCGCACGGATGTCGACGTGGGTGTCGACGGTGACCACCCGCTCGTGGATGCCGCGAGCCCGCTCGACCAGGTCGGCCTCGGACTCCGGGGCGCCTCCCGGCGCTTCGGCGCACCCCAGTCCGGTCAGGAGGGCGAGGGGGGCTGCGGTGCGGACGAGACGGCGCATGGACGATCCTCCGGAACGTGAAGCGGAGTCGCCAAGCTAGGGTGGGCCGTCGCCGCGGGCGACCGGGACGGGGTTTCGGCGGCGGAACGGCAGGTGACTCGGTGAGCCCGGGCCGGCGGGCCGACCCGTGGGATCGCGCCGGCTCAGCCCTCGACCGGATCGAGCAGCACCTTCACCGACCCGGTCCGTCGACGGTTCCCCGCGGTCCGCAGCGCGTCGACGTAGTGCCCGAGCGGAAAGACGTGCGTCACCATCTCCTGAACGGGAGCGCCGGAGTCGACCAGGAGTTCCTGCGTGATCTCGTAGGTGTGGCGCCGCTCGCCTCGGAAGTCCTCCATCCCGTACCCCACGAACCCCCGGATCTGGAGTTCGCGCGCCCAGGTGAAGGTGAGGTCGAGCTTCGGGATCTCGTTCGCGCAGCCGAGCATGACGATGCGGCCACGCGGCGTCGCGTAGCGGAGCGACTGAGAGAGCGTCTGGCCGCTCCCGACGCAGTCGTAGATGAGAGGAAAGCCGCCCCCGGCGTAGACCTCGTCCCCGATGATCGGCATGTAGGCCTGAGCACCCGTCCCGATCATCGCCTCCCGCGCCTCGTCTCCCGGGGCGATGATCGTCGTCGCACCGAAGGCGCGCGCGAGCTCCGCCTCGTGCTTCCGCTTGGTCTGCGCGATGATCTCGCCCTCGAAGCCTGCGGCGCGTACCGCCCAGACGGTGGCGAGGGCGATCGGGCCGCTCCCGATCACCAGGACCGGCTCGTCCCGATGGTGCGGCCGGACGTTCAGGGCGGCGTGCATCCCGACCGAGAGTGGCTCGATGAGGACCCCGGCGTGGTCCTCGAGTTCGTCGGCGACGGGGAAGAGCTGTACCTCGTGCGCGATCATCTCCTCGGACCACCCGCCCGGCATCGACTGGTGATACCCCTGGGTCGTGCCCGGTCCCATCGGTGCGCCGTCGATCTCGACGACGCCGTCCTCGCCCGCGTTCTCGCAGGTGGAGTGCTGGCCCGCCCGGCACGAGCGACAGGTGCGGTCCGCGTCCCACCCCCGAACCTCGCAGGAGAGGAAGGGGTCGACGGTGACGCGCTGTCCCACCTCGACCCGCCGGACCGCGGGCCCGACCTCGGTCACGCGGCCGAGGATCTCGTGGCCCAGCACCGCGGGGAAGGAGCCGAAGGGCTCCATGGCCGGGCTCGAGGTATAGGTGATGTTGCCGATGTCCGACCCGCAGATCCCGGCCTTCAGCACCTCGATGCGGACCCAGCGGTCGCCCGGGAGGTCGATGCGACCACGGTCCTCCATCTTCACGCCACTCAGCGCCCCGTAGATCGCGGCGTCGGTCACTCGGCCGAGCGACTTGGCGAGGAGGAAGCGGGGGACGGTGACGTCGAAGGTGACTGCGCGCATCGGAACGGACCGGCGCTCGTGGGAGGCCGGCGGATGAGGGGAGGGCCGGCACCCGGCCCCGGGGAGACGTGGAGGAGGCGACCGGACCGAGAGGCCCGGCGTCGATCAATACTCGTCGAGGATCCGGGGGTCGGCCAGCCCCAGATTGGGGGACCACCCCTCGGGCTCGACGGGGAGGCCGTGCAGGCGACCCTGGGAGATGCGTGCCATGGCGTCCTCGATGGAGAGCACGGAGCTGCGCGTCGGCCGCAGGCTCTCTTCCACCCGCTCGCCATCCTTCCAGATCCCCTGGTTGTCGCCGAGGATCGGGTCGCGGATCTGCAGGCTGCCGTCCGGGAGGACGCCGTCCTGGTCCGGCTGCACGATCCGAGCGTGGCCCTCATCCGCCTCGAGCAGGGCCGCCAGATCGAGGATCCGGAACATCGGTCCGCGGAGGATCGACGCCGAGTGGAACCAGAGTCCGCGGGGAGTCCCCGTTCCCTCGGTACGCGGGTGCATCAGCCGATGCTGGAAGCTCTCCCCGGGGAGGGCGTCGTAGACCACCCGGCCCCACTGGTCCTTCTGCACGGAGAGCCAGCCGAGGAGCGCGAGATACGCGGCGCGGTCCTCGGCAACCAGCTCCTGGACGCGCAGGTACGACTGCTCGGGGGGGCCGCCCCGGCCGCGAACCACGATGTACCCGGTGGGACGGTCGCGGTGGTCGTGGTGGATGTAGAGGTAGGTACCCACGCGGTCGAGGAAGTCCCACATCCGATCCGAACGGGCGATCAGGCCGTTCGTGTTCGGAGCGACGCGGTCGTAGATCGCGCGGGCCACCTCCGCCCCGTTCTCGGGGGCGCGTACGACCCGGTCCCACCCCGGGTAGGCCGACAGGGTGGTCGGATCGAACCGGTAGCGGTGCAACTCGCCGACGAGGCTGAAACCGAGGTCCCGGTAGAAGGAGGCTCGGAAGGGATAGAGTCCGCACAGGACGTCGCCCCGCTCCTTCGCGATGCGGATCGCCTCGACGCACATCCGGCGCCCGATGCCGCGGCGGCGGAAGTCGGGGGCCACCGCGACGCCGGCCAGCCCCATCGTCGGGAGAAGTCGTCCGCGGAACCAGCTCTGCAGCCGGTAGGTGCGCAGCGCGCCGGCCAGCCGCCCGTCGATACGTACGGTCCAGCAGTCGGTGAGGTCGCCGTACACGAACCCCTCGCGCAGCTCGCGGTCGCGGCGCTCTGCCGGCTTCTCGGGGAAGGCCTCGGCCCAGAGGGCCGCCATCATCGGGATATCGTCTTCGCCGGCGTGGACCAGGTCGAAGTCGTTCGGGTCGTTGGTCATCCGGTGAGAATAGCCGTCCGAAGCGGGATCGGACCAGAAGGGTAGACCCCCGTGGGCGGAGCTGAGATCATCCGGAGATCCAACCTTTACGGAGTCGACATGAAGGCCGTCATCGTTGCGGGAGCACGTACCCCCTTCGCCCGGTCGGGCACCGTCTTCCGGAAGCTGACTGCCGTGGATCTCGGGCGGATCGCGGTCCGGGACGCAATCGACCGCGTGGGGGTTCGTGGCGAGGCGGTCGACCACCTGATCTTCGGCACCGTGGTGCACGACGCGCATGCGCCGAACATCGCGCGCGAGGTCGGCCTCTCCACGCTCCCGCCTTCCGTTCCGGCCACCACCGTATCGCGCGCCTGTGCGACGGCCAACCAGGCGATCGCGGACGCCGCCAACCTGATCGAGGTCGGGTACGCGGACACCGTGGTTGCGGGCGGTGCGGATTCACTCTCGCACGTCCCGATCCTCGTCTCCGAGCGCCTCTCCGACATCCTGGTGCGCGCATCGAAGGCCAAGACGATGGGGGCGCGGGTGAAGACGCTCGCGCAGGTGCGTCCCAAGGACCTCCTCCCTCGCCAGCCCCAGATCGCGGAGCCGAGCACCGGGGAGACGATGGGGGAATCCGCGGAGCGGATGGCCAAGGCGAACGGCATCTCTAGAGAGGCGCAGGACGACTGGGCGCTCCGGTCCCATCGGCTGGCCGCGGCCGGGACCGACGACGGGCGGATCCCCGAGGAGACCGTCCGCACCTACGTCCCGCCCGACTACTCCGAGGTGGTGACGGAGGACAACGGGATCCGGCGGGACACCACCCCCGAGAAGCTCGCGGGGCTCCGTCCCGTCTTCGACCGGAAGCGCGGTTCGGTGACCGCGGGGAACGCCTCGCCTCTGACCGACGGCGCCTCCGCGGTCGTCCTCATGAACGAGGAGAAGGCGCGGGCGGAGGGAGCGCCGATCCTCGGCCGGATCCGGAGCTACGCCTTCGCCGCCCTCGATCCGGGAGAGCAGCTCCTCCAGGGGCCGGCCTTCGCCGCGCCGATCGCCCTCGATCGGGCCGGGGTGAGCATGAAGGACATCGACCTCATGGAGATGCACGAGGCCTTCGCGTCCCAGGTGCTCTCGAACCTCCAGTGGCTCGACAGCGAGGCCTTCGCGCGCGAGCGCCTCGGCCGATCAACGCGGATCGGCCATCCGGACCCGGAGCGGATCAACGTCATGGGGGGCTCGATCGCGATCGGTCACCCCTTCGGCGCGACCGGGGGGCGGGTGACGATGACGCTCGTGAACGAGATGGCCCGACGTGATGCCGAGTTGGGGCTGATCACGGTGTGCGCCGCGGGGGGTCTGGGCTTCGCGATGGTGGTGGAGCGGGTGTAGGGGGACGGGAGGCGGATCCCGCCCCCCCCAAGCACCGTTGGGGGCCGGTCGACCTGCCCGGGGCCCGCGCTCAGTCCGCCTTCAGTGCGTGGATCGGGTCGACTCCCGCGGCCCGTCTGGAGGGGAGCCAGGTCGCGACGAGGGCGACGAAGCCGAAGCCCAGGCCGACGCCGAGGAAGGTGAGGGGGTCCTGGGCATCCACCTCGTAGAGGAGCGACTCCACGAAGCGCGTGATCCCGAGCGCGACCGCGACGCCGACGCCCAGACCGACCCCGACCATCGCGAGACCCTGCCGGAGCATGAGACCGACGACCTGCCCGCGCTCCGCGCCCAGCGCGACCCGCAGACCGATCTCACGCGTGCGCTGGCTGACCCCGTACGAGATCACGCCGTAGATGCCGATCATCGCGAGCAGGACGGCCACCAGCGAGAAGGCGCCCATCAGCACCACCGTGAAGCGCGGTTGGGCCAGCGCCGACGACCGGATGTCGTCCACCGTCTGCACCTCCGCCACCGCGAGCGTCGGATCCAGATCGCGTACGACGCCTCGGAGCGGCGCCACCATCGCCGTCGGGTCGCCCGCCGTCTGCACCACGTAGCGCGCCGAGGTCGGGAGATTCCCCGACGCCAGATTCCACTGCGCGAGCGGCACGTAGAACTTCCGCTTGATCTCGGCGGTCACCCCGTTGTGCCGCACGTCGCCGGCCACGCCCACGATAGTGAGCCAACTCGGTTCGTCCTGGCCGGTCCTCATCGCCATGCGCCGCCCGATCGGATCCTCGCCGTTCGGGAAGAAGTGCCGCACCCACGCCTCGTTCACGATCGCGACGCCCACGCCCTGCGCGTCGTCCATCGACTCGAAGCTGCGGCCGCGAACCATGGGAATGCCCATGATCTCGAAGTAGTCGGGCGCGGCGAACTGCCAGTCGCCGTTCATCGGCAGCCCTTCGGGGCGCACGTAGTTCTCGATGCGGATCCCCCAGTCGCCGATCTGCGACGCCAGAGGCAGGAGGCGGACCGCCGAGGTCGCCTGGATGCCCGGGACCTCGGCCATGCGCCGCATCGCCTCGTCGTGGAAGGTGACCATCTCCTCCGCGGACCCGTAGGTGGTGGTCGGGAGGCTGACGGCCAGCGTCACCACGCCCGCTCCGTCGAACCCGAGGTCGATGGCCGACAGCTTCTCGAAGGTCCGCACCATCAGTCCGGCACCGATGACCAGCACCACGGCGAGCGCCATCTCGGCGGCGACGAGCGTCCCCTGCCAACCACTCCGCCCCACCCCGCCTTCGCCCCGTTGGCTGAGCGTGCGTTGCAGGTCGGAGCGGGCCATGCGCAGAGCCGGCAGGCCACCGAAGAGCAGGACCGTGAGCAGCGTGACGACCGCGCTGAATGCGAGGACCACCCCGTCCACGGTCACCGCGTCCACCCGCGGCAGGTTGCCCGGGTCGAGCGCCTGGAAGAGTTCGATTCCACCGTACGCGAGCGCGAGCCCCAGCCCACCGCCGAGTGCGCCGAGGAGGAGGCTCTCCGTGAGCATCTGCCGCGCCAGCCGCCCCCGCCCCGCCCCGAGCGCCGCGCGGACCGCCATCTCGGACTGCCGCGCGCGACTGCGGGTCAGCAGGAGGTTGGCGACGTTGGCGCAGGCGATGAGCAGCACGAAGGCAACCGTGCCGAGGAGTGCCAGGAGCGCCGGCCGGATCGTACCAAAGACATCATCCGAGGCGGCGAACACGAGCGCCTCGAACTGACGCTCGGGCGGGTACACGCCCTGCTCCGCCTGCAGACGCGCGATCAGCGCGTCGACCTCGCGCTTCGCGCCCTCGACCGAGACGCCGGCCCGCAGTCGTGCGGCCGCGTACATCCCGTGCGAGCCCCCTCCGCGCGGGTATGCGGCCGGCATCTCCCTGGGCACCCAGTAGGGGAAGAAGATGGCGGACACGTCCGGCGTCCCGTAGTCGGTGGTCAGCCGGAAGCCCTCGGGGAGCACGCCGACCACCTCGCGCAGCCGACCGTTCACCTCCACTCGCCGCCCGACCACCGACGGATCCATGCCGTAGCGCCGACGCCAGACCTCGTGCGACAGGACGATCACCTCGCTCGGACTGTCCGAATAGTCGATGGTCTCCTGTTCGGTGAACCAGCGACCGGCCGACATGCGGATCCCGAGGACCGAGGGCAGGTTCGCCATGGCTCCGGCGGCGGGCACCCGCTCCGGGTTCTCCGGGCTGGTGAAGGTCGCGTTGGTCCCGAACCACATCGTCACGTCCTCGAAGGCCGAGACCTGTGTGGCGTACGCCTGATACTCGGCCTGCGAGACCCACGTCTTCGGGAACCCGACCCAGCTGCTCCAGATCGTGACGACCTCGTCCGCGTCGTCGTACGGCAACGGCTGGAGCAGGACCGTATTCACCACGCCGAAGATTGCCGCGTTCGATCCGATCCCGATGGCGAGCGTGAGGACCGCCATCACCGTGAAGCCGGGCGTCCGGATCAGCGTCCGGATCCCGAACCGAATGTCCTGCATCCACCCCTCCATCCTCACCTCCCGTCGCTCCCGTGATCCCGCTCCCGCATGGGTCTCGAGTCCTGCCCGGCCCCCGATCCCTCGGTACTTCCACCTCGCCGTCCGCTGAGTGCGGAAGAGATCCCAGAGGATCTCCGCCCAGAACCGGATGCTACCGCCCAGCCCGCGATACTCCGGCTCTCCGCGCTGCTCCCGGAAGGCGGCCAGCATGGGGTCTCCGAACCGCCGTCGGAACTCGGCGGGGTACGCCCGGAGGAGCAGCCGGTAGAGCCACTCTCCACGAACTCGGGGACCCGTCGGCATCTCAGCTCGAGATGGCCGAACGCGCGTGGTCGATGAACTCGCCGATGCGCTCGATGTCGGCCCGCAGGACCTGCTGGCCGAGCGACGTGAGTTCGTAGTACCTCCGCTGCGCCTGGTCCTTCTCCTCCGGAGGACGTTCCGCCGACTCGACGATCAGCCCCATCTCCCGGGCACGAGCGATGGTGGTGTAGAGCGTCCCCGGCCCCATCCGCACCACCCCGTCGCTCAACTCCTCCACGCGCTTCTTCACCGCGTAGCCGTGTCGAGCACCCTCGTGCAGCGCGAGGAGCAGGTGGAGGAGGCTGCGCGAGAGCGGGAGCATGTGCGTGACGTCGGACATCCGGGAGCCTGTCGAATACACGTGACGAAATTAGACCTATCGATGTTCGACATGTTGTGGCTCATCCGAACCGCGGTCAAGAGCGCAATGAAAGGCGGAGCGGGATCCAGGTTGCCTCTCGAGCTCCTCAGTGCGGGTCGGGGCTCCCGGGAGCCGACGTCGGTGACGCCAGGTACTCGACCACCGCCCCGTAGTCGTACAGGACCGAGAGGCGAGGGCGCCCGTCCGGGAGATCGAGGCGTACGCGCACGGCGTGATCGTCGCGGAACCCGAACAGGTCGTCGCCGATGCGCACGAGAGGCCGTTGCGGACCCTCTCCCACGCGGTAGAGCAGCCGGTCGCCATCACGGGTGACGGTTCGGCGACCGTATTCGCCGACGAAGCGAGCCGCCTCGGACGCTGGGACCGGCCGGTCCTCCCGCAGCGCCCGGCGCCACTCCAGGGTCCAGCGCGCCTCCCGGGACAGGCCTTCGTCCGAGATGCGGGCGAGAATCGCCTCCAGTGCGACATCGATCGCGACGTCCAACGCCTCCTCCGGCGCCGTCGGAACGTCCGGCACCACGCCGACGCCCTCCCAGTTGCCCCGCGTCACCGGATTCTCCGCAGCCCCGATCGGGACGAAGACTCCAAAGCCCCCCTCTCCCATGAAGGTCCGGCCCGGATTCGCCGCGCCCCCGGTGGGCGCGCCGACGATCGTGGCGCGGTCGAAGGCCTGCAGCCCGTAGGCGAACTCCTCGGCGGCGGAAAGCGTGGAGGGACCCACGACGATGAAGAGCGGCGGGTCCGCCAGCCGAGGCCCGTGCAGCCGGTCGAAGGTCCAGTACTCGGAGACGCTGTCGCGACGGCGGAAGCGATTGAGGAGACGCGGCGACTCGTCGAGGAGGTAGCTCATGAGGAGGTGCACCATGGCCGGCGAGCCTCCCTGATTCCACCGCAGATCGATCACCAGGGCGTCCGAGCGAGCGAGGAGACCCATCGCGGCTTCGGCCACCTCGCGTTCGGGAGGGGTCGACGTGGCGTTCCGGTCGAACCCCTCGAAGCCGTCGAGCCGGAGGTACCCGACGTTCCCCGGCAGCCGCTCCACCGCGACGAAGCGGTAGTTGTTCCGCCGGACCCAGACCGCACGGGGCAGGTTCGGGCTCGGTTGACCACCGTGGTTCTCCATCCCGTCGTGCGAGCGGGGCGTGGTCCATGAGACGTTGAAGTGGCCGTCGTGCGGACGGAGGAGCTGGGTCATCCGGTCGGCCAGGTCGTCGGGTCCGGTCGCGCTCGCCAGCCTCGGGTCGTCGATCGCGGAGAGGAGGAGGTCGGCGACCCGGTCCGCTCGCTCCGGAAAGACGTACCGGCTGCGGATCAGCTCGGCGATCGAACGGACCGCCTCCGAGCGCTCGGCCTGTGAGAGCGACTGGGCGGAAAGGGCGGGCGCGGCGCACGCCATGAGCAGGTACAGAACAGCGAATCGCATCATCCCCTCCCAATCTGTCGCACTACACTATATCGTGCCGCTGAATATGTGAGGCGCTCCCGTACGATGTCCAGAGTCGCCGGGCTGACCGGTGGCGGAGGGCGTCGGAGGCGACCGCGAGGCCGTCGGAACGCTCGTGGAGAACCCCCGAAGGAGGAGTACCATGCGTGGACGCGGCGTGATCGGCGTTGCAATCCTCGTCGCTCTGACCGCGTGCAGCCGGTCAGACCGTACGCCGAACGAATCGGACGCTCTGGCGGGCGGTGGAGAAGGGACGCCCGGAGTCGAGCTGGTCGACATCGAGCTCGGCCCCGGACTCGAAGGCACCTGGTTTGCCATGGACCCGCACGACCCTCAGCGTGCGATCATTTCGGCCCATGCGGAGTGGAACGAGCACGCCCTCGTCCTCGTCGAGGAGGTGGAGGGTCGCTGGCGTTCCCGGGGCGCCCTCCCGTTCTCCGGCGAGTTCCCGGATCGGGCGGCGCGCTTCGGCAGAGACGGGTCTCTCCTCTTCTCGAGCCGTCGGCCCGGGGGCGAAGGCGACTGGGATCTGTGGCTCGTGGACCCCGACTCGTCGGACCCGGAGGCCCCGACTCCGTTTCCCCATCCAGTGAACACCGAGCATCGCGACTATCACGGCTCGATGACGGACGAGGGGGTGCTCTACTTCATCTCCACACGGCCCGGGAGCTTGGGCGAGGGAGACATTCTTCGCGCGACGCCGGGACCGAACGGGTTCACGGTCGAGCCGCTCCCCGACGGCATCAACACCCCACTCTGGGAGGTGGACGTGCTCGTCAGTCCGGACGAGCGCTACATCGTCTTCGCCAGAACCGATTCGCCGGACGGCCTCGGTGGCGACGACCTCTTCCTCTCGTTCAATACGGACGCGGGCTGGTCGGCCCCCGTCCCGCTGGCCGCTCCGTTGAACTCGGCCGGGTACGAGTTCGGGATCGCGTTCGGTCGGGATGCCGACTCGCTCACCTTCTCGAGCAGTCGGTCGGGACGCTACGCGGTGTATGCGACCGCGGCGGAGGCTCTGGGGATCCGGCCATAGGACCGCGGGGGCCCGCCCACCCCCCGCCCTCCCACCCAATATCCCGGGCGCGGAGGGCGGGGGAAGGAACGAACGGGCCCGGCGTCGGACCCGAATGGGACTCAGCCCAGCGCTTCGACCGCCGCCTTCACCTCGCCGAAGGGCGGCATCTGCCCGGCGTCGTCCGAGCTCCAGGCGTACTGGATCACGCCCTGCTTGTCGATGACGAAGGCAGAGCGCTTGGCGACTCCGTGCATCCCGAAGAACTCCTCGTAGGCCACGTCGTAGGCGTTGATGGTGGTCTTGTTGAAGTCGGAGAGGATCGGGAACTGGGCGCCCGTTTCGGTCGCGAACTTCGCGGTGACGAAGGGGGAGTCGATCGTTACGCCGAGAACCTGGGCGTCGATCGCCGTCCACTCGCCGTACGACTCGGCCATCTGGCACATCTCGTCGGTGCAGACCGAGCTGAAGGCCAGCGGCATGAAGAGGAGCACCACGTTCTTCTCCCCGCGAAAGTCGGAGAGGGACACGGTGTCGGGGCCCGGAGCGGGCGCGAGGGTGAAGTCCGGGGCCGGGGTGCCGGTAGCGAGAGCCATGTCGTCTCCGAAGGGTCGATGCTGCAGTGAGGATCCCCGGGTGGGATCGTCCCCCCGGGCGTGTCTCGACCTACCCCGCGACCGGTCCGGGGATTCGTTTGCAGCGCTTACCCTGCCTGCGCAGCTTCGTCGGGGCGAGGGAGGGTCCGTCCGGGCCCGGAAAGCCACCGTCAGGGGAGGGGATGCATGGCTGGAGCGGTGACCGACGACGCGCCTGAGACGGCGCGCCGCTGGGCTCGCGTCGCGGGCCCGGGACTCGCCGCGCTCCTCCTCCTGGTTCCGCCCCCTCCCGGGGTCGGCGCCGAGGCCTGGCGGACCGCGGCCGTTGCGGTCTGGATGGCGGTCTGGTGGATGACGGAGGCCGTCGCGATTCCGGTGACGGCGCTCCTCCCGCTGGTTCTCTTTCCGGCCCTGGGCGTCCTCTCGATGGCGGACACGGCTGCGCCGTACGCGAACGACCTGATCTTCCTCTTCATGGGCGGGTTTTTCCTGGCCGCGGGGATGGAGGGGACCGGCCTCCACCGGCGGATCGCGCTGGGTGTGATCTCCCGTGTCGGAACCTCGCCCGCCCGGATGGTTCTGGGATTCATGCTCGCGACCGCCGCGGTGTCGATGTGGATCTCGAACACGGCCACGGCGGCGATGATGCTCCCGATCGGGGTGGCGGTGACGGCGCTCTTCCCTGCCGGAGTGGGTGTGCCGCTCATGCTCGGGATCGCCTACGGAGCCTCGATCGGGGGCGTTGCAACGCTGATCGGCACCCCGCCGAACGCCGTGGTGGCCGCCGCCGCGTCCGAGCTCCTCGGCTACGAGATCGGGTTCGCGGAGTGGATGCTCGTGGGCGTTCCGGTCACCCTCGTCATGCTCCCCATCGCGTGGATCCTCCTGGTGCGCGTCCTGCACCCTGTGCCTGCGGGAGGTCGGGAGGCGGACGCGCGGATTGCCGCGGAGGTCTCCGACCTGGGGCCCGCGAGCGTGGCGGAGCGGCGCGTCGCCGCCGTGTTCATCCTTACGGCGGCCGCCTGGCTCCTCCGCTCGCCGAAGGTCCTCGGCGCGGTCACGATCCCCGGGTTGCAGACGGTGCTTCCCGGAGTGCGCGACTCGACGATCGCGATGGCCGCCTCGCTCGTCCTCTTCCTCCTCCCCGCGGGCGGTGGCTCGTCCGGTGCGATCCTCGACTGGCCGCGCGCGCGGAGGATCCCGTGGGGCGTGCTCATCCTCTTCGGCGGGGGGCTCTCGCTCGCGCGGGCGATGGACCGATCGGGGCTGTCTTCGTGGATCGGAGGCGGGGTCGCGTCGCTCGGAGAGCTTCCGGAGCTCCTCCTCTTCGGCGCGGTCGCCCTCCTCTTCGTCTTCCTGACCGAGGTGACGTCGAACGCCGCCACCGCGACGATGGCGATGCCGATCCTGGTCGGCGCAGGCGCCGCGATCGGGCTCCCCGCCCTCCCCCTGATGGTCACCGCAGGGCTCGCCGCCTCGATGGCCTTCATGCTCCCGGTCGCGACACCGCCGAATGCGATCGTCTTCGGTTCGGGGGAGCTGACGATCCCGCAGATGGTCCGGGCCGGCTTCGTCCTGAACCTCCTCTCCGTCACCCTGGTGACGATCGTCGCCCTGACCCTTCTTCCGCTGGTCTTTGGAGGTGCGCCGTGAAGCAGTCGACCGAGGCGGCGTGGGCGCGATACGAGGCCTACCTCGAGTCGCCACCCATGCTGAAGGTGGAGTGGCACGATGCCCCCACGGGGGCGACCGGGTGGCTGGTGATCAACTCGCTGCGAGGTGGGGCGGCAGGGGGTGGGACGCGGATGCGCCCGGGGGTCACGCCGGAGGAGGTGACCTACCTCGCGAAGGCGATGGAGCTGAAGTTCGCCTTCTCCGGTCCCCCGGTCGGCGGGGGAAAGTCCGGCATCCGCTTCGACCCGACCGACCCCCGCCGCAGCGAGGTCCTGGGTCGCTGGTTCCGCGCGATCCGCCCCTACCTGGAGGGGTGTTACGGGACGGGGGGCGATGTGAACGTCGACGAGCAGCGCGACGTTTCCCCCATCGTGCGCGCGATGGGGTTGTCGCACCCGCAGGAGGGGATCGTCCGCGGGCACCTGGGGCTCGGGCCGGGAGAGGTGCCGGCCTCGGTGGCCGGGCTGCTCGGCGGCCTGGGGATGAGGGTCCGGGGCGACTTCGGAATCGAGGGCCTCGACCTCACGGTGTCCGACGTGATCACCGGGTACGGCGTGGCCTGCGCAGCCCGACGGGCACGGGGCGGTCACCTGGACGGCGCGCGCGCCATCGTCGAGGGCTTCGGCAACGTCGGCGCATCGGCCGCCCTCTTCCTCTCCCGGATGGGCGCGCGCATCGCCGGACTGATCGACGCCGAG
>JANQLR010000271.1 GCA_028280525.1 Longimicrobiales bacterium
AGCGCCGCTCCGCCACCCAGTCCACTCGCTGCGCGGGTGAGGCCCCCGCCCTTCCGTCGTGCCTGGTCGTTCACTCGGCCCCCTGCGATCCGCATCGGGTTCACTCGTTCTCTCCACCGCGTGCCTCGCCGCGCAGACGCGCAAGGAGGTTCAGCGCCTCGATCGGGGTCATCTCCTCGACCGGGAGCTCTCGCAGCCGGGCGACCAGCGGGTGGTCGGTCGGCGCGAAGAAGGTGAGTTGATCCAGCGAGGGCTCGGCCGCCGGTCGATGGCGTCCGTGCCGCCCCAGGCCTTCCCCACCCCCGGTGTGTGTTCCTTCCAGCTCGTGCAGAAGTTCCCGCGCGCGGGCGATGACCCCGGACGGGACCCCGGCGAGCCGGGCCACCTGAATCCCGTACGAGCGGTCCGCGCCCCCCGGTTCGAGACGGCGCAGGAAGACGATGTCGTCGCCGACCTCCCGTACCGAGACGTTCAGGTTGAAGACGCCGGGGAGGAGGTCACCGAGCTGGGTCAGCTCGTGGTAGTGCGTGGCGAACATCGCCTTGCACCCGACCTTCTCGTGCAGGTGCTCCGTGACGGCCCAGGCGATCGAGACGCCGTCGTACGTCGAGGTCCCCCGCCCGATCTCGTCGAGGAGAACGAGGGAGCGATCGGTGGCACCGTGCAGGATCGCCGCCGTCTCGTGCATCTCGACCATGAAGGTCGACTGGCCGCGGGCGAGGTTGTCGGAGGCGCCGACCCGGGTGAAGATCCGGTCGGCGAGCGGAATCCGCGCCCGATCGGCGGGGACGAAGGCGCCGACCTGAGCGAGGAGCTGGATCAGCCCGACCTGCCGGAGCACCGTCGACTTTCCCGCCATGTTCGGGCCGGTCAGGACTCCGACGAAGGCCGCCTCGTCGAAGGCGATGTCGTTGGGGATGAAGGCCTCGCTCGGCATCATCGTCTCCACCACCGGGTGGCGGCCGGCGACGATCTCCAGCCCGAAGCCGCTGTGGACCTCGGGGCGGACCCAGCGGCGGTGGACGGCGACCTCGGCGAGCGTCGCCAGCACGTCCAGCTCCGCGATCCGTCGCGCCGTCCGCTGCAACCGCGCGACCTGTCCGGCGATGCGGGAGCGGACCTCCAGGAAGAGTTCCGCCTCCAGGGCGGCCATGCGCTCCTCCGCGCTGAATACCTTCTCCTCCCAGCTCTTCAGCTCGGGGGTGAAGTACCGCTCCCCGTTCGCCAGCGTCTGCTTCCGGTGGTAGTCGTCGGGGACGCGGTCGAGGTTGGCCTTCGTCACCTCCAGGTAGTACCCGAAGACCTTGTTGAAGCCGACCTTGAGCGAGCCGATCCCCGTCCGCTCCCGCTCGCGCGTCTGGAGCTGTGCGATGAAGTCGACGGCGCCGTCGCGCAGCCCGCGCAGCTCGTCGAGCTCCTCGTTCCAGCCCGGCCGGATCACCCCGCCGTCCTGCAGCGCGGTCGGGGCCTCTTCGGCGATGGCGCGGTCGAGGAGTTCGTGGACGTCCTCCAGGAGGTCCATCCCCTCGGCGATCTCGGCCAGGAGCGGATCGCTCGCCCCGGCCACGGCGGCGTGGACCTCGGGGATCCGGGCGAGGGACCGCGCCGTCCCGAGCAGCTCCCGCGGGTTCGCCCGCGCCGTCCCCACCTTCCCCGCCAGCCGCTCCAGATCGGCCACGCCGCCGAGGACGTCGCGGATCCGCCGTCGGAGGGCGCCGTCGCCGAAGAGGTGATCGACGGCGGTCTGCCGTCGCCAGATCGCCTCCGGTTCGACGAGCGGCCGGAGGAGCCACCGTCGCAGAAGCCTCGCCCCCATCGCGGTGCGCGCCTCGTCGAGGACCGCCAGGAGCGTCCCCCCCTCCTCTCCGGCGCGGAGCGGCTCGACCAGCTCGAGGTTGCGGCGGGTCATCTCGTCGAGCACCATCGCGCTCCCGCGGCGCACGATCCGGGGCGGCTGCAGGTGCTCGACTCCGGCGGGGCGGATCTCGAGGACGTACCCCACCAGGGCGCCGGCCGCCCGGACCAGGGGCGCGTCCTCCGACCCGAACCCGAAGCCGTCGAGCGACTGGACCTCGAGGCGCCGTTCCAGCTCCTCCCGGGCGACGTCGTCCTCGAAGTTCCACTCCTCGCGGAGCGTGCGCGCAGGGCCGCCGGCCGCCGGCGCGGGGAGGTCGCCGAGCCAGGGGGCGTCCTCGAGGGGGCGCGGCAGGAGGAGTTCGGAGGGCTCGAGCCGGCCGAGTTCCCCGACCACCTCCTCCGCCTCCACCTCCTGCACGGAGAACTCCCCGGTGGAGAGATCGAGCGCGGCGAGCGCGAGCCGACCGGACAGCTCCGGCGAGAGCGCCGCGAGGTAGTTGTTGCGACGGTCGCGCAGGAGGACGTCGTGCAGCGCGGTCCCGGCCGTGACCGTCTCCACCACCTCGCGGCGGACGATCCCCTTGGCGAGCGCCGGATCCTCGACCTGCTCGCAGATCGCGACCTTGCGACCGGCCTGAACCAGCCGCGGCAGGTATTCGTCGAGCGCCTTGACCGGGATCCCGGCGAGCGGCGCCTTCGAGCCCCCGTTGTTGCGCGAGGTGAGCGTCAGCCCGAGGAGCTTCGCCCCCTCCTCCGCATCCTCGTTGAAGAGTTCGTAGAAGTCCCCGACCCGGAAGAAGATCAGCTTGTCGCGGTGGGCCTTCTTGGCCTCCCGCCACTGCTGCATCATCGGGGTGTCGTTGGCGGCCATCGAGTCGGGTGGCGGGGGCTTCCGGAGGAGTGGTCCAGGGGGTGCGATTCGACCCGCCCGACCGGACGAAGGTTACCGAAGCGCGCGGGGGGCGATCAACGGCAGGTGAGCCGACGCGGACGATCACGCGCCGGCCCACCCTCATTCGATGAAGATCCGCTCCTCCGCGGAGACGAAGAGCACGTCCCGCAACCCGCCGTGCTTCTCGAAGACGCCGACGCCCTTCTCCTGGAGCTTCTTCTGGGTGAAGCCGAGGAGGACCAGATCGGCGCTCGCCGACTTCGCCTCGACCAGACGCTGGAAGTCGGTTCGGTCGTCCGTCGGGAAGACGCGCAGGTTCTTCTCGCTGATCAGGAGACGACCCTCGCCGATCATCTGCTTCAGCTGGGCCGTCCGCTCGCCGACCTCGTCCTTGGGGTACGCCGCGTACAGGGTGATCTCTCCCCTGGACCAGGCGGGGTGCCCGAGCAGGATGTAGGCGAGGAGGATCATCAGGTTGGCGTTCTGATAGTCGTTCCAGGTCAGCCAGACGTGGATCTGCTTTCGCGTCCCGAAGAAGTGATCCCCGTGCCGGAGGACGAGGAGGTTCATCTGCGCCACGGCCGCCAGATCGATGCCGCGCAGGACCTCGTCCGCGACCTCGCGGGGATCGTGCACCGACATCTCGAAGAGCATGGTGTTGTTGTCCATCCCCGAGATGCCGGGCATCTGCAGACTCTGTGCGAGCGCCGACTCGAGCGAGGGCGAGACCATCGTGTCCATGAAGATCGCCCCCTTCCGCTCTGCGGCATCCTGGATCAGGCGTTCCTGGGTCGTCCTCGCCTTCCGGTACGTCTCCCGGTCCAGGAGACCGGGGATGAAGTGGAGGTAGGTGCCGACTCCGTACCGGTGACAAAGCCACTCGAGCAACTCGAGCGGCGAGCTGCGGTCGAAGGTCCGCGAGGTCAGCAGGATGAGGCTCGGGCGCCAGTCCTGCGCGGGGTTCTTCTGCAGAGCGACCTGCATCCACCGCGTCGCCTGGGTCATCACCCCGTGGAAGATCTCGGCCAGATCGTCGGTGCCCTCGGCGCGCGACCGGCGGATCACGGTGTAGAGCGCGACCAGGGCGAGGATCGAGAGGAAGGCGAAGGGAAGGTCCATCTGGAGCATCAGCACCAGACAGGCGATCGCCCCGAAGAGGGAGAGCCACCACTTCGAGCGGAAGCTCGGACGGTAGGAGGGACGGGCGGCGAAGTGCTCCAGGAAGGAGATCGCGCAGAGCGCGCCGTACGTCATCATGAAGAACATCGAGACGATCCGGGCGACGAGGTCGACCGATCCGGCAAGGACGAAGACCACCGCGAAGACCGAGGTGACGATGGTGGCGTTGCGGGGCTCGTTGGTCGCCCCGAGGCCGCGGGCGAGGAAGGTGTTCATCCGGCTCGCCGGAACCACCCGATCGCTCCCCAGCGCCTGCAGCGTCCGCGGGGCCACGACGATCGACCCGATCGCGGAGGAGAGCGTCGCCGCGGCCAGACCGATGGGGATGACCGGGCCCCAGAGCGCGATCTGCGACATGACGAGCTGGTCCTCCGCCAGGAGCGACGCCGGGGCGGAGGCCGCCAACTTCACCGCAAGGGCAATGTAGACGAGCATCCCGAAGACCGTCGCACCCATGATGCCGAGGGGGATCGACCGGCGCGGGTTCGCGAGGTCGCCGCTGAGCCCCACCCCGGCCGTCATCCCGGTGAAGGCCGGAAAGCAGATCGCGAAGACGAGCATGAAGGGGTCGGCGCCCGCGACCCCGGCCATCCACTGGCCCGGCTGCGGTTCGTATCCCTCCACCCCGGCACCGGCGAAGAAGAGGGCGAGCGAGATGGCGAGGATCACGACGACGCCGTAGAGCGCCTTCACTCCCAGGTCGGCTCCCTTCGTGAGGACGAGCGCGATCAATCCGAAGAGGGCGGGAAAGGAGATCCAGCGTGGGTCCCAGGCGAGCCCGGTCCACTCGGTGAAGGCGGGCGCCAGCGGGGAGAAGGCCTCGGCGAAGGCGATCATGTAGAAGGCGACCGAGATCGCCTGCGACAGGTAGAGCGAGATCCCGATCGCACCGCCGATCGTCGTGCCGAAGGAGCGCGAGATGATGAAGTACTCGCCGCCCCCCTCGACCCGCCGGTTGGTCGCGATCTCCGCAATGGCGAGGGCGGTGGGGATCGTGACCGCGTGCCCGGCGACGATGACCATGATGGCCCCGAAGAGCCCGAGGTTCCCCACCGCATAGCCGAAGCGGAGGAACATGATCGCGCCGAGGATCGTGCTGATGCTCGCCAGGAAGACGGGCCCGGTTCCGAAGCCGTATCCGCCCCCTCCTCCGGAGGCCTCCGATTCGGCACCTTGAGACAGCGTTCGTTCACTCACGATCCGACCTCGAGGCTGAACCGATGAGCCACGACCACTTCGCCTACGGCGTCCGCAAGACCGTCGCTCTCGCCCCCGCCGACGCCGAGGCTCGCCTCCGCGAGCTCCTCGCCGGAGAGGGCTTCGGCATCCTGACCGAAATCGACATCCCGACCACCTTCCGCGCGAAGCTCGACGTCGACTTCAAGCCGTACCGCATTCTCGGTGCCTGCAACCCGCCGATCGCCCATCAGGCGCTCACGCAGGAGGAGGACATCGGGCTGCTCCTCCCCTGCAACGTGGTCGTGCGCGAGGGAGACACGCCGGGGGAGAGCGTCGTCGCCATCCTCGACCCGAAGACGCAGCTGGCGATGACGGGTCGGACGGACATCGAGCCGCTTGCCGAGGAGGTCACGGCTCGGCTGCATCGGGTGATCGAGGCGCTCTGAGCCGACACCGCCCCGCCGGAGGCGCGTCAGAGCACGCCCTGGGTCATGGCGAAGACGATCAGGATCACGATCACTCCAACGACCATGATCCACGGCAACGCCTTCCGGAAGGCCAGCCCCTGCGGCCCACCGGCGCTCTTTGCCGTGGCGTCGATCCCGTGACTCCCACGGTGGATCGGGGACATCTCCGAGAGGTTCTTGAGGAGCGAGCGAAGCTTGTCCTCGAGCTCGATCGGGTTGTCCGGCTTCGTCAGGAAGTGATTGCCGCCCAGCCCGTAGCTCTGGGAGACGTCGTCGTCCCGGTCCGAGCTCGTCAGGACGGTGATCGGGATGCGACGGAGTTCCTCGTTCCCCTTCACCGCCTGCAGGACCTCGTGCCCGTCCCGGCCCGGCATGCGCAGATCGAGGAGCACGAAGTCGGGGCGCTCGCGATCGATCACCTCGATCGCCTCGTCTCCGTTGTGTGCCCGGATGATGTCGATCGGGATCGGACTCGCCCGCTCGAGCGCCATGCGGATGAGGAGAGCGTGGTCGTCGTTGTCCTCCGCGACCACCACGCGCCACCGTTCACGCCGGTTCTGCGAACTCACCGATGGGTTCCTCTCGAGAGACGTCGTTCACCACGGTGGCCTCGAAAGCCGCCGCGACGAGTCGATCATACAGCGCATTGGCCGACTCGGCACCCGTGAAGGCGCCGACCCGGACTCGCACCAGATCGCTCCCGGGGACGCGGACCAGCCGGGGGGTGAAGCCTGCGGAGCGGACACGCTCGGCCAGCGCCTGCGCCCGCTCCGGCTCCCCGAAGGCTCCGAGCTGGACGCCCCAGCGCGCGGAGGTGGCCTCGTCGCGAGCGTCGGCGCGGTCTTCCAGCGCCGGGGGCGGGGCGTCGACCGCGGGCGTTCGGTCGGCGGCGAGGTCCTCGTCCCGCGTCGGCGACGGTTCCTCCGCAGCGACGGAGGCGTCGCCAACGTCCGCCGCATCCTCGACGGTCGCCTCGGCCTCGGCTCGGCGCTCCGCGACGCGCGCCGAGTTCTCGTCGAGCCACTCGACGGCATCCAGCCGGGCGGCGGAGGCGGGATAGTCGCGCCGCAGATCCTCGAACCTCGCCGCCGCCTCCAGGAGGTCGTCCTCCAGGAGGGCGATGCGCGCGAGGCGGAGGAGCGCCCGGGCGCTCCAGGGGCTCCCCGGGTACTCGACGGCGAGACGGCGGAAGGAGCGCGACGCCTGCGCCGGGTCGAGGGTCAGCACCCCGCGGTACCAGAGCGCCTCCTGCCGCTCCTCGCGGGACGCCGCACGCCACGACGCCTCCGTCCACGCCGTCAGCTCCGTCCTCGCCTCCGCGACGCGGCCGTCGCGACTGAGCGACTCGACCTGCGCGAGCGACTGACCCTGCAGTGAAGGAGCGGCGAGGGCGACGGCGATGACCCCGCCGAGGAGCAGGCGTGCCTTCACGCGGCCGCCCGGACCAGGAGGGTGAGGAGCCATTCCTCCAGAATCGCGCGGTCTTCGAGCGGCGTCGACTTGAGCAGGCGATCGACCCGCCTCAGGCCGTCGATCGCATCGGCGATCTCGTCGGGTCTCCACCGTCGGGCCTGACTCGAGAACTTCCGCGCGAGCCACGACTGGCGAGGCGGGAGGATCCGCTCGAGCGCGGAAGGACCGCCCTCGACCACGACCCCGAGCCGCAGCAGGTGCGTGGCGAGCCCGATGGCGAGCCCCACCCCCGTCTCCCCGGTCTGACTCAGCAGCGTCGGCAGCGTCTCCACCGCCCGCTCCAGACGCTTCTCACCCACGTCCTCGAACCATCCCCAGCGATCGACGACCGGGAGGACGGTTCCGGCCGACTCGACGTCGGCCCGGGTGATCGGCTCGCCCTCCCGCACCACGCCGGCCAGCTTCGCCAGCTCCTGCGCCAGGATCCCGAGGTCGGTTCCGACCGCCTGACCCAGCGCCCGGGCGGCCTCCGGATCCATCTCCGTCCCGAGTTCCTCCCGCGCCCGCTCCATCAGCCACCCGGGTACGTCGTCGGGGGAGAGGGGCTGGAAGGCCAGCGACCGACTCGCCTTCTCGATCTCCCGATAGAACTTCGCCTTCGATCCTCCCGGCTTCGTGGCCACCAGGATGAGTGCGAGTCCGGGGGGCGGCGCGGACGCCGTCTCCAGCAGGAGGGCACGGGCGCGCGGGCTGCCGGCAAAGGCCTCCGCCTCGGAGATCGACACGACGCGCCACTCGGCCATCATCGGCGGCGTGGCCAGGATCGAGGCGAGCTGTTCGACGTCGGTGTCCGGACCGCGCAGCCGGTCGTGGTTGAAGTCCGCGGTCGCCGGGTCGAGGTGCAGCTCGACCAGCTCGCGCGCGGCCTGTTCCTTCCGGAAGGCGTCGTCGCCGTGAAGGTAGAAGACACCCCCCGACGGTGGGCCACCGCCGACGAGCGCCCGTACCGCGTCGGACCTCACTCCTTGGGACTCGCCCGCAGGAGGCGACCCGCACGATAGCGCTGGCGGATCGGGGCGTACTCGGCGAAGAGGGCAGCGGACTCCGCCCACAGGTCGCGATCGAGTTCGAGCGCGGACGGCGAGGTGGAGGCGGGCACTACGGAGACCGGGGGGAGTCGGATGGCGCCGACCGGACGCGGCGCGGGACGCGTCACCCAGATGGGGGCGAGCTCGACCTCGTGCGTCTGGAAGAGGACCAGCGGCGACCAGGCGACGACGAGGAGCACGGCGGCGATCGAAAGCACCGCGGTCGTCGATCCGCCGGAGCCCATCGAGCGGGCGGTCGCGACCTCGTCCCGAACGCGGTGCAGCCGGCTCTCGAGCCGGGCGTCGAAGTCCTCGTCGACGGGGACGCCCGAGAAGGCCTGCAGCAGGGTGCGGCCCTCGTCCAGGACCCGTGCATAACGGGCACACTCGGGACACCGCTCGCGATGGGTATCGAAGGCCGCACGCTCGGTCTCGCTCAGGAGACCGTCCGCGTAGTCGGAGAAGCCCTCGATGAACTCCCTACAGTCCATGTCCGTCCGGTGGAGGAACCGCGCGGGGCATCTCGTCCGAGACGCCGAACTCTTCGGAGTTCTACAGGGGGTCGACGGGCGGGTTCCCGCAAGGTGCTGCGGCGAACCCGCCCGCCGTGTCGCGCTACTGGATCATCGGGGCGATCAGCTGCGCGAAGTTGTTCCGCGCCCGGTTCAGGCGACTCTTCACCGTCCCGAGGTTGACCCCGGTGATGTCGGCGATCTCCTCGTAGGTCTTCCCCTCCAGCTCGCGCAGGACGAAGACGAGCCGGTGATGCTCCGGGAGCTGCTGGACCGCCTCCTCGACCTTCTCCTTCAGGAATCGCTTCCGGTAGAGGTCGTCCGGCTTGAGCTTCGGGTCTTCCCACTCGAGCGGGCGGTGGTCGGCGTCCCAGTTCGCCTTGAGCGACTGAAAAAGGACGAGGGGGTTCCGGGATCGATTGCGCAGCTCGTTCTTCGCCAGGTTCCCGGCGATGGTGTAGATCCAGGTCGAGAACTTCTTGGTCTGGTCGAAGCGGGCGGCGTGGCGGTAGACGCGGACGAAGGTCTCCTGGACCAGGTCCTGCGCGCGCTCGCGGTCGCCCACGGTCCGGTAGACGAAGTTCACCAGACGGCGGTCGTAGCGGCGCACGAGTTCACCGAAGGCACGCTCGTCCCCGTCCAGGAAGGCCTGTACGACCTGACTGTCCGTGAGTTCGCGAAGTCGCTCGCTGTGGCTCGCAGCGTCGCCCTCGGCGCGCTTCCGCGAGCGGTCGTCGATTCGAACGGCTTTGGCACCCATGTTCCGCCTCCGGTGTGGAGTCTGCGCGATCCCCGACTCTACATCCGTCGGCGTCGCGTTTTCCTTTCTCGACGAGCAGCATCCGTGCCACTCGCCGAAGCACGCGGTTTCCCGCGCCCGGAGTCGCCACCGTCCCCGAAACGGGACAGGCGGGTGTCCCGATGGGACACGGGAGGTCTGCCGTTCTGTCACCCCCCGTCCGAGCGAGGAGCTGCCGTCCCGGCGGACCCGACTCCGATCACGAAGCTCGCCGCGTAGAGGAGGGTCGAGACGCTCTTCGCGTCGACGATCCGCCCCTCTCGTACCCATTCGAGCGCCTGGCTGAAGGGGATGCGTACCACTTCGACGAACTCGTCGTCGTCGAGTTGCACGGCCCCCTCCTCCAGCCGCTCGGCCAGGAAGAGGTGGATCACCTCGTCGGTGAACCCCGGCGTGGTATAAATCCGTGTCAGGTAGCGGAGCGTTCCCGCCCGCATCCCCGTCTCCTCCTCGAGCTCTCGCGCCGCGCACTCCTCCCACGGCTCCCCGGTCCGATCCGGGATCCCGGCCGGGACCTCCCAGATCCATCCGCCCGCGGCGTAGCGGTACTGGTGGATCAGGAGGATCTCCGGGTCCGCCTCCGACGCCTCCCCCACCACGGGGAGGATCGCGGACGCGCCGGGGTGGAGGATCATGTCGAGTTCGCCGGTGCTCCCGTCCGGGAAGCGCACGGTGTCCATCCCGACGTCGATGCGGCGCCCCCGGTGGACCTGCCTCCGGGAGAGTCGTCCGGGCCCCTCGGCCCGCTCGTCCTCACGCATGGTTCGTCCTGGCTTGCGAGTGTGATGCCGCCCGATCGCTCAGCGTTGCACGCGGTCAGCCCGTCGGCTCCGCGACGTCGTCGACGGCGGATTCGCGATCCGTGACCTCGACGGGGCCGACGCCGAGAGCCTCGAGCCCGGGCCGCAGCTCCCCCGCGTTGCCGGAGATGACGACGACGAGTTCGTCGGGGCGGAGCCGGTCGCGCAGCGCCGTGTGGGCAGCCTCCGGGGTGACGTCCCGGATGCGGTCGCGGTACCCGGTCCATTCGTCGGCCGGGAGCTCGTAGATCCGCTGCTCCGCGACCTTCGAGGCGACCTGCGAGGTGCTCTCGAGACGCAGGGGGAAGACGCCGGCCAGATAGTCCCGGGTCGCCTCGGTCTCCTCGGCGGTCGGCCCGCCCTCCAGGATTCGCTCCACCTCGTGGAAGATCTCTCGGAGCGCCGCGGGGGTGTTCTCGGTGTCGACGGCGGTCGAGATCGAGAAGGGCCCGGGGCCACGACGACCGGCGAAGCGGGAGCGGACGCCGTAGGTGAAGCCGTTCTCCTCCCGGAGGTTGAGGTTGAGCCGGGAGTTGAAGGTGCCGCCGAGGATGGCGTTGCCGACGGTGAGCGCCGCCCGCTCGGGCGCATTTCGGGGCACCCCGACCTGCGACACCCGGATCTCCGACTGTACCGCATTCGGCAGGTCGACGACGACGATGCGCCGTCCCCCGCCCCGGCTCCGGCCCGCAGGGACCGACCGCTCCACCGGGCGAGCTCTCCAGTCTCCGAGCGCCTGCGAGGCGAGGCGGTGGACCTCGTCGGCATCGACGTCGCCGGCCACCGTGAGCGAGGCCCCGCCCGCGTGCAGGAAGGCCTCGGCCCACCCGCGAAGCGCCTCGACCCCCACCGGGGCCACCGTGGCCTCGCGGCCGAGCGCCGGTCGGGCGTACGGCTCTCCGTCGGCGTAGATCTCGCGGTGCGCGCGGTAGGTGGCGAGCGAGCCGGGGTCCATCCGCTGCTGACGGATCCGGGCGAGCTGCTGTGCCCGCGCCCGCTCGACTTCTGCCTCCGGGAAGCCGGGTTCGCGGACCATCTCCGACAGGAGCGACAGCCCCTCCCCGAGGCGCTCGGCGAGGCAGGAGAGCGAGATCGTCGTGGCGGCCCACCCCGAGTGCACGTCGACGTCGGCGCCGAGCGCCTCGAGGGCCTCCGCGAGCTCCGCGCCGCCGCGCTTCGACGTACCTCCCTCGAGTGCCTCTCCGGTCAGCGTCGCGAGCCCGGCCCGCTCGCTTTGGAGCGCCTCCTCACCCGCGGGGAGCGAGAGGTAGGCCGTCACGACGGGGAGGCGCGGCAGGCGGACGACGTCGAGCGCGACGCCATTCTCCAACGCACTGCTCTCCACCGCGGGGAAGTCGAAGCTGCGAAGCGGCCCGGGGGCGGGAGCCACGGTGCGGTCGGGCGAGGTCATCCGGCCTCCGGGATGTAGGTGACGACGGCGCGGTCCGGGTGCGCGACCCACCGCTCTCCGGCGGCGCGCACCTGATCGAGGGTGACGGCGCGGAGCTCGGCGAGCTCCTCGGTGACTCGCTCCGGGCGGTCGAAGGTCTGGGTGTTCATCGAGATGCGGTCGGCGCGGGTGCCGAGGTGCTCGAGCGACTGGGCGAGCCGGGCCTCCTCGAGGGCGAGCGCGCGGTCGAGCTCGGCGGGCTCGACCTCGACGACCCCGGCCGCGGAGTCCGTGAGGAGCGTCTCCAGCTCGGCCGGGTCGGCGTCCGGCAGCCCCGTCGCGCCCAGGAGGAGCATCGACGCCCCGCCGGAGAGGGGGAAGGCGTAGGCGAAGGCGTCGCGCACCTTCCCCGTGCGCACGAGATCCCGGTAGAGGCGCGAGGAGCGACCGGAGCCGAGGAGCTGCGCGACCAGGTCGACGGCGGCGAAGGCAGGATCGGTCACCGGCGGGATGCGGTAGCCGACGAAGGTGCGGGCGAGGGGGACGTCGGAGACGACCTCCACCCGCTGCGGCGCCGCCATCGGGATCGGGATCTCCAGATTCCCCGGAATCGCGGGGACCTCCTCCCCGCGGGCGATCCCCCCGAACCAGTGCTCCACCCGGTCGAAGGCGTGCTCGACCTCCACATCCCCCGCCACGGTCAGGACCGCGTTGTTCGGGACGTAGAAGGTCGCGAAGAAGTCGGAGACGTCGTCCAGCGTGGCCGCATCGATGTCCTCCATCGACCCGATCACGGTGTGGGTGTAGGGGTGGTCCGAGGGCCACACCAGCCCGAGCAGTCGCTCCAGCCAGTCCCCGTACGGCTGGTTGTCGTAGCGCTGACGCTTCTCGTTCTTCACCACGTCGCGCTGGTTGTCGAGCTTCTCCTGCGTCATCGCGGGGAGCATGAAGCCGAGGCGGTCGGACTCGAGCCAGAGCGCGAGGTCCAGGTGGTGCGACGGGAGCGTCTCGAAGTAGTTCGTGCGGTCGAAGGAGGTGCTCGCGTTGAGCGATCCCCCCGCCCGCTCGACGAGGTCGAAGTGGCCGTTCTTCGGCACGTGCTTCGACCCCTGGAACATCATGTGCTCGAAGAGGTGCGCGAAGCCGGTCTTCCCCTCCCGCTCATTCCGCGAGCCGACCCCGTACCAGAGGTTCACCCCCACGATCGGGAGCGAGGGGTCGGGGGCGACCACCACGTCCAGCCCGTTGTCGAGCCGGCGTCGATGGAGTTCGAAGTCGAGGGTGGCGTCGGGCATAGGGTCGGTCCGGTGAAGCGAAGAATCGTGGGGTGCCGCAGGGCGGCTCAGGGACGAACGGCGAGCCGCTCCCGCAGCGCCGAGGGGGCGAGGGTGGTGCGGAGGAAGTCGCGTGCGGCCTCCTCCCCCTCCTCGAGGCGCTCCTCCGCCTCGTCGACCAGGAGGGCGTCCGGGCCCTCGGCGTGGAAGCGGGCCCGCTCGACGAACTCCCACCCGGCGTCCACATCGCCGTTCGCGGCACGGGAGAGGGCGACGAGGATCTGGAGCACCGCGTCGTCGGGCGCGTGCGCGGCGGCGAGGTCGAGCTCGACGGCCGCCTCGTCGGCCCGGTCCGCCTCGATGAGTGCGATGCCGAGCATCCCCCGCACCCAGGCGTCGTCGGGGGCCCGCTCGACCGCGCGCCCGAAGGTGTCGATTGCCGCGTCGATTCGCCCCTTGAGCGCATAGCCGACCCCGAGCTCGTAGGCGATCACCGGGTCTTCGGCGTCGAGTCGCGCGGCGGCCACGAGCTCCTCGATCCCCTCGTCGACGAAGCCCTCCCGGGTCAGCCAGGCGCCATATCGCCAGCGGGTGCCCGGCTCCTCCGGCCCCAGAATCGATGCGGTTCGGAGCGCCGACTCCGCCTCGGGGTCGTCGAAGTCCGCGAGCCCGGTCCCGGCGATCGCCAGGAGGAGCGGGTCCCGGGGGTCCGCCGCGAGCGCCTGTCGAAAGCGCTCGTACGCCACCCCCTCCATCCCCAGCGTGCGCTCGGCCACCCCGAGCCAGCAGAGGATCCAGGGATTCCCCTCGTCGTCCGCGAGGGCGCCGCGCAGGTGCTCGGCCATCCCCTCGTAGTCCCCCTCCTCACCCATCTTCCGGGCCCGGTCGAGGAGTCCCTCCGTGCGCTCGTCCAGCGCGGGCGCCTCGCTCTGCCAGAGCCCCTCGCCGTCGTCGGCTCCCGCTCCGTTCGGGCCCTCGGTGGCGGCGTCCCGCCGCGGCTCGTCCGTCACCTCAGGCCCCGTACTTCACGAGGCGGCCGGCGTGGGCGAGGGCACGCGGAATCAGCTCGGTCCCGTGAATTCGACCGAGGTCGCCACCGCGGCAGGTCGCCTCCCCGAAGGAGGAGGCCGAAGGCCGCGCGGTCTTCGAGGCGATCAGCGTCGGCACCGCGTGCCAGGAGTGCTCCTTCAGGAGGGTCGGCGTCGAGTGGTCGCCGGTGACGATCAGGACGTCGGGATCCAGCTCCATGAATGCGGGGAAGAGGGCGTCGATCTCCTGGATCGCCGCGACCTTCTCCTCGAAGTCCCCGTCGTGGCCCGCCGTGTCGGTGTCCTTGAAGTGGACGAAGTAGAGGTCGTAGCGCCCCCATACCTCCTTCAGGACCTCGGGCGTCGAACCCGTGTCCGAGGGAACGCCCTCGACCTCCATTCCGACCATCTTCGCGACCCCCCGATACATCGGGTACTTCGCCACGGCGACCCCCCGGAGGCCGAACCGCTCCTCCATCGTCGGGATCGTCCGGAAGCGCGCGAAACCGCGCGCGAGGAAGCCGTTCAGCGCCGGCTCGTCCGCCAGGATCCGACGCGACTGGTCGAGGAAGTCCCGCACGATCGAGGCGGTGCGCTCCGATCCCGGGCCGGTCGCTTCGCAGGGGAGGTCCGACACACCGGTGATCAGGGGGTCGGTGTCGGTGACCTGCTCGTCGAGCCCCTCGGCGGTGATCTTCAGGACGACGCGGTGCTCCTTCTCGTGGTGGAGCACGACCTCGATCCCCTCCGCGAAGGAGAGCTCCGCGTTGAGGAGGTCGACGACGCGGCGGCCCTCCGCATCGCTCGGGCGGCCCGCGCGGCGGTCGGTGACCCGGCCCTCGGCGTCGAAGGTCGCGAGGTTGAGACGGGCGGCCACGTCGCCCTGCTTCAGGTCGACGCCGACTCCGAGCGCGGAGAGCGCGCCGCGCCCGATCACGTACTCGGTCGGGTCGTACCCGAAGAGGGAGAGGTGCCCCGGGCCGCTCCCCGGGGTGATCCCCGGTCCGACCGGGTCGAGCATGCCGAGGGAGGCGCGGGCGGCGAGGGCGTCCAGGTTGGGCGTCTTCGCGGACTCCAGCTCCGTCCGGCCCGTCTCGGGATGCGGCAGACCGCCGAGCCCGTCGAGAACCACGAGGAGTATGGAGCCGGGGTTCTCGCCGGCGCGGTCGACCTGATCTTCGGGGAGGATGGGGCGGGACATCGGTCGCGGGTCGAAGGGCGGGGCGCCCGACCGAAGTCGTGGCCGGGGCGAGGATCGGGAATATGCCGCGATCCACCCCTGCGGAGAACCACTTCGCGGGGGCGGGCGACGGCCTTACCGTCCATCACCCGCGGACCCGTGCCACGCGCCTCAGCGATCGCGCAGCCAGCGCTCCAGCCGCTCGAGAGCCGCGACGTAGCCGTTGACCCACTCGGACAGCTCCGGCCCGACCTCCTCGGCGGTGGCCCGCGCCTCGTCGAGGATCGACCCGATCGTCTCGTCCGTCGCCTCGATCCAGAGCGCGTGGAGGCGCAGGAGGGCCGGGTCGGCCGGGGGAGGCCGGCGAAAGATGGGCCCCGGGGGGCTGTCGAGCTCGTCCAGAGCGCGCGCACGCCCGAAGGGGCGCTCTCCGCCCTCTCCCGCCCCCTCCGGCGACGCCTTGCTCGTCATTCGGTCGATCCCCCAATTGCCCTGCGCGTGCCCCGACTCCCCTGCACCATGGAGAACCCGATGACCCGAGCTTCGGTTCGCTTCGCGATCCTCTTCACCGCGTTCTGCGCCTTCGGCGGCGCTGCGGGATCCGCGCAGGAGCCCTTCGACCTCCTCCTCCGAGGCGGCCGGGTAATCGACGGTACCGGGAATCCGTGGTTCATGGCCGATGTGGGGATCCGGGACGGTCGGATCGTCGCGGTGGGTCGACTCGGTGATGCTGCGGCCGTGGAAGTCCTCGACGTGAGCGGAAGGTACGTAGCTCCCGGCTTCATCGACATCCACTCCCACGCCGACGACGGCAGCGCGATCGTCGGCGGAGCCACCATCCGGACCGATCAGCTCCGCCGGAAGTCGATGCCGAACATCGTCGCCCAGGGGATCACGACGGCGGTCGTGAATCACGACGGTCGCTCGCCGTGGCCCATCTCGCGGCAGCGTGAGCTCCTCGAGGACCAGGGGATCGGCGCGAATGTGATGCTCATGGTCGGCCACGGAACGATCCGCAGGCAGGTCATGGGCGACGATACCCGGCGACCCGCGACGGAGGCGGAGGTCGCCGAGATGCGTGCGCTCCTCCGACAGGGGATCGCCGAGGGGGCGGTCGGGCTCTCCGCCGGACTCGAGTACGACCCGGGCCGGTGGAGCACGACGAAGGAGGTCGTGGAGGTCGCCAGGGAGCTCACTGCGATCGACGGCGTCTACATCTCGCACGAGCGGGCCGAGGGCGCCGATCCGATGTGGTTCTGGCCGAGCCGGGACGAGCCGGGCGCGCCGACGCTGATCGATGCCGTCCTCGAGACGATCGAGATCGGACGACAGGCCGGCGTCCGCGTCGTGGCCTCGCACATCAAGGCGAAGGGGACGCACTGGTGGGGCAGCTCGGCCAGCGTCATTCAGCTGATCGAGTCCGCGCGAGCGGAGGGCGTGCGCGTCTTCGCCGACCAGTACCCCTACCCGACCAGCGGCACCGACGGGAACACCGTCCTCCTGCCGCGCTGGGCGCTGCGGGACACGGAGGCGGAGTCTCCTCGCGACGGGCGGAACGCCGCGGAGATGCTGCAGCTGAACCTCGCCGACCCGGAGAGCGCCGCGGCGATCCGGCTCGACATCGCCCACGAGATCCGACGCCGCGGAGGCGCCGACCGCGTCATGATCTTCGAGTACCCCGAGGACGAGTCGCTCGTCGGGAAGACGCTCGCCGAGGTCGCGGAGGAGTGGGAGCTGGACCAGGTCGAGACGGCGATTCAGCTCCAGCTGCGGGGCACGCCGGCCCGCCCCGGCGGCGGAAGGATGCGGGGCTTTTCCATGTCCGAGGACGACGTGGAGGCGTACGGGGCCCGGCCCTGGGTGGCGACGACGACGGACGGGGGCCTCTCCGACCTCTCCGAAGCGGGCCGCCGGCCGGTGCACCCCCGCTTCTACGGCACCTTCGCCCGCAAGATCGCGTGGTACGCCCGCGACCGGGGCGTGCTGACGGTCGAGTCGGCGGTGCGCTCGTCGACCTCCCTTCCGGCCCAGATCATGGGGCTGCGGGACCGGGGCCAGATCCGGGAGGGATTCCACGCCGACGTCGTGGTCTTCGACCTCGAGACGCTGGAGGATCGGACCACCTTCTTCGAACCGCACGCGTATCCGTCCGGGATCGACCAGGTCCTGGTCAACGGCAAGTTCGTGCTCCGCAACGGGGAGCTGACCCAGGCGCTGGCCGGACGCATCCTGACGGCGGGCGACCGCGGCGTTGCGACCCCCGTGAGCGACGACGGAGACGGGCGCCCCGCGCCCCGCTGACCGACCGGAGCCGACGTGCCCTTCGAGAACCACGAGGCGCTGCACGACCTCGAACTGATGGTCCGCGCGCGCCACGGCATCGTCCACCTCGACACCGCCGAGGAGGACCGGGCGGCGCTCCTCCTCTTTCACCTCTCCGACCGCCTGGGGGTCCCGCACTTCGAGTGGACGCGATCGAGAGGGCTCGGACGGGTGGGGCTCTCCGACACCATCTACAACACCAAGACCTTCGATCAGGCGCTCGGTCACGTCGTCCAGTCGCCGGTCGACGCCATCTACCACCTGCGCGGCGTCGTCGGCGAGGGGATGGGGGGCGAGCTCACGGCCGCGATTGTCCGCGAGGCCGCCGAGGCGATGTCGAATCGAGTCGGTGCCGTCGTGCTGACCGGACCTCAGTCGACCCCTCACCCCGCGGTCCGCTCGCACGTCACCACGCACCTCCTCCCCGGGCCCACCCGCGAGGAGTTCCGCCTCCTGCTGCGCCAGATCGTGCGCGACGTCTCGCTGCGCACGCACGTCCAGATCGAGATCACGCCGCAGGAGATCGACGAGATCGTGGGACACCTCGCGGGGCTGACGCGGATGGAGGCGGAGAAGATCCTCACGAAGGCGATCGTCGAGGATGGGAAGCTCACCGTCGACGACATCCGGCTGATCGGCGAGGCCAAGCGGGCGATGGTCGAGGAGGAGGGTCTCCTCGAGTTCTACCCGGTCGAGGCGAGCCTCGCGGACATCGCCGACCTGAGCGGCTTCAAGCGCTGGCTCGCGAAGCGGACCGCAGTGGTGAAGGACCCACGGGGGGCGGAGAAGATGGGGCTCCCCTTCCCACGCGGCGTCCTCCTCCTCGGGGTCCCCGGGTGTGGCAAGAGCCTCTCGGCGAAGGCGGTGGCCGCCGAGTGGCGCCTCCCCCTCCTGCGTCTCGACCCCTCCTCGCTCTACAACAAGTACATCGGCGAGTCGGAGAAGAACTTCGCCCGCGCGATGGCGACCGCGGACCGCATGTCGCCCGTCATCCTCTGGATCGACGAGATCGAGAAGGCCTTCGCCTCGAGCGGCGACGCCGACGGCGGCGTGAGCCAGCGCATCCTCGGCACCTTCCTCTCCTGGATGCAGGAGCGCCGGA
>JANQLR010000383.1 GCA_028280525.1 Longimicrobiales bacterium
CGATCGGGTTCAGCGGGGACGCTCCGGGGAGGTGGATCGGGGGGTCGACGTGGGCAGCCGGGGTGGAAGCATGGCGACAGTATAGAGCGGGACGGGTCGGCACGCGTGACCGGGGTCGGTCGCGGTCGACTCAGCCGGCGTCTTCGCGCCTCAGGTCGACCAGGAGCGCCCAGCCACCCTCGATGTGCCGTCGCCAGACTCGGACCCAGACCCCCGAGCGAGCGTCGGCCCCGGTCCACCGTCCGTGCAGCCAGCAGAGGTGGCCGTCGTCCGAGCAGGCTCCCCCGAGCTGCACGCCGTCGATCCACTGGGGGTCGGCCACCGGACGGGCCTCGACCTCCTGCGGTCCCACCCGGGGGGTGCGGCCGGTACGATAGACGCGGACGCGGTGCGCCCCGAAGCGCTCGAGCGCCCCGCCGAAGCCGCTGCGCTCTTCCGACGCGGTGAAGCGACGGTCGACCTCGGCCACCGTGCGACCCTCGTGGGGGCGGGCGAGTGTCTCGAGGTCGTGCGTGTACACGACCGGCTGCTCGGGGAGCGGTGTGGCGGGGGTCGCCAACCCGATCTGGAGCTCGATGCGCCACTCCGATCCGTCCGCGCGCCAGATGGAGAGGAGCCGCCCGTGCTCCACCCGGTCCGCGTCCTGGTACCGGTAGGGCCCCGTCGAGAAGCCGAGGGTCGCGTCCGGCGAGATCTCGGCGAAGTCGGGACCCCAGGAGAGCCGACCCGGCAGTCGCGGCACCCCCGTCGCCCAGCGGCGACCGGGCAGCGCCCCGTCCGCGCCGAAGAGGGTCGACCGATCGCCGAGGACCTCCGCGATCGCCGGCGCGAAGCCCACCTCCCCCGCCCGCTCGGAGAGTGCGCGTTCGGCCGCGACGAGGCGTCGACCGGCGTCCTCCGCGATCTCGCGGGGAGAGGCGCCCTGTGCCCGGAGGGCGGATGCCTGCCCGGCGACGACGAGCGCGACCCCGGCCAGCACGGGCCCGAGGCGGCCACGGGCGCGGACACCCGCGGCACGGCACGGGGGTCGTCCTCGAGAGACGGGGTGATCGTCGAACACGGGCAGGTCACGGGGCTGAGGTCGACGGCGCTCCCCTGGCGGTGGAGCGAGCGGGGCGGGGGCCGGTAGCTTGGGGAATGAGTACTACCCCGTGCGTTCCCCCCGAAGCCCGACCCGGCGTCGCTCGCCCGTCGACCCCTCCGGGCCCGGGGCCGGCGCCGACCCGCCACGTCGGAGGGCGGGCTCTGGCCGCGGCTCTCCTGGCCGCGGCTCTCCTGGTAGCGGCCGGACCGGTGGCCGGCCAGGTCGAGGTCCGGGCGACCGCCGGTGCGGGCCGAGTCGTTCCGGTCGGGGGCTTCGAGGAGGGCGACAACCTCGCCGGCCGTCCCCTTCGAACGACGACCGAGCTCCGGGCGGAGGTCGCCTGGCAGTGGCGCGACCGCGGGACGGGGCCGGCCGAGATCGGTGTGGGGCTCTCCCTCCCCCGCGTCCGGGGGACGGACGAACTCGGAGGCCCCACCGCGCTGTGGGGCTTTTCGCGGATCCCCCTCTTCGACCGGGAGCGGTCCCGGGTGAGCTTCGACGCCGGGCTCGGCGTCGCCGTCGGTTGGGACGCCTTCGACCCGATCGACAACCCGCGTCAGACGGCGATCGGGGCGCCGGTCTCGGCGATGTTTCGACTGGAGGTGTCGGCGACGCGGGCCGTGACCGAGCGTCTGTGGCTGGTCGGGAGCGCCGGGTACCAGCACTTCTCGAACGGCAACCTGCGCCCGCCGAACATCGGCTTCAACACCCTGCCGGTCGCGATCGGGGTGGCGTGGAGGCCGGGTGGGACGGAGCGCCAGTCGGACGGCGGAGGCGGGGACGGATCGATGAACGGCAGAGGCTCGGAGAGAGCGACGGCCGGCGGCGTGCCCGAGGGCGGCGCGGAGGGGTCGAGCGAGCGGCCCGGAGAGCCCGGAGGACGGACCGACCTGTGGACGCTCCGACTGCTCCCCTTCGCCGGGGCGCGCGGCGTCGCCGGGGACCATCGCCACAGTGAACGGGACGCCGTGTACGTTCGCGACCTCTTCCCGGTGGCGGGAGCCCACCTCATGGCGTCGCGCCGGGTCTCCCGACGCTGGCGGGTCGCGCTTCTGCTGGGCGTGACCCGAGATGCGAGCGGCTTTCGGCCGGTGGAGGTCCCCGCCCTCGAGGACGGTCCCCTCCCCGACGAGGTGGGTTGGACCGCGAGCTCCGGCGTGTCCGGGCTCCTGAACGTGGGGCCCGCCGAGCTCGAGTTCGGGGTCGGCTACGAGGCCTTCGACGTGGGCGGGGTGCGAGACGTCACCCGGCTGCACCAGCGGCTGGGTGTCCACCTGCTGCTCGGCGACCGGCTACGGCCGTCGATCGTGCTCCGGGCGATCGGCTTCGACCGGCCTCACTTCATCGAGTGGGGGCTCGGGATCGAGCTGTAGAATCGCCCTCCGGCGCCCCGGCCGCCCCCCGAGAGGAGCGACCGGGGATTCGCTCGGATCAGGTCGCCCCGGCCATCTCCCGCGCGGCCTCGGCCGGGGCCTCCGCCGGCCGATCCTTCAGCGCGGCGTGCGCGGCCGCGAGGCGGGCGATCGGCACCCGGAAGGGGGAGCAGCTCACGTAGTCGAGCCCGAGCTCGTGGCAGAAGCCCACGCTCTTCGGCTCTCCCCCGTGCTCGCCGCAGATCCCGATCTCCAGCTCCGGGCGAACGGCGCGACCGTTCTCGACGGCGATGCGCATGACGGCACCGACGCCCTCACGGTCGATCGTCCGGAAGGGGTTGTCCGGAAGGACGTGCTGCCGCTGGTACTCGATCAGGAAGCCGGCCTCGGCGTCGTCCCGCGAGATCCCGAGCGTCATCTGCGTGAGGTCGTTCGTGCCGAAGGAGAAGAACTCCGCCTCCTCCGCGATCTCGCCCGCCGTCACTGCCGCGCGCGGCACCTCGATCATGGTCCCGAAGCGGTAGGGCACGGTGATCCCCTGCTCCTCCATGACCTTGTGGGCTTCGGCCTCGAGGATCTCCCGGACCTTTCGCAGCTCGCTGACGTGCCCGACGAGGGGGATCATGATCTCGGGGTGCACATCGACCCCCCGGCGCACGCAGGCGCACGCCGCGAGGATGATCGCGCGAACCTGCATCCGGACCAGGTTCGGGATCTGGATCGCCAGGCGCACCCCGCGGTTCCCGAGCATCGGATTCTGCTCCCGCAGCTCCTCGACCCCCATCAGGAAGGCCTGCTTCTCCCGGACCTGGTCGAGCAGGTCGTCGAGTTCGGGGAGCGTCCGGGCGTGCTGTGCCTTGATCTTGAGATCGGTCAGATCGCGGAGCAGATCCTCGAGCGCCGGGAGGAACTCGTGGAGGGGAGGGTCGATGAGCCGGATGATGACCGGGAGGCCGTCCATTGCCTCGAAGAGGCCCTCGAACTCCTGACGCTGGAGCGGAAGGAGCTGCAGGATCGCATCGTCCCGCTCGGAGGCGGTCGGCGCCATGATCATCCGCTGGACGATCGGGAGCCGCTCCTTCTCGAAGAACATGTGCTCGGTGCGGCAGAGCCCGATCCCCGAGGCACCGTACTCGCGGGCGCGCCGGGCGTCGTCCGGATAGTCGGCGTTCGCGCGGACCTCGAGCTCGCGGAACTCGTCCGCCCACTCGAGGATGCGGAGCAGGTGGGGGTCGGCGAGGTCCGGTACGAGCGTCTCGATCTCGCCCTGGAAGACGTGGCCGGTCGTCCCGTCGACGGAGATGAACTCGCGCTCGGCGATCTCCGTCCCGTCCGGGAAGCGCACGACCCGCGACTCCATGTCGAGCACGAGGTCCTCGACTCCGACCACCGCCGGCTTCCCGAACTGGCGCGCGACGAGGGCGGCGTGGCTCGTCCTGCCCCCGCGCGAGGTCAGGAGCCCCTCCGCCGCGAGCATGCCGTGGACGTCGTCCGGCTTCGTCTCCGGGCGCACGAGGATGACCTTCACCCCGTCGTCCGCCCACCGCTTCGCCGTGTCGGCGTCGAGCGCGATCCGGCCGACCGCGGCCCCGGGAGAGACGTTCAGTCCGGTGGCGATGCTCATGGCCGCCGCGACCGCGTCGGGCTCGAACTGCGGGTGCAGGAAGAAGTCGACCTGGTCGGGCTTCACCCGCTGGACCGCCTCCTCCTTGGAGATGAGGCCCTCGTTCGCCTGGTCGACCGCGATCCGGACCTCGGCCTGCGCCGTCCGCTTCCCGTCGCGGGTCTGGAGGAGCCAGAGCTTCCCCTCCTCCACCGTGAACTCCATGTCCTGCATGTTCCGGTAGTGGCGCTCGAGCGTCTTCGCCATCTCGACGAGCTCGGCATGGATCTCCGGCATCGCCGTGGCGAGTTCGGAGATGTGGCGGGTGACGCGGTTCCCGGCGACGACGTCCTCGCCCTGGGCATTCGGCAGGTAGTCGCCCTCCAGCTCCGGACGACCGTTGGTGGCGTTCCGCGACATGCAGACGCCGGTCGCCGAACCGACGCCGACGTTCCCGTAGACCATCGTCTGCACGTTGACGGCCGTGCCGAGGTCGTCGGGGATCCCCGCGGCGGCGCGGTAGTCGCGCGCCCGGTTGGAATCCCACGACCGGAAGACCGCGGTGGTGGCGAGCTTGAGCTGCTCGAAGGGGTCCTGCGGGAACTCCCGACCGGCGTAGCTGCGCACGATCTTCTTGAACTCCTCGGTCACGAACTCCCAGTCCTTCGCCGACAGCCCCGTGTCGTCGTGGGCGCCCGCCTCCAGACGGCGCTCGTGCAGGACCCGCTCGAAGATCTCGTCCTCCACGCCGAGCACGACGTTGCCGAACATGTGCACGACGCGCCGATAGAGGTCGAAGACGAAGCGCGGCTGTCGCCCGCGGCCCATCGCCGCCTCCGCGATCTGGTCGTTGAGACCGATGTTGAGGACGGTGTCCATCATCCCCGGCATCGACACCGGCGCGCCGGAGCGGCAGGAGACGAGCAGGCTGGACGCCGGGTCGCCGAAGCCGCGACCGACCTGCCCCTCGAGCGCCTTCACGGCCTCCAGCTGCTGCGACCAGATCTCGTCGGGGAGCGTCCCGTCTCCCTCCTGGAAGCGCAGGCACGCCTCGGTCGTGACCGTGAAGCCCGGAGGCACCGGGAGTCCCAGCCGAGTGACGTCGGCGAGGTTGGCGCCCTTGCCCCCGAGGAGGCGGCGCACGTCGGACCAGTCGGGGCCGGCGGCAGCCTGAGCGGCGTCGAGGTCGGAGAAGAGATAGACGTATCGGGACACGGAGAACCTCCGAGGGTGACGAGTGGGGCGAACTGCCCGAAGTCTGCACCCCCGGCGGCGGAGTCGCCGTGGGGAGATTTCGGACGCGGCAGGCCGGGAAACCTCCGCGGAGCCGCTGCGAGGCCCGGGTTGCGCGGGTTCGGTGCGCCGCGCGGTGGTATGTTTAGGAAGGCTGCGGTCCGACCGCTTCGTACGGTCGGAAACCCCGGCCCCGGCGGTCGGTCCTCCCGGTCCCGGAACCGGGAACTCCCCCGTGGCGCGGAGAACCGACATGCCCCTCCTCGCTCACCCCGGCGACGAGGTCTCCCACCGGATCGTGGAGCTGCGGCGCACCTTCCACCGGCGTCCGGAGCTGGCCTTCAAGGAGGCGGAAACCGCCCGCACGGTCATGGGCGAGCTGGACCGTCTGGGCATCGAGTACCGGTACGACGGTGTGGGCTCCGCCGTGATCGGACGTCTACCCGGACCCCCGGGCAGCCCCGTCGTGGCGCTGCGTGCCGAGATGGACGCCCTCCCCGCGATGGAGAAGACCGGGCTCCCCTTCGCCTCGGAGATCGACGGACGCATGCACGCCTGCGGGCACGACGCCCACATGGCGATGGTGCTCGGGGCAGCGGCACTGCACCGGGAGGACCCGCCCCCCGGCACCGTCGTGTACCTCTTCCAACCCGCCGAAGAGCGGGGTGGCGGGGCGCGGGTCCCCCTCGACGCGGGACTCCTCGACGACGTTCAGGCCATCTTCGCCGGGCACGTGACGCACCACTACTCGGTGGGCGAGATCATGGTGACCCCGGGCACGGTGACGGCGCAGTCCGACGCCTTCCGGATCCGGGTCTGTGGACGCGGCGGCCACGGCGCCCGCCCGCACGAAGCCGTCGACGCGGTGATCGTCGCCGGGATGCTCATCAGCAGCATCCAGTCACTCGTGACCCGGGAGATCGATCCGGTCCATCCGTCCGTGGTGACGATCGGGCGTCTGGAGGCGGGCACGGCCTCGAACGTCATCGCGGAGGAGGCGGTGCTGGAAGGGAGCATCCGCACCACGCGGCCCGAGGTCCGCGAGCACATCCACCTCGGGCTGGAGCGCCTCTGTCGAGCCGCCGGGGAGCTGCACCGCGCAGACGTCACCGTCGAGATCCGCGGGGGCTACCCTCCGGTCGTGAACACCGAGCGGGAGGCGGAGATCGCGAGGGTATCGGCGGCCGATGTGGTGGGCCAGCGGGGCGTCGTCGTGCAGGAGTACCCCAGCATGGGGTCCGAGGACTTCGGCTTCCTGCTCCAGCGGATCCCCGGGTGCTACGTGCGTCTGGGGACGCGTGGCCCGGACGACGTCTACGTGCCGCTGCACAGCCCCCGCTTCGATATCGACGAGGACGTCCTCCCGATCGGAGCCCGCTACTTCGACGTCGTGGCCCGCCGCGCGATCGAAGCGCTGGCGGAGGGGGGATGAGCGATGAGGTCGCCGGCCCCGATCCACTTCGGTCCCCACCCGGTCATCCCCCGCTTCGACTGCCCCGTCCCGGCGGAGCAGGTGGACCGTATCCGGAGGTTGGCAGTGGAGATCCTCGCGGACGATCCGCGACTCTCGGACACCGGTGTCTTCGGCGCGCGTGTGCACAGCGGCCTGGCCGACGTCCCGAGCCTTCACATCCACACCGTCGATCGCCGCTTCCAGGGCGGAAGCCCCGTCCTTCGGGAGCACCGCGGCCTCTTCCTCGCACGGGAGGGGGATCTCGTGGTGCTGGGCGAACCGTGCGACGACTTCGTGGCCTACTGCCGTGAGGATCTCCGCCTCGGACGGATCGGCGTCCTCGTACCGAGGCCGGGACGACACACGCGACGTCTGGGGCTCGCGGTGCTGCAGGACCCGACGCTGTGCCACCGCGTCGCCCAGGTCGCCCGGCGCGCCGGTGGACTGAATGTGATTCCGTATCAGGCCACCGGAGGGCTGTGGGCACTGGCGGGGCGGATCTCGGAGCTGTCCGAGACCCCGGTCGGTGTCGGTGGTCCACCCCCCCGCCTCGCCGACGCGGTGAACAACAAGGTCTGGTTCTCCCGCCAGGTGGGCCGCCTCCTGGGCGAGTGGGCCCTGCCCCCGACCACCTCCGCCTCCAGCTGGGCGCTCCTCGCGGAACGCGTGCGGCGCCTCGCCCGGATCCACCCGCGGGTGGGGATCAAGCTGCCGAGCGCGGCCGGGTCGGTGGGGAACCTCGTGCTCGATTCGGACGAGCTCCTCCGCTTCACCTCGCTCGCGGAGCTCCGCGACCACCTCCTCGGCCTCTTCGCCGAGATGGGTTGGATCGACCCCTTCCCGACTCTGGTGTCGGTCTGGGAAGACTCCGTTCTGCTGAGCCCGTCGCTTCAGGGGTGGATCCCGCACCTCGAAGAGGGACGGCCGATCCTGGAGGGCGTCTTCGACCAGAACGTGACCGGGAGGGTCGGTCGGTTCGTCGGCTCCGCACCGACTCGACTGTCGCGAGAGGTCCAGGAACTCATCGCCGCGCAGGGTGCCCGGATCCTCCTCCTCTTCCAGATGCTCGGCTGGTACGGGCGGTGCTCGCTGGACACCATCCTGGTGGGGGACGATCCGGCCACCGCCCGTCTCCACTGGGTGGAGTGCAACGGGCGCTGGGGGGGCACCTCGATCCCGATGACGCTCGTCAATCGTCTCGTCGGCTACTGGCAGGAGCACCCCTTCGTCACCGCCGGCAACCTCCTCGCCGGGAGCGACCGGCGCTTCGATGAGCTGCACCGGGCGGCCCGCTCGAGGCTCTTCGACCGCGACGAGCGACGCGGAATCGTCTTCCTGAGCCCCGGCCCCGGGGAGACGCGAAACGGCTTCGCGGCGCTCTCGATCGGGCGGAGCCTGCCGGCGGCACGGCGCGGGATGCGAGGGATGCTGCGCGAGCTGGGGGCGTAGCGACCACTTGCCGCGGCCGCCGCGCGCGACTACCATCACCAAGTGTTACATCACTAAGTGATACCAAGGTGGGGGCGATGGGTCGTCGGATTGGAGGTGGAGTTCTTCCCGGGACTGCGGATCTGCTGATCCTCAAGTCGCTCTCGGAGGGTCCGGCCCACGGGTTCGGGATCTCGAAGGCGCTCCGGACGCGCTCCGAGGGGGTCGTGGAGCTGCAGGACGCCGCCCTCTACCAGGCGCTCCACCGCATGGCCCGCAAGGGATGGGTCACGTCGGAATGGGGCGTCTCGGATCAGGGGCGACGGGCGAAGTTCTACAGCCTCACCCCCGCCGGGGAGCGACGGCTCGCTCAGGAAGAGGAGGACTTCCGGCGCTACATCCAGGGGGTCTTCCGGGTGCTGCAGGGCCCGGCCTGATCCGTGGCGGACGCCGGGGAGCCTCGCCGGGCCTTTCGTCGAGACGGCGACACGCTCGCCGACGCGTCGAGGGAGGTCGACGAGGAGCTGCGGATCCACCTGGAGTGGGTCGCGGAAGAGCTGATCGCGGAGGGGTGGGCGCCGGCCGAGGCGTTGAACGA
This sequence comes from Longimicrobiales bacterium, assembly GCA_028280525.1. Lineage (GTDB taxonomy): Bacteria > Gemmatimonadota > Gemmatimonadetes > Longimicrobiales > Gaopeijiaceae > Gaopeijia. The sequence continues at coordinate 8,773 of JANQLR010000383.1, forward strand.
GGCCCGGCGTCGGTTCGGAGACGTCGAAGCCACCCGCAGCTACTGCATCGCGCAGTCGCAGCGGGCGCGCAGATGGGGGAGGTGGAGGATGGGCTGGGATGGATGGACGCAGGACCTTCGGTACGCCTTCCGGACGCTTCGCAAGGCGCCGGTCTACGCCTTCGTCGTCGTCGCCACGCTGGCGATCGGGATCGCGGCGAACACCGTGGTCTTCTCGCTGATGAACCCCTACCTCTTCCGCCCGCTCCCCTTCGCAGAACCGGACCGGCTGGTGCAGATCGGGGGCTACGATCCCACCGAGCAGTGGGACGGGGGTCGCTTCTCCGTCCCTCAGATCGAGGAGATGGGCGCGCGGGCCCGGTCGATCGATGCGATCGCGGGCTACTACTACGGCACGGTGAATCTGAACCGCTCCGACGGCTCGGAGCGGATCGAGGCCTCCTGGTTCCGCGGACCGCTCTTCGACGTCCTCGGCAGCACCCCGATTCTCGGCCGCACCTTCTCGGCCGAGGACGCGCTGGGAGAGGGGGCTCCCGTCGCCGTGATCGGGGAGCAGCTGTGGCGGACGCGCTTCGCCGGCGATCCCTCGATCGTGGGACGGGAGGTGGTGCTGGACGGCTCGCCCCGAACCGTGATCGGCGTGATGCCGGCGGACTTCACCTTCCCCTTCGGAGGCATCGGGATCTGGCTGCCGATGCCCGCCGAGGCCGGCGTCGCGGACCGCGCCTGGATGTCGCTCCACCCCGTCGCTCGCATGACGAGCGGGGCCACCCGGGAGGACCTCCGCCTCGAGCTCGACGCGTGGGTCGAGGAGAACGCTCCGATCTGGCCCGACCTCGACGGTCGCTACTCGGCGACCTCGGTCAAGGGCCTGCGCGAGGCGCTGAACTTCGCCTGGTCGATCCTCCCGATCGCCTTCTCGCTCCTCCTCGCCTCCGTCGCCTTCGTCCTGGTCATCGCCTGCGTCAACGTCGCGTCGCTCACGCTCGCGCGGGCGGGGACGCGGCGGAGGGAGATCGCGGTGCGGGCCGCGATCGGCGCCCCCCGCCGCCGGCTCGTGGGCCAGCTCCTGACCGAGGGCTTCCTCCTCGCCGGGGTGGGCGGGGCCGTCGGAGTCGCGATCTCCTGGGTGGCCGCCCGCGGGCTGAACGGCGTCATCCCGCCGGAGCTCTTCAAGGTGGGCGAGGTCTCCCTCGACGGGCGCGTCCTCGTCTTCTCCGCGGCGGTGACCCTTCTGACCCCGGTCTTCTTCGCCCTCATCCCGGCGTGGAAGGTGGCGCGGGCGCCACTCTCGCGGACGCTGAAGGACGGAGGGGGCGGGGGCGAGTCCGCGACGACGCTTCGGGCGCGGCGCATCCTCGTCGTCGCGGAGGTCGGGCTGGCGCTCGTACTCGTGGCCGGCACGGGTCTCATGATCCGGAGCCTCACCGAGGTGACCCGGATCGACCTGGGATTCGATGCCGAACGGGTCCTGACCGCCGCGCTCTCGCCGGACGCCGAGGCCGTCTCCAACGCCGAGGCGCTCGACGCCTTCTGGGACGAGGTCGTCCTCGCCGTCGACGCCCTGCCGGAGATCGAGGCGGTCGGCACCGCCTCGCACCTCCCACTCAACCACGAGACGATCCCGGTTCGATTCGCCTCGATCGACACCGGGGTCGGTGCCCTCGACGGGTGGCCGGGAGCGTACACCTCGCGGGTCGATGGCGAGTTCTTCTCCTCGATGGGGCTCCCGCTCCGGAGCGGACGCCTCTTCGACGCCTCCGACGACGTGGCCTCCGGGTCGGTCGTCGTCACGCGGGCGATGGCCGATCGTCTCTTCCCCGGGTCGGACGCGGTCGGACGGACCGTCCTCTACGGGAGCGCCAGTTCGACCGAACCGATCCGCGGGACCATCGTCGGCGTCGTGGACGATCTCCGGTACGATCGGCTGGACGGCGCGGCCCGCCCGCATCTCTTTCGGCCGATCGAAGGCTCCCTGTCGCGGCGTCGATTCCTGGCGATGCGCGTCCGTGGAGACGCGGCCGCGGCGTCGCTCGCGGTCCGCGACGCCCTCTCCGCCGTCGCTCCCGATGTGCCGGCCTCCCTCCGACCCATGGGCGAGATCGTACGGGAGAATACGCTGCTCTGGGCCGTCTCCTCCCTCTTCCTCGGCGTCTTCGGCCTCGTCGCGTTCGGGCTCGCGGCCCTCGGCATCTACGGCCTCATCTCCTACTCGGTCGCGCAGCGGAGTCGCGAGATGGGACTCCGCATGGCACTCGGTGCCGACGCCGCCGCGCTCACCCGTTCCGTGGTGGCCGAGGGTCTCCGACTCGCCGGAATTGGGCTGGCCGTCGGGCTCGTGGTGGTCGTGGGCGCGGGCCTCGCCTTCGAGCGCATCCTCGTCGATCAGGGGATCCTCTACGGCGTGGGCGTGACCGACCCGGTGACGCTGACGGTCGTGCTCGGGCTCTTCCTGACGATCGCCGCGGGCGCCTCCCTGATGCCGGCGCGTCGGGCGGCCGGCGCCGACCCGGTGGAGGCGCTCCGCGGTGAGTAGGCGGAGGAGGTGTGCGTCGGCCGGGGCGCGGGACGCGGCGGGTTGGACGAGGGACGCGGCAGGTCGGACGAGGGCCGCCCCGAGGTGGACGTGGTGGGCGCTGCTCGTGCCGGGCATGGTCGCCGTGACCGCACCCGCGCCGTCGTCGGCGGCGCAGGGGGCCTCCGCTCCGTTGCAGGATCCGAGCGTCGTCCTGGACACGGTGGCCCGAGGACGGGCACTCCTGGAGGAGGGTCGGCCCGATGCCGCGCTCGACCTTCTCGAGGCCTTCGTCGAACGGCACCCGGATCACACGGAGGGGCTGCTCGCCCTGGCGGAGGTCTACCGGATCCGGACGGAGGAGGCCTCCCTCCTTCGGAAACGGTCGTGGGCCCAACGACACAAGCGAACGCTGGAACGGGCCGTCGCCTCCGATTCGTCCCATCCCGGAGCTCGGCTCGACCTGGCCGACTTCCTCTACTTCGCCCCGGGCATCGTCGGCGGGGACGAGGACGAGGCGTTGCGCCAGCTCGAGGCACTTCACGCCTTTGCACCGGCGACCGCGCTCCGGAAGCGGGCGTCGTGGGCGCTCGGCGAGGGCCGCTTCGCCGACGTCGTGAACCTGCTGTCGGAGGCGGTGTCGGCCGACCCGGGCCGGTCGCACGACCGGGTGGTGATCGGCTACGCCCTCGGTGAGCTCGGGCAGTACGAGGCCGGGCTGGCGTCGATTCGCGTCGCGATCTCGATGGATCCGGACGCCCTTCAGCCGCTCTACCAGCTGGGTCGCCTGGCCGCGGAGTCGGGGCTGGAGACCGCGGAGGGGATCACCGCGCTGGAGCGGTTCCTCGCCCGGGTGCCGGAGAACGCCCGGCCCGGTCGCGCGCACGGGTTGTGGAGGCTGGGCCAGCTTCTCCTGGCCGCCGACCGGCCGGACGAAGCCGTCGCGGCGCTCGAGGAGGCGGGTCGTCTCGATCCGGAGCTCGACGGGGTCTCCGACGACCTCCGCAGGGCGCGACGCGCCGCCGGTGCGGGCTCAGCCGGCCTCTGACCGCTCCCGGCTCCGGGTCTCCAGGAGCCTCTCGGAGAAGCTCTGCCGCTCTTCCAGGAGGTGCAGTCGCTGATCGATCGTGTCCAGCGCCTCCCGGAGGTGAAGCATGTCGTCCCCGCGCCCCGGCTCCAGCTGCTGGCGGGTGAGCGCCTCCAGGTAGGCGCCCAGGTGCTTGGCGATGGGGCGGAGGATCAGGACACCTCCGACGGTCAGGAAGAACACGATGCCCAGGATCATGGGCGCGATCATTTCCCAGTCGATCACGTCGTCTCCAGCGGTGGTGGGGTGGCTCGGCAGGCCCTACGGAGGCTCGATGGCCGGTGTTCCAGCTCCGCGCCCGAGCCGCTCGTCAGAACATCTCGGACATCCCCAACGGGCGAAGCAGCGCCCGCTTCTTGTCGTGCTGCCGCGACATGCGGGACAGGATGTCGTCGAGCGATCGGATCGCGTCCAGAACGAACTCTCCCTTGTTGAGCAT
>JANQLR010000398.1 GCA_028280525.1 Longimicrobiales bacterium
GACGGCGTAGGAGGGAGTCGAAGCCTTTTTCACCTCAGCCTTTTTCCCCTCCCGTCGACCCGCGTGTCGCCGGCCCCTGCCCGAGGACGCGCGGTGACAGGCCGGCCGGATCTGGTCACCGCGCGAGGGTACGCACACCTTGTGGACGGTGACCGCCGGGGGTCGATGCCCGGGAGTCGCCCGATTCCCAACTTCTGGCCCGTCGTCTAATGGCAGGACACCGGTCTTTGGAACCGGCGGTGGTGGTTCGAATCCACCCGGGCCAATCCACATGCGGTCGCCATACTCGGGAGCGCCACAACGCGCCGCCACAGGTGGGCGCTGTCGTCCGGGTGGCGTCTCGGGCCTCCGCCCTCGCCCTCGCGCTCCTGCTGGGCGTACCGGTCGCCGCGCCCGCTCAGGTCTCCGACGCGCCTCCCGACACGTCGGCGCCGGTACCGGACCCCGGCGACGCCCTTTCCGCAGCCCGGGCCGCCCAGGCGCGCTTCGAGCGCCGGCGCACGCGCTACCTGCCGCTCGAGTACACGCCGTCCGGTGGCAATTGCGACGAGCACGTGGGCCGCTTCTGCACATGGTACGGCGAGGGGGAGTGGTTTCCCGTGCCCGAGGACGAGCACATCGTGGCGATGCGCACCGAGCTGCTGACCGAGCTCGACGCGCTCCAGGCCGAGGCTCCGGCCAGCGGGTGGATTCTGGGTCAGCGCGTCTGGTACCGGTCCGAGGCCGGCGACTGGGCGGCCGCGCTCGAGGCGGCGCGACGCTGCGGGGATGCGGAGGGCTGGTGGTGCGCCGCGCTCGAGGGCTTTGCGCTGCACGGGTCGGGCCGCTACCGCGCGTCGGAGGCGGCCTTCGCGCGATCGCTCGCGCTGATGGACGAGGAGCGGCGGGTCCGCTGGTCGGTCCTGCGGTGGCCGATCGACGACGACGCCCGCGAGCTCCTGGAGGATGCGGCGGAGGGTGAAGCACGGTCCGACGCCGACCCGACCCTCTCCGCGCTCCTCGACCGCCTGTGGACGCTGGCCGACCCGCTCTTCCTCCTCCCCGGGAACGACCGCCGGACGGCCCACTTCGCCCGCTGGACCGTCGTGGAGCTCCGGGAGGACGCGCGCAACCCGTTCCACATCTCCTGGGGGGACGACCTCGCGGAGCTGAACGTGCGGCACGGGTGGGAGCTCGGGTGGGAGCGGTCGCCGACCCGCTCCTTCACCTCCCTCGACTACGTCATCGGGCACAAGCACCCGGAGGGCAGGGACTACATGCCGCCGGGCTCGGCGCTCCTCGATCCGGGGGGCACCTCGGAGGAGGATCTCCGGGCCGACCGCCGCAGACCCCGCTCGCTGTACGCCCCCGCCTACGCTCCTGTGCTCCTCCCGATGGACGGCCAGCTCGCCGTCTTCCCGAGGGTGGGCGGAGCGGTCGTCGTCGCGACGCACCACCTCCCAGCCGACACGACGTTCCACGCGGACCACGACCACCCGCTGCCCTGGCTCGAGCCCGGCGACCAAGCCGGGCAGCCCGACCGGATCGGGCTCTTTCTCCTGCCGGTGGACGATCGGACGGGTCGCCCGTTCGGCGTCCACCGGGTGGGGAGCGCCGAGGGTGCGCTCCTCTTGCGCGCCGACGAAGGCGCGTACGTGGTCTCGGCGGAGAGCTGGAGCCCGAGCCTGCGCAGGGCCGGCCGGACGAGGCGGGGGCTGCGCGTGCACGGCGCGGTCGAGGACGTGGCCACCCTCTCGGACCTCGTGCTCCTCCGGCCGGGCGTCGACCCTTCTTCGTTGGAGGAGGCCCTCCCGAACGCGCTCCCGCGGACGACGCTCACCCGGCACGAGCGTTTCACGGTCGCCTGGGAGGTGGCAGGGCTGGGCTTCCGCCCCGAGACGCTCGAATTCGAGATCTCCGTCGATCGCGCGGACCGCAGTGTCTTCCGCAAGGTCGGCGAGTTCCTCCGCCTGGCCGACGCGCCCCGACCGCTTGGCCTCGCGTGGCGCGAGCCGGCGGCGAACCGGCCCGGCCCGACGTTCCACGCCATCGAGCTCGACCTGCCCCCGCTGGACGCGGGGCGGTACCGGGTGCGCCTCGTACTGCGGACGGCGGGACGATCCTCCGCGGAGCGCGTCCTCGAAGTCACCGTGGCGGACGGGCCGCCGACGCGTTGACCCTAATCCGCGTCGTATCTAGCTTCTCGGGCTGTTCCCCGATCCCCTTCGGCCGCCGCGAAACACCCCATGGACGACACGTACCGCCGGGGTCCGCTCCTCCTCCTCGCGGGCCGGGCCAACCGGCCGCTCGCGGCCGA
>JANQLR010000425.1 GCA_028280525.1 Longimicrobiales bacterium
GACGAGGTGGCGCCGGTGGCCGCACCGGGTGCCCGGCGGGCGGATCCGGGTCTCCGCGATCGCCTTCGGGCCGCCGTGGACGCGCTCCCGGATATCTACCGGACCGTCTTCCTGATGCACGACGTGGAGGGCTACAACCACCGCGAGATCGCCACCTCGCTGGAGGTGGCCGAGGGGACGTCCAAGGCGAGGCTGAGCCGCGCCCGGGCACGGCTGCGAGAGGCGCTGCAGGACTTCGCGCCGGAGTACGCATGAGCAAGAAGGCAGGAGGAGTACCGATGGAAGGGGACGAGGACGAGCTTCCGATGGAGGTCGTGAACGCGCTGAAGGCGGGATACAACCCGCCCCCGCCGACGCCGGCGGAGGAGATGTGGGGCGCGATCGAATCCGCGATCTCGGCCGGTTCGACGCCCGGGAGCGGGGACGTGCCGGTCGTGCCGATCGCGACGCGAAGCGGGGGCCGCCGCGGGCGACTGCCCGGGTGGGTCGGCCTCGCGGCCGCAGCCGGCCTGGCCCTCCTGATCGGGGTGGGGATCGGGCGTCGCACGGCGCCGGAAGGGACCACGGCACCCTCGGTGGCCGAGGCACCGGCCACCGCCGAGTCGGTCCGCGGACAGGGCAACGCCACGGCCGCCGCCCGTCATGTGGGCGACATCGAGCCACTCCTTCGTCAGGTACGCGCGGAGCTGCGACGCGGCGGTGGGCTGGACGGGCAGATCGGGCTGTGGAGCCGGGATCTGCTGAGGACGACGCGGCTCCTGATGGACCGCGACCCGGAGTCGGTGTCCCCGGGGATGCGGCGCCTACTCGAAGACCTGGAGTTCGTCCTCGTCCAGGTCCGGGTGCTCGCGGAGGGAGGTCTCCCCGCCGAGCGGCTGAGAGAGGAGCTGGAGCTCCTCGACGAGGAGCTTGAATCGACGAACGTCTTCCCGCGCATTCAGGCCTTCGCGCCGAATCCGGGGATCATCCACGCGGGAAGCTGAAGGGGAACGAACGATGAGCAATCGGATGACGATGTGGGTCCTGACGGCGGCGCTGCTCGCCACCGCCCCGGACGGGGTGGATGCGCGCCAGCGGGCGCTGGCGATCGAACCGGCCGTGCCGCCGGCCCCCGCACTCGAGGCGCGCGCGGTCGCGTGGCCGCTCCCGCCCGAGCTGATCCGGCAGGATCCGGCGGACTCGCTCTACCGGGCGGCGCGAGAGGCGCTCGCCGATCGCTCCTACCGGCGGGCCATCGATCTCTACGCCCAGATCCGGTCGGACTACCCGCGGTCGGCGTACGTCGCGGACTCCTACTACTGGCAGGCGCAGGCGCTCCACCGGATCGGTGCGCGGTCGGACCTGGACCGGGCGATGGCGCTCCTCGCCACGCAGGCGGAGAGGCACCCCGACGCGGTGACGGGTGAGGACGCCGAAGCGCTGCGCGTCCGGATCCAGGCGCAGATGGCCCGGCGCGGAGACGCCGGAGCCGCGCAGCAGATCGCCCGCCTGGCGACGAGCGAGGGTCGGGGCGACGGCGACCCGTGCGAGGAGAACGACATCCGTTCGGCGGCGCTGTCGGCGCTGCTGCAGATGGACCCGGAGCGGGCGCGCCCCATCCTCATGGAGCTGCTCGAGGAACGAGGGGAGTGCACCGCCGAACTCCGGGAGCAGGCCGTCTTCCTCCTGGCGCAGAACCCGGATGCGGAGACGGTCCGCATCCTCGTCGATCTGGCGCAGCGGAACCCCGATCCGGACGAAGACGTGCGGGAGGCAGCGGTGTTCTGGCTCTCCCAGATCCCGGGGGAGGAGGCGCTCGATGCGCTGATGCGGATTCTCGAGTCCGGAGCCGTGGACGGTGATCTGCGAGAGCGTGCGGTCTACGCGGTGGCGCAGCACGACAGCCCCCGGGTAGCGGAGATCCTCCTCGCCTACGCCAGGGGGAGCGATCAGCCCATCGAGATCCGGGAGCAGGCGATCTTCTGGCTCGGCCAGCAGCACGACGCCGGATCCGCCCTCCGGGAGCTGTGGGGCTCGCTCGACACCGCACCCGAGCTCAAGGAACAGGTGCTCCTGGCCGTGTCGCAGGAGCGGACGCCCGACGCGACGGCGTGGCTGGTCGCACGGGCGACCGACCCCCGAGAGGATGAGGAGATCCGAAAGACCGCCCTCTTCTGGGCCGGGGAGAGCGGGATTACCGTCGGCGAACTCCTCGGGATCTACGGCTCCTCGACCGACGCGGAGCTCCGGGAGCAGGCGATCTTCGTGATCTCCCAGAGCAAGACCACCGAGGCGGTAGACGCGCTGATGAACATCGCGCGGGAGGAGGAGGACCCGGAGCTCAAGGAGCAGGCCATCTTCTGGCTCGGGCAGAGCCGCGACCCGCGGGTGGCGGAGTTCCTCCTGGAGCTGATCCGCGGAGGGGGCTGAGATGCTCCGGGGAGCCGCGCGATTCGCTCGAGTCGCACTCGCGCTGGGCCTCCTCCCGGTGGCGGCGGCGGCCCAGCTCTCCGGCCCGGAGCTCCGCCGCACCCTCGCGGAGGACGGGCGGTGGGCCTTCCACCTCGAGGTCGATGAGGAGGTGCGGGTCTGCGAGCGGGGAATCTGGCACGGGGACGACTTCCGGGTCCGCCGGTGGGGACGGAGCTGGGACTCGGACCTCGGCACCTGCTCCGGTGGGCAGCTGGAGGTCCGCGTCACGGTGGTGCGCGGCGAGGTCGAGGAGATCGAGACCGGTGCGATCGAAGGGGAGCCGGGGTGGGAGCGCGTCGGGAGGGTCGCGCCCGAGGTGGCGGTGGACTGGCTCCTGGCGCTCCCCGCGGCCCGCCGGGACGAGGACGTCGCAAGCACCGGGTGGATGGTCGTGAACCTCGCGGAGCTCTCCGAGGATGGTCGTCGCCGCGCGGACGTGGCGCTGGCGGAGGCGGTCCGGGACCGAGGCCTGCCCACCGATGTCCGCGAGACCACGCTCTTCTGGGCGAGCGTGATCCTCGCGGAGCGGGTCAGCGAGGACCTCCGGGGCATCGTCGTCGACGACGACGAGCGTCAGAGCGTGCGTGAACACGCCGTCTTCGCTCTCTCCCAGCTGGATGACGCCACCGCCGTCCCCCTCCTCATGGAGCTGTCGCTCGACGCACCGCACGCCGGGTCGCGCGAACAGGCGCTCTTCTGGCTGGCCCAGCGGGACACCCCCGAGGTGGTCGACTTCTTCGCCGACCTCATCCTTCGGGGCGGCAGCGGGGGGTAGCCTTC
>JANQLR010000056.1 GCA_028280525.1 Longimicrobiales bacterium
GGCGAGCTGCGCTCCGCGCGTGTGCGCCCACATCAGGAAGATCAGCGACTCTTCGACCGCGTTTTCGTGCGGGATGCCGTCCTCGGTCTCGATCCCGAGGTCGCCGATGCCGATCTCCGTGTCGTCGTGACCGAGAAAGTCGGTGAAGCTCTCCCAGACGAGCTGCGCGAGGTGATCGCCCATCTCCTCCGGGGTCATCGAGGTCGGAACGCGGAACTGGTCCATGCGCGTCGCGGGTTCGGACGGTAGCGATCGGGTCACGCCGTCGTAGATGTTGGGTGCTGGGTCAATTCCCCACGCCGGGGGATCGGAAGTCAACGATTATAGATCCAATCGGAGCACCGCGGTGTAGCACCCGCGAACGCGCCGGTCCAGCCCGCCGTCTCCACCACCGCACCTCCTCCGACATGAAGCGCTTCTCCTCGATCCCCGTCCTGATCCTGCTCGCGAGCACGACGCTGGCCTCGTGCGGGCCGCGTGAGCTCACCCTCCCGCAGCCCCGGCCGCTGATCGTCAGCAGCGGGGCCCGCATCGCCGCCGACGAGGACCGGCTGCGTCCGGTCTACGAATGGGTGAACCGGGAGATCGAGAACATCGACCTCGACCCGTCCTTCCTGGTGAGCGCTCGCCCCACCTCCACGGACGTTCTGCCGTGGGAGACGCTGGAGATCACCGGCGACACGGTGAGCATCCAGTTCCGCCGCTCCGCCCCCGACGTGTCCCAGGTCTACCAGCTCTACGCCCACATGCACCTGATGCACGAGATGGGGCGGCTGGAGGAGTGGGTGCCGGAGGCGGTCGGCCTCGACGAGTGGGGTCGAGAGTTCGCCTTCCTCAAGCGGACCACCGACGCCTGGCTCCTGGGTCGAGCGAGCTTCGACTTCGCCCCCTACCTCCCGCTGGATGCGATGATGTACGCGGACCAGGCCGGCCTGCTGGAGGACTACATCCTGACGCTGCGCGGGTGGGAGTTCCCGGACGTGGAGGACGCGTGGCGGGCCGAGCGGCCCGATGCGGAGGAGCAGGTCCGCACCTGGTACCGCGAGACCTTCGGTGAGGATCTCCGAACGGGTCTGTAGCGGGTAACCCGGCGAACCGGGAGAGCTTCCCCCCGCGCGCCCTCGCCCCATCTTTCCAGAGCCGCCGCACGGTCGTCCCGCTCCGGTTCGTGGGGAAGCGTGGCCGCGGCTCCTGAAGGGGGATGGGTGTGAAGGGTCGATCGCTGGAGTGGTCCGAAGAGGAGATCCGACGTCTCGGGTATGCGGTGGTCGACGCCGTGGCCGAGCGCTGGTCCGGTCTGCGGGTCGAGCCGCCGTGGCGGGACGCGACCCGAGCCGAGGTCGCCCCGCTCCTCGACGAGCCGTGCCCCGAGGAGGGGCGACCCGTCGACGAGGTGCTGAGGCGCGCGGTCGAAGACATCCTCCCGATCGCCGGCCGGATCGACCACCCCCGCTTCTTCGCCTTCGTCCCCTCCTCGCCCGCCTGGCCCTCGGTGATGGGGGACTGGCTCGCCTCCGCCTTCACGATCTTCCAGGGCACCTGGCTCGAGTCGGCGGGACCGAGCCAGATCGAGCTCACGGTGCTGGACTGGTTCCGGGAGTGGCTGGGAATGCCCGAGGGCGCGAGTGGGCTCTTCACCTCCGGAGGATCCGCGGCCAACCTGATCGCCGTCATCGCCGCCCGGCACCGCGCCGGTCACCCCGATCAGGCGATGGCGTACATCGGCGAGCAGTCGCACTCCTCGGTCGAGCGCGCCCTCCTGATCGCCGGGTACCGCCCGGAGCAGATCCGGAAGATCCCGGGAGAGGCCGGGTACGCGATGCGGACGGAAGCGATCCGGGCCGCCATCGCGCAGGACCGCGCGGTGGGCCGCACGCCGGTGCTGGTCGCCGCGAACGGTGGAGCCACGAACACCGGCGCGGTCGACCCCCTCCACGAGCTCGCCGACCTGGCCGCCGAGGAGGGGCTCTGGCTCCACGTCGACGCCGCGTACGGGGGCTTCGCGATCCTCACCCCCGAGGGGCGGGAGAAGCTCGAGGGGCTGGGACGCGCCGACTCGGTCACGCTCGACCCCCACAAGTGGCTCTTCCAGACGTACGAGGCCGGGTGCCTCATGGTGCGAAACCCCGACGATCTGACGGCCGCCTTCCACATCATGCCGGAGTACCTGCAGGACACCGCCCTCGGGATGGAGCAGGTCAACTTCGCGGATCGCGGCCTCCAGCTGACCCGCTCCTTTCGGGCGCTGAAGGTCTGGATGACGATCCAGTCCGTGGGACGCGCGGCGCTCGAGGAGGCGGTTCGCGGTGGGATCGTCCGGGCGGAGGCGGCGGAGCGGCGAATCCGAGACTCGGATGAGCTCGTACTCCTCTCCGAGGCGTGTCTCGGGATCGTCTGCTTCCGCGCGCGCCTGCCCGACGGCGTGGAGGCCACGCCCGAGGAGCTCGACGATTGGAACCGTCGGATTCAGGACCGGGTGATCGAGGAGGGGGTGGCGATGATGTCGTCGACACGGCTGGGGGGGCGCTTCGCGCTGCGCCTCTGTCCCATGAACTACCGCACCACCGAGGACGACGTGTCGCAGACGATCGAACGGATCCGCGAGTTCACCCGTGACGTGCCGGTGACGCCGTGAACGGTCGTCTGGAAGAGGAGCAGAGGAGCGCGCGGCAGGCCGTCTGGCTGACTCGGGCGGCCCTCTTCTCCGTCCCGCTCCTGATGGTCGGATTCGCCCTCCGCTTCGAGATGGGGATCCCGGACGCGGCCTTCGCCGGTGCGCTCCTCGTCGCCCTCCCCATCCTCGCCTTCGCCCAGCTCATGGCCGGTGGCGCGGCGGCGATCGACCGGCCGAGCGCCTACCTGAGCTCCTCCGCGACGATCCTCCTCCTGGCGTCCGTCGCGCTGATCCTGGGGGCGCTGGGTCCGGGACTCCCCGCGCTCGGTCTGGGTCCCGTCGACCCCACCGCCGGCGGCTCGATGCTCGCACTGCTCCTGACCGGTGTCGGGCTCCTGACCCTCGGATTCCACGCGACCGCCCGACAGTTCGGGATCCAGGAAACGCGACTTCTGGAGTACCTCCTCCCGGTCACTCCGCACGAGAAGCGGATGTTCATTCTCCTCTCCTTCCTGGCGGGCTTCGGCGAGGAGATCGTCTACCGGGGCTACCTGCTGGCGCTCCTGATCCCGCTCTTCCCGTCGCCGTGGACGGTCGCCCTCGTGACGTCGCTCGCCTTCGGGCTGCTGCACGCCTACCAGGGGGCGCTCGGAATCGCACGCACCGGAATGCTCGGCTTCCTCTTCGCGGCGAGCGTCCTGGTCGGCGGGTCGCTCTGGCCTGCCATCGCCTGTCATGTGATCGTCGATCTGATCGGGGGGCTCTGGCTCGGCCCCCGACTCCTTCGACAGGACGCATGACTAGAAGGCTGTTGAAGAACTGGGGCGAGCCGCGTTCCGGCAGGATGGGGCCATATGGGGAACCCGCGCGCAAGCGTGGGTCGCGGATTGCCGAAGGCGTGGCCGTGAGCGGGCACCGCGCGGAGGGTGGTCCCGAGGGCGATCCAACGACGAAGATGGCCCCATGCTGCCGGAACCCGTTCGGGCGGAGGGGGGTTCGGTAGCTCATGCCGCGACTCTCCTCCTCATCGTAGCGCTGCTACGATTCGTCGTCTTTCCTCGCCTGAACGTACCGAAGACCCCTCCGCGCGGCCGCACCCCAGTTCTTCAACAGCCTTCAAGTGCAAACCGACTTCGCCCTCCTCGCCGACGCGGCCGCCATCGATGCCTCGGGGAAGCTCAGCATCCTGGGCATCTTCGATCACATCTCGGCAGGGGACTTCCCGACCCGCCACGACCGGATGACGCTCGTCTTCCGGCTCTCTGCGTCCGCGGACGAGGCGGGGCGCCACAGCATCTCGATCCGGGTCGTCTCTCCGTCGGCGGAGGAGCTGTCGCGTCTCGACGGCGAGCTGCAGGTCGGTCCTTCACGCGGACCGGGGCCGATCCGGATCCCCCAGGTGGTTCACCTGGACGGTTTCGTCTTCCCCGAGCCCGGTGAGTACGCCCTCGATGTGCTCGTGGACGGCGAGGTGATCGATTCGGTGGCGTTGACGCTGACGAGTACGGCGGGGATGGCTCAGGCCTGATCCGGGGCTTCCGATCCCGGCACCACTTGTCGAAACGTTTCGGGCGTCCGATAGGTAGAATAGGAGGACCCCAGAACCGTACTTCCGGCAGCGCAGTTCGTGATCCTGACCGTCAACTTCGAAGAGATTCAGGCCCTCCGTGCGGGGGCCGACACCGTCCTCCGGGAAGCCCCGGACGACGGGCCCGCCGTGGCCGCGCCCCCCGAGGAGCGTGCCCTGGTCGAGGCGCTCGTGCATCTCCTCGAGGGCGACCTGGCGGTCGAGACGCTCCACGAGCAGCGCGAGGTCGAGACGGCGGTCCGAACGATCGCCCGTGCGCTCCACGCCGAGATGGACCAGACGGTCCTGCAGACGCACCCGGCGCATGAGGGCGCCGTCGCGGCCTACTTCGACTACGCCCACGCCCGTGCGGTACTCGGTCGGGTCGAGGAGCTCGGCGCCCACATGGAGGCGCTGATCGAGGTCATGACCGGTCGGCCGGCCACGCCCGAGGTCGCTCGGAGCTTCGCCTTCCCCGAGTAGGGCCGACTCTCGGCTCGTTCGAGTCGTCGCCAGCGCGGCTCGGGAACTCCCGGGCGCCGTCGTCGCTTTCCCCCTCGAATCCGCGGGGGACGTGGCCGGGACGTGAGTTCGGGCCCACCTTGGCCGAACAGGCCGGACCCCCAGACTTCACCCCCACGCAGAGCGCCCGTGGCCGATTCGCCCGACCGACGCGCCGCCTTCGAGGCGGAGGCGGTCCCGCACCTCGATGCGGTCTACCGTTTCGCCCTCCGGCTGGCCGGATCCCCCGACGCCGCCGAAGACCTCGTGCAGGAGACCTACCTGCGCGCATACCGGGCCTGGGAGCAGTTCACCCCGGGCACCAACGCCAAGAGCTGGCTCTTCACGATCTGTCGCAACGTCTTCCTCCGGCAGCGTGAGCGCGGCCAGCGGCACCAGGAGATCGTGGAGCGCGAGTCGCCACGCGAGCTGGCGCAGGGGGTCGGGAACCTGGTGAACCCGATCTGGAGTTCGACGAACGATCAGGACCCCGAAGGGCAGTTCTTCGACTCGATCGTGGACGACGAGGTGCTGCGCGCGATCGATGCCCTCCCGGAGGAGTACCGCACCGCGGTCGTCCTGAGCGACGTGGAAGGTCTCCCCTACCAGGAGATCGCCGAGATGATGGGCGTTCCGGTCGGGACGGTGAAGAGCCGGCTCTTCCGGGGCCGGAGACAGTTGCAGAAGGTCCTCCACGACTTCGCGGTCGAGATGGGCTACATCGAACAGCGTTCCTCCGAGGTGGGATGATGGTGATGGATACGATTCGGAAGATGCTCGGTGGAGACCGAGGGGGTGACGAGATCACCTGTATGGAGGCCCTCGAGCAGATCTACGACTTCATGGACGGGGAGCTCGAGGCTGCGGACAGCGCCGCGGTCCAGAAGCACTTCGAGGTCTGCACCGCCTGCTATCCCCATCTGAAGATGGAGGAGAACTTCCGTCGGAAGGTGCAGTCGGCGATGGCCCGGGCCGGGACGCCGACGGGGCTGCGCGACCGGGTACTGACGCTGCTGGACGAGGGGGAGAGCGAGGGGGAGGCGCCCGAGTAGGGCGGCCGCTCGGTCGATCACCATCGACGGACCGCTCGGTCACCACGGAGGTGCCGCCGTTCGCCCACTCTGAGAGCCCCCCCGGGTCACCGGGTACTCCGGAGCGGTTGCGTGTATTGTGTAGGAGATTGCCCAGGAGGTTTGCCCGTCGTCGAAGCGGGAGAGGCCACGACCATGTCAACCCGAACGGCTTCCCTGCTGCTCGTCGCCCTCGCCACATCCTCCGGATGCGGCGGCGGGGATCCCCTCGGGCCCTTCGACCACGACCTTCTCCGGGTGTCGGTCTCGGGCATCCTCGTGGATCCGGATGCGGGGTCCACGGTTCGACTGCAGATGGTCGGGTACGAGGCGGGGTGTCCGACTGCCCTGCTCCCGGAGACCCACCTGAATCCGATCGTGGAGGCCCCCGTCTCGCTGACCGGCGAGTTCTCCGGAGAGCTTCTGATTCGCTGGGACCCCGAGCTGCGCCGGCTCGAGGGGGTCTGCATCCTCGCGTCCGCCTCGGACCGCTTCGACTCGTTCGGGCCGTACCCCCTCGGGCGCGGAGACCCGGTGCTGTCGTTGGACATCGTCCTCGGTCGCTAGAGGCACTCCACCACGCGCCCCGAGCCCTGCTTGCCCCCGCCAGGGCTTTCCTAGAGGATAGGCGGTCGCCGGGTCCCACGGTCGCATCGGATCGTGGATCGGCCCTCCTCTGCGGGAAGCTTCATGGCCACTGCTCAGCAGCGCGAACGGATCCTCTCCCGTCCCATCGAAGAGGAGATGCGCGAGTCGTTCCTCGACTACTCGATGAGCGTCATCGTGCAGCGGGCCCTCCCGGACGTCCGGGACGGGCTGAAGCCGGTCCACCGGCGGATCCTCTACGCGATGCACGAGCTGGGCCTCCAGCCCGACCGGGCCTACAAGAAGAGCGCGACCGTCGTCGGAGACGTGCTCGGCAAGTATCACCCGCACGGCGATTCGGCGGTCTACGACGCCATGGTCCGGATGGTGCAGGATTTCTCGCTGCGCTACCCGCTCGTGGACGGCCAGGGGAACTTCGGCTCGATCGACGGCGACTCGGCGGCCGCCTACCGCTACACCGAGGCGCGCCTCGCCGCGGTGGCCGCAGTCCTCCTGCGCGACATCGAGAAGGAGACGGTCGACTTCACCCCGAACTTCGACGGGCGGCTCGACGAGCCCGTCGTCCTCCCTGCTCGCGCCCCGAACCTCCTGGTGAACGGGTCGAGCGGGATCGCGGTCGGGATGAGCACGAACGTCCCGCCGCACAACCTCCGCGAGGTGGCGGCCGCGGTGAAGCTGCTCGCCATCGACCCCGACTGCACCGTCGACGACCTGATGCGGCACCTCCCCGGTCCGGACTTCCCGACCGGCGGGTGGATCATCGGGCGCGACGGCATCGAGTCGATGTACCGCGAGGGGCGCGGCAAGGTGATCATGCGCGCCCGGATCGTGAAGGAGGCGCTGCGGGGCGGAAAGAGCCAGCTCGTGGTGACCGAGCTCCCGTACGCGGTCAACAAGTCGAAGATCATCGAGCAGATCGTCGTCGTCACGCGGAAGAAGCAGACGGAGGATATCGCCGACATCCGAGACGAGTCCGACCGCGACGGGATGCGGATCGTCATCGAACTGAAGCGCGGCGCGGATGCCGGGAAGGTGCTCGAGGTCCTGTACCGCCGGACGTACCTGCAGAGCACCTTCGGCGCGATCATGCTCGCCCTGGACAAGGGCCAGCCGCGCGAGATGAATCTGAAGGAGATCCTGGAGCACTACCGGGATCACCGGATCGAGGTCATCCAGCGCCGCTCCCGCCACGAGCTCGAGAAGGCCGAGGCCGAACGACACATCGTGGAGGGGCTCCTCGTCGCCCTCGACAACATCGACGAGGTGGTGAAGATCATCCGCGGCTCGAAGAACCGGGCCGAGGCGTCGGAGGCGCTCCAGGACCGCTTCGGACTCTCCGAGGCGCAGTCGGACGCGATCCTGAACATGCGGCTGGCGAAGCTCACGCAGCTGGAGGGGACCGAGCTGAAGAGCCGCCTGCGCGAGCTGAAGGCCCGCATCCGCGAGCTTCGCGACATCCTCGGCTCCGACGAGCGGCAGATCGAGGTCATGCTCGACGAGCTGAATGAGGTCGTCGACGCCTTCGGCGACGAGCGGCGCACCGAGATCGTGGACGAGGAGGAGGCCCACCTCGACGCCGTCGACGAGGAGATCGCCGACGAGGACGTCGTCGTCACGGTCAGCCACGAGGGCTTCGCCAAGCGGATGCCGATGCACCTCTACCGGCGCCGCGTATCGAGCGGCAAGGCGCTCGCCGGGATGGAGAAGTACGAGGACGACTACATCGAGCGGCTCTTCGTGGCGCGCACGAACGGGTGGGTCCTCGCCTTCACCGAGCAGGGTCACTGCCACTTCCTCTCCGTGCTGGACCTCCCCGAGAGCGGACGCGCCTCCCGCGGCCAGTCGATCTACTCGCTCCTGCCCGGCGCCGAGCGGCGCGACCCCATCGTCGCCGTCCTCCCGGTCGACGACCTGGAGGCCGAGGACCGCGTCCTCCTCTTCCTGAGCGAGTCCGGGCTCCTCAAGGCGACCGACCTCTCCGAGTTCTCGAACCCGCGCTCGACCGGCGTGATCGCGGCGGGTGTGAAGGAGGGCGACCGGATCCTGGATGTCCGCCTCTCGGACGGGGAGGCCGAGGTGATGATCTTCTCGAGCGGCGGGCGCGCGATCCGCTTCCCCGAGGGCGACGTGCCGCGACAGGGACGGACGGCCAAGGGGGTGAAGGGGATCGCGCTCAAGGGCGACGACGTGGCCGTCGGCATGATGATGATCCGCCGCGAGGCCGGCGTGCTGACCG
>JANQLR010000060.1 GCA_028280525.1 Longimicrobiales bacterium
GACGGCGCCCCCACCTTTGCGAGTTGGAGGGGGTGGGGGGTGGGAAGGGGCCCTACCCCTCCCCCCGCCCCCACGCCGTCACCCGCTCGACGGAGGCCTCCCAAATCCGACGCGTGACCGGCCCGACCCGCCCGTCCCCGACCGGCTTCCCATCGATCCGGACCGTGGGCCGGACTTCGGTCGTCGTCCCCGTGTAGAAGGCCTCGGTCGCGCGTCCGAGCTCCTCGACCATGACCGGGCGCTCCTCGACGGGGATCCCCAGCTCCCGCGCCAGCCCGATCACGTACTCCCGGGTGATCCCGTGGAGGGTGACGTTCGTCGTGGGGTGCGTGGCGATCGTCTCGCCGAAGACGGCGAAGAAGTTGTTGTGCGCGCCCTCCAGGGCGATGCCGTCCTTCACCAGGAGGGCGTCGTCGACCCCGGCATCGACCGCCGCCTGCTGCGCGAGCACGTTCGGCAGGAGAGAAATCGACTTGATGTCGGCCCGGGGCCAGCGGCGGTCCGGGACGGTGACCGCGGTGAAACCCCGCTCCCAGCGCTCCTCGGAGGGGCGCCGGTACTCCTTCGCGAAGGCGTAGACGGTCGGGGCCACGGGCTCCTTCGGGAAGGCGTGCGTCCGGGGCGCCGCCCCCCGGGTGACCTGGAGGTACACGATGGACGCCTCGGCCCCCTCCAGATCGTTCCGCCGGAGCAACTCCCCGTGCATCGCCGGGAGGTCTCTCGTGTCGAAGTCGATGCGGAGTTCGCAGAGCCCTCGCTGCAGCCGCGCGAGGTGGCGCTCGAAGAGGAAGAAGCGGCCGCGGTAGGCAGGGGTGACCTCGTACACGCCGTCGGCGAAGAGGAAGCCTCGATCGGTCACCGGGATCCGGGCCTCCTCGGCCGGAAGGTAGGCGCCGTTCAGATGGACGATGCTCATGGCGGGGTCTGCAGGGTGAGATGGGGAGGAGGAGGAAACGGAAACGGCCCCCCTCCACGCAAGATGGAGAGGGGCCGCCCCGCTGGAAATCGCGCCGGTCGCGTCAGGCCTCGGCGTTCTTCTCGAGCGACTTGAACTGCTCGAGGAGCTCCGCCTCGGCGATGGCGTTCGACTCGTCGTCGGCGTCGCCGGAGGCCGGCTCCTCGACCGCCTCCACCTGCGCCTCGACCTCGGGCGCGGCCTGGGACGGTGCGGGCTCGGTGGCCGCGTCCCCGCCGTCCCCGATCTGCTTCGGGGCCTCGGCCTCCGGCGCCGCGATCAGCCCCATCTGCTGCTTGAGCGCGAGGAGGCGGTCCTCGGCGGTCGCCGAGCCCCCGGTCTCCAGCTGCTTGAACTGGTCCTCCAGGCTGTCGAAGGTCAGCTCCTCGTTGACCTCGGCCGCAGCGATCGACTGACGCTCCGACTCCTCGATCTTCTCGGCCATCCGGTTGAAGGCCTCGAAGGCGGAGGTGTCCGACAGGCCGGACATCGTCTCGTGGATCCGCTTCTGCGCCTGCGCCCGCTTCTGCTTGGCGATGAGAAGATTCCGCTTGCGCTTCGCCTCCTCGATCTTGTCGTTCAGCTGACGGAGCGAGCCCTTGAGCTTCTCGGTCTCGGCCGCCTGCGCCTTCCACGTGCCCTCGAGCGTCGCCGCCCGCTCGGCGTGCTCCTGCTGACGCATCAGCGCCTGCTTGGCGAGGTCGTCCCGACCCTCCTTCACGGCGAGCATCGCGCGCTGCTCCCACTCGCGCATCTGCCTGATCTCGTCGTCGAGCTGCTTGCGGAGCTTTCGTTCGTCGGCGATGGCGGCGGCGACCTCCCGCTTGGCCTTCGCCAGCTGGTCCCTCATGTCGAGGATGATCTGATTGAGCATCTTCTCCGGGTTTTCGGCCCGGTTGATCAGATCATTGATGTTCGACTTGATGAGGGTGGAGAACTTCGAAAAAATGCCCATCAATCAGCCCTCCGCCGTGCCGGCGAGAGACCGGATCCGATCCATGTGACCGGATGCCGCAAGTTGGATGCTTTCCACCGAGGCCTGGAGCTCTCCGTAGTCGAGCGTCTCCAGCTCCAGCGTGTCGCTGATGATCAGCTCCCCGTCCTCCAGGCCGTAGGCGCCGTGGACGACGTCGCTCGCGTTGAGCTCCAGGAGCATGCGATACAGCTCGATACTCCCCGCGTCGTCGGGGAGGTCCATGACCTTCATGCGAAGGAGGACGACGGGCGGGGAGTGATGGACGACGATCGGGACACCGGTCTCCTTCGGGCGAAGGAGGTACATCCCGTCGTCGATCTCCTCGTGCTCTGCGTCCATCCGAATGAGGAAGCTCTCGAGATCCTCTTGCGTTACCATGCGCAACTCCATGATGCGACCGCTCTTGTGGCGCCGGTCGTAACCCACGACCGCGTCCGGTCCTACGGGGTGACCGATCCCGGTGTTTCCGCAGGGACCCGCAACTTAACACGCGGCGGTCCACGGCCGCGACCAGCGACGATCCTCCCGTTCCCTACGTGTTACGCGGGGAGATCCTTCGCTTCGGAGCCCTAGCCGACCCGCGCCCCCTCCAGGAGAGGGGCCAGATACTGACCGGTGAAGGAGCCGGGCGTCTCGGCGACGGCCTCGGGCGGACCCTCGGCCACGATCATCCCGCCCCCCGATCCGCCCTCCGGGCCGAGATCCACGATCCAGTCCGCCGTCTTCACGACCTCGAGGTTGTGCTCGATCACGACCACCGTGTTGCCGAGGTCGACGAGGCGGTGGAGGACCTCGAGGAGGACGCGGACGTCTTCGAAGTGGAGCCCGGTCGTGGGCTCGTCGAGGATGTACAGAGTGCTCCCGGTCTGCCGCTTGGAGAGCTCGGTGGCGAGCTTGACCCGCTGCGCCTCGCCCCCCGAGAGCGTCGTCGCCGACTGACCGAGGTGGATGTAGCCGAGACCGACGTCGTGGAGCGTCTGCAGCTTCTCCCGGATCTTCGGTACCGCGTCGAAGAAGTCGAGGGCGTCGTCCACCGTCATGTCGAGGACGTCGGCGATGTTCTTCCCCTTGTAGAAGACGTCGAGCGTCTCCCGGTTGTAGCGCTTGCCGTGGCAGACGTCGCAGGGCACGTAGACGTCCGGGAGGAAGTGCATCTCGATCTTCACGAGGCCGTCACCGGTGCACGCCTCGCACCGCCCGCCCTTCACGTTGAAGGAGAAGCGGCCCGCCTGATACCCGCGCATCTGGCTCTCCGGGAGGCTCGCGAAGAGATCCCGGATGGGGGTGAAGAGGCCGGTGTAGGTGGCGGGGTTGGAGCGGGGCGTCCGCCCGATCGGGGACTGGTCGACGTCGATGACCTTGTCGACCCGATCGAGACCCTCGATCGCGCTGTGGGGCGCCGGGGCGGCCTTGCTCCGGTAGAAGTGGCGGCTGAGGGCGTGGTAGAGCGTCTCGTTCACCAGCGTGGACTTTCCCGAACCGGAGACGCCGGTCACGCACGTCATGACGCCGAGCGGGAAGGCGACGTCGAGGCCGTGGAGGTTGTTCCCCCTCGCCCCCCGCACCTTGAGAACCTTCTCGGGATCCACCGGCCGCCGCTCTCCGGGAACGGCGATCGTCCGGTCCCCGCGAAGGTACTGCCCGGTCAGCGAGCGCTCCGCCGCGAGCACATCCTCGAGCCGCCCCTCCGCGACGACCTCGCCACCGTGGCGACCCGCGCCGGGCCCCAGGTCGACGATCCAGTCGGCGGCCCGGATCGTGTCCTCGTCGTGCTCGACCACGATGACGGTGTTGCCGAGGTCGCGCAGGGTGCGCAGGGTGGAGAGGAGACGGTCGTTGTCACGCTGGTGAAGTCCGATGGAGGGCTCATCCAGGATGTACAGCACCCCGACCAGACGACTCCCGATCTGGGTGGCGAGCCGGATCCTCTGCGCCTCTCCCCCGGAGAGCGTCCCCGCCCCGCGTCCCAGCGTCAGGTAGGAGAGACCGACGTTGGTGAGGAAGGAGAGGCGTTCGCGCACCTCCTTCAGGATCGGTCCGGCGATCTCCTCCGGGAGCTCCGGGCTCCCCGGCTCGAGCCGGTCGAAG